>NZ_JAQCSY010000010.1:0-41817 GCF_027686195.1 Coprococcus sp. AF102-57 | reverse complement strand
AGCAGAGCAGAGCAGAGCAGAGCAGAGCAGAGCAGAGCAGAGCAGAGCAGAGCAGAGCAGAGCAGAGCAGAGCAGAGCAGAGCAGAGCAGAGCAGAGCAGAGCAGAGCAGAGCAGAGCTATTGATGTCGTAAAGTTTTTAATGGCAATATGTGTCGTTGCTATTCATACACAGCCGCTGCAAAGTGTAAATGGAATTGGGAAAAATTTATATGAAACGACTGTGGCATTATCCGTTCCATTCTTTTTTATGTCGACAGGATACCTGGTATTTGGAAAATTAATTTTGCCATATGACTGTGAATATAACAAGAAAAAGGCAAAAAAACAAATACTGAAAATGTTAAGGGCTTATTTTATTTGGAGTATACTATACCTTCCTCTTGCGTTCTACGGCTTTTTCTCTGTTGATAAATATGGTATATTCAAATCCGGTATTTTATATATTAGAAATATTTTGTTCCAAGGACAAAACTATTTTTCTTATCCGCTTTGGTATTTGCTGGCAGCTATATATGCATCTATTGTATTTTATTTCCTTATCAGAAATGGATTTCAGACACCTAAGGTTATTTGGACTATTAGTATTTCCTTTATAATATCGAAAGGCACTGATTATCTGGTCATTAATCAGAATTCTTTTCATGGGTTCAGTAGATTGCTTGCAGTGTGTTTAGCAAAAACCTTTTCTGAAGGAAGAGTGTTTTCCGGAATATATCTAATGCTTATAGGAGCATTAATACAGAAGTATAGCAAGTGGATTAATAATGCTGTGGTCAGATATTCGTGCATTATTTTTGTGACTCTTTTTATATTTGATGTTTTTATTGACAATGTATTTTTGCGACTTAGCGTTTGTGTGGCTTTTTTTATCTTTGTTCAGAATCTTAAAGTTGAAAAAGTGACTGATGCACAGAGTCATTTTTTAAGACGAATGAGTACAGTCGTCTTTTATACACATATGATAATTTTTTTCTCTGGGGTTTAATTGATGGGAAAGAACCATCATATGGATTTACGGGATTTGTAGCATGTTTAATTGGGACTGTTGTATTGGCAGTGATTATTAGTGCCAATAGAATAAAGAATAGTCGTTTAGTTAGAGAGTTGTTTGGCTAACAGTAAAGGTGAAGATGAGAAAAATGGAAAGAGAAATACCAGTACTATATAAAAGAAAAGAAGAATGCTGTGGATGTACGGCTTGTTATGCCATCTGTCCGAAAGAAGCTATTTCTATGGTAGAGGACGAAGAGGGATTTGAATATCCACAGATTGATGAAAGCAAGTGCGTGCGGTGCTATCAATGCATTAAGGTATGTCCGATAAAAGCAGCACGAGCATAGGAGAGATTATGAAAACAACATTACTTATCATGGCAGCCGGAATCGGCAGCCGTTTCGGAACAGGAATCAAGCAGTTGGAGCCGGTAGACGCTTCGAATCATATCATTATGGACTACTCAATCCATGATGCAATCGAGGCCGGTTTCAACCATGTAGTTTTTATTATCCGTAAGGATATCGAGAAGGAATTCAAAGAGGTGATCGGTGATCGCATTGCCTCTATTTGCTCCTCTCACAATGTAACTGTAGACTACGCTTTCCAGGATATCAACGATATTCCGGGAGAACTTCCGGCAGGCCGTACAAAGCCGTGGGGAACCGGTCAGGCTGTGCTTGCAGCGAAGGACGTAATTAAAACTCCGTTCATCGTGATCAATGCAGATGATTACTATGGCAAGGAAGGCTTCAAGGCTGTCCATGAGTATCTAGTGAATGGCGGCAAGTCCTGCATGGCTGGTTTCGTTCTGAAGAACACTCTGTCCGATAACGGCGGTGTGACTCGCGGTATCTGCAAGATGGACGAGGATAACAACTTGACTGAGGTTGTGGAGACCAAGAACATCGTGAAGACTGCAGATGGAGCAGAGGCAGACGGAAAAGTGATTGATGTTGATTCTCTGGTTTCTATGAATATGTGGGGATTAACTCCTGATTTTCTGGATGTACTGGAAGAGGGCTTCAAAGAGTTCTTTGAGAAAGAAGTACCGAGCAATCCTCAGAAAGCCGAGTATCTGATCCCAATCTTCATCGGTGAGCTGCTGGAGCAGGGCAAGATGTCTGTGAAGGTTCTGAAGACCAACGACACCTGGTACGGCATGACCTACCATGAGGATGTCGCAGCAGTGAAAGACAGCTTCAAGAAAATGTTGGCGGATGGCGTGTATAAGGCTGATCTATTTGCAGACTTGTGATATAATGGGAGCGGTAGCTCCCCACGCTGCTCGTAATAATCACACACCTCTCCGTGGTGAGCAGCAGGCAACGATCTTATGATCGGCTGAGATGTGAGAAAAGAAATCTGTTAGATTGGAGGGATTTCGTAATGACAAGTCTTGAAATGAGAAATTTGATATTTGAAGCTCTTGCAGAAAAAAATCCAGAAAAGACTCCTTGGAAAAAGACATTTGAAATGTACGGCTATAGGGGAACTGTTTCAGCTCTGCGAGCATTAGTCGAGTATATCGGCATTGAACATGGCGTGATAGAAAAAGTGGTAGAAATCCCGACAATGGCATGGGGAGTTCCGGGTGAATATCCATATTATCTGAGCAATACAAATTTAGATAATGATAATCTGGATTTGTTTAATGAAGAAGTTCATTTGATGACATATCATAATATTTTATCTCCTGGTGCAATTGGTGGTTACGGAGATAGCCTTCCATATTTTCATGTTACGAAATATGGATTGAAATGTATAGAAGAACGCGATATTTTTCCATATGACCCAGATGCCTATATGCAGAAGATTTCTTCGATTTCATCTATTGATGAATGGGAAAAATTCTATATTGAACAAAGTTTAAAATGCTATAATGCAGATGCGTTTGAATCAGCACTTATTATGCTTGGATTGGCTGGTGAGTATTTGGCAACGCAACTTATAGAAAAAATGGAAAGCTTTCTTGCTAATAAAGAACCGACATTACAAGCAACTTATGTAAATGCTTTACAGGGGAAGAATGTGGTTTCGCAGCGGTATGCGGAATATGAAAACATATTGCTAGAAGTTCTTAAGTTGAAAGATGCGACTACAAATCAGATTAAATATCCGACAGTGAAGGGTTTGTCGCCTTCGCTTGATAATGCGGCAAAGGCAATATATGCTACATATTTAAGATTAACTCGCAATGAACTGGCACACCCGTCTGGATTAAAAGTAGACAGAGTGCAATGCCTTTCTTTGATGACAAGCTATATCAAATACTGTGAGACACAGCATAAATATTTGGATTTTTATACTGCGAATTCATGATATTGCCCGTCCCCCAACACAGTGCTATACTTAAACCACTATAAAAGGAAAGAGGTTATCACCTATGCCCAGAACAAAAGGCAGCAAAAACCGTCCCAAAACTACCCGTACCGACTACGCATCTCAGATCGCGGAGAAGCAGGAATCTATCACTTCCCTGACTGCTGAGATTTCATCCATCACCGCAAACATTGACACTTTGAAGGCTGATCTGAAAGAGAAGAAGACTGCTCTGAAGAAGGCCGAAAAAGAAGTGGCATCCCTGGAATCGAAGAAGGCAAAGGCAGATGCTAAGGCCGCTGAAGAAGCGAAGAAGACCGAAGCAGAGGCTGTGCTGAAGAGGCTGCTGGCAAGCGGGATGAGTGCGGATGAGATTCTCGAAAAACTGAAATAAACAAGAACCCAAGAAAAAAATAAATGCCGTGTGGACAAACTGAACTCCAGGAGTTTACACGGTATTTTTTGAAGGCTGTCATATAGCTTGTGATGGAAATAAAAGAAGGACAAAATTAAAAGAAATGGAGTGTGATATAAAATGAACTTATCAAAAATACATCATATTGCAATCATCGTATCTGACTACGAAGCTGCAAAGGATTTCTATGTGAACAAGCTGGGATTCTCTGTTATCAGAGAGAACTACCGTCCAGAGCGTAAGGACTGGAAGCTAGATCTGCGTGTTAACGAACACACAGAGCTGGAGATTTTTGCAGAAGAAAACCCACCGAAGCGTGTGAACCGCCCGGAGGCCTGTGGGCTGCGTCATCTTGCATTTTGTGTGGAGAGCGTGGAGCAGACAGTGAATGAGTTGGCAGAGGTAGGAATTGAATGTGAACCAATTCGTGTGGATGATTACACCGGCAAGAAGATGACTTTCTTCCATGACCCGGACGGACTGCCGTTGGAGCTGCATGAATAAAATGAAGAAAACAAGAAAACCAGGCGGTGGCCGGAAGAAGTTGAAGCCAGAGTACGATGCCGGGAAAAATCTGAAAGAGCAGATGGAAAGTGCTGTGGCACTTTATGATTCTGAGATGTCCTTGCAGGCCATCGGCGAAGAACTGGGATTAAATCCAATCAAAGTAAGAAAGCTGCTCATCACGGCCGGTGTGTATGAATCTGAAGTGGCAGAGAAGGTGCAAGGTACCTTTCAAGAATACCGTGAAACACAAGACTACAAAACCTCCATACTCTCAACATCCTCTACTCTTCAACTCTCCAAAGCCTCCGTTACCTCGTACCTGCCATATCAGAAAGGCGTGTATTTTCCAAGTACAGAGAAAGATAAAATCAGTGTTGGAGCAGAGCGGCAGCGGAGATACAGAGCGATGAAGCGGTGGAGGGCTGATCCGACAGAAGAGAACTTCTGGGGAGTGGTTCTGGCCTATGCCGGTGTGAAATTCAAAACCTACTCCGGGTTGCCATTTACTTATGAGGTGAGGAAAGGAAGAAGCGGCGAGTACACGAAAGAGCTGTGGATCGACCGCCGGGAGAAGAGTAAAAGTTTAGCGTGGAGTTCAGTGCTGCTGGCGCTGAAGAATATTAAAGGAGAAGTGGTAGACCGCCCGAAAGCTTTGGGCGATATCCGGGGAGTGACCTACATATACGGAATGTTCTATCGATTCGGGCTGATCGATGTGCCGGACAAGGTAAAGGAGAAGATGGGCCGTCCAAAAGACCGCAAAAAATAGGTTGCTATGTACAGAAGTGTGCGGTAATATGTGCCATAACTGAGGATGTGAATCTCAGTTGGGAAGGATGGTAGCATTATAGAAAAACTGAAGGAAATGCTGGAGGAGTATTTGAAGAAAACAGAGCCGGAGTATTACCCGCCGGTAGAGAACCTGCTGGATCTGATCTACGAGCATTACACGGAGAACAACCCAGTAGAGAAAAACACAGATGCCGGGAAAGCAGCAAAGGCCAAGGAAAAAGAACTGGAAGAGTGGCTGCGTAGCTTGAACGGAATGAATAGACTCGTAGATGACTATGTTGGAGATAAGATTCCGCTATGGGAAAAGATCATGGACCGGCAGGGGACGGTGTGCTGTGCATGGGAGAAGACCGCTTTTGAGGAAGGCCTGAAAGTCGGAATTCGGCTCATGATGGAAGCGTATAGTTTGTGATGGAAATAAAGTGAACTTCTGGAGTTCAAAAAAGCCCTCGCTTGTTGCGGCGTGTGTTCTTATTTTTCAGGCTTTTCAGCTTTTTTCTTCTTCGGTGCAATTTTGTGGCCTGAGTAGATTGCCATGCCCATGCAGACCAGAGAGCCACAAGCAAAATACTTGTGAGCCTGCATCAGTTTCTTGCAGCCTGTGTAGAAGCACCCTGCCATGCAGGCAAGTGCGCCGAGTGACCAATATTTATGTGCTTTCATTTTGTGTGTCCTCCTATATGTTTAGATTTCTCCGTGGTGGTGTGCCGCGGAGTTTATTTATGTCTTGACGTACTTTTGTAGTCGGCTGTTTGGCTTGTCTGGAATAGTCATTTTCAGTTTTCCAGAAGCTAAGAGTGGTTTTAAATATTTATCATTAAAGTTGTTTCTTCCGGTGAGACCAAGATATGCTTGAATCTCTTTCCTGGAACGTGGAATAGAACAAAAGTCAAGTATCACTGCAACCTTATCATCCTGTACGGTCGAGTTTGTGACTTGCCCTCTGACTTGCTCTGCCTACTGATGCGCGGCAAGCAGAGTGAGAATTACCTGAATAAGCCAACGCATTCTCTCATCGAACTTAGTATGCAGAAAATTGTCAACGAGTGTATCCGTTTGGTGTACCACGCTTTGATATTGTGATTTGACCCGATTGTCAAATCCATCAATTTCTGTGGTGTCATCAAAAGGGAGATTTAATCCGTGTGAAACCTTACATGCACGATAGTCTGATGTATTGCCACCAAAAGTCTTTCCGACTGAAGGCTGCTGGAAGGATGGTACGATAAGTTGAATAAGTGCTTCAAGTGGGCAATGCCGTTGGATGTTGTTGGTACACACCGTCTGGATCATAACAGCGACAGCCGCGAACAGAGCCACAGCGATTTCAGCCTGAGCAACGATGGTACGGACTGGGAGAATAAAGCACCCCGCTCTTTTTGCTGCGCTGTGTACAGCTCGGTATCAGCATCGCCGACCTCGACCTGCCGACCATCGGGTTGGTCAACGATATGTTCACGGAACGGCAGAATGACGACTATTCGTACAAAGAGCTGGCAAGTCAGTCGGACTTCGATTGATTCTAAAGGTTCGACTTATTTTACTTGACTTTGTAGACTATCTGATTTATTATACTCGTAAAGAAGTAACTTACGAGTTACTAACTCACGAGTATAATTATTGGAGGTGAGCAGATGAGTCAATTCTATTGCCGTGAGGATGAGCTGCGGAAACTGAATAAACGGTACGCAGGTGATAAGTTTGAGTGCATTGTCATCTACGGCAGACGGCGTGTTGGTAAAACGGCACTGATCAACGAGTTCTGCAAAGATAAGCCTACCATTTTCTTTTCTGCATTGAACACGACAGGAAAGGGAAATCTGGAAGCTCTCTCAAAGTCGATTATGAGTTTTGAGCGGCCGGATATGGAGACTGCACCGGAGTTCAGGTCCTATGATGCAGCTTTGGATGAGCTGACAGCACTTTCAAAGGAAAAGAGGATTGTCTTTGTCATTGATGAGTATCCTTATCTTGCAAAAGCAAAACCAGCTATTTCAGCGATGCTGCAGCACATCATCGATCACAAATGGACAGAGTCCAAGATGTACCTGATTCTTTGCGGCTCCTCTATGAGCTTCATGGAGAGTCAGGTGCTTGGCAAAGAAAGTCCGTTGTATGGCAGACGTACTGGTCAGTTTAAGATTGAGCCGCTAGACTATAAAGAAACCGCTGTGTTCCACTCAAATCTGTCTGCAGAAGACAATTCCCTGATTTATGGAATCACGGGAGGAGTTCCCCACTATATCAATAAGTTGGATGTGCGAGATAGTGTGGATGAAGCTCTGTTGGATAATTTCTTTGACCGCTCCAGCTATCTGTATGAGGAACCGGGAAACTTACTGAAGCAGGAACTCCGGGAGCCGGCTATTTATAATGCAATCATTAAAGCGATTGCAGAAGGTGCTTCCCGAATGAACGATATCAAGATGAAGGTCGGCGAGGAAAACTCGGTCGTATCGAAGTACCTGAAAACGCTGATCGACCTTGGCATTGCTAAGAAAGAAACACCGATTACAGAAAAACCGGGTAAGAAAACCATCTATCTGCTGGCTGATAACTTCTTCCGTTTCTGGTATCGGTTTGTGCCAATCAATATGAGTGCCATTGACTCTGGCAGAATTGCAAAGACCTATCCACACGCTGTAAAACAGTATCTTCCTGATTACATGGGTCTAATTTATGAGAAGATGTGTCAGGATTACCTGCTCTATTATTCGGATAGCCTTCCTATTGAGCTGAGTGAAATCGGCCAGTGGTGGGGGACAGACCCGAAGAAGAAAAAGCAGATACAGATTGATATCGTTGGAACTCCTGTTGAGGGCAAAGACTATATCATCGGTTCATGCAAATACCGGAATGAGAAAATCGGTGTGGATGAACTCGATTTGATTCGGGATTATGCCTCAGTTTTTGGAAAGGGCAACAACTATCACTACTATATCTTCTCGAAAGGCGGATTCACAGATGGACTTCTTCAGGCACAAGAGCGAGGTGAAGTTCGGCTGATAACGTTGGAAGACCTTTACAAGTAAAAATTCTAATCAACCTTGCTGGTGAAAGCTGGCAGGGTATTTTTATCCCCATTTTTAGTCTGTCTGCTCCGTGCAGATGGGCTTTTCTTATGCCTGTGAGGAGGTGGTTACGCAAATAGCATCCAGAATCCAGGGCATCACCGTTGAAATCGGCGGCGATACCACAAAGCTCTCCAAAGCACTGGAAAGTGTAAACAAGTCAATCGAGGGGACGCAGTCCGGACTGAAGGATGTCAACAAACTCCTGAAACTGGACCCTTCCAATGAGAAGCCTGAACGATATCCTTGCGGACTGCCGTGTGGAACTGCACGAATAATCATGGGAATTGTTCTCTCCAATCTATAGCAGATTCTCTAGACTTAAATCCAATCAAAATAAGAAAACTGCTCATCACGACAGGTGTGTACTTCCCAAGTACAGCAGCCAAATTATTCTGCTGTTCAAGCAAAGGTAAACGAACTTTTACATTAGTAACCTGATAGAAACAAAAGAGTGACAAACACATCAGAAAGCCTTACAATATAGGAAACACAGTTATCTTGGAACTATCAAAACAGTAATTTGGATTATAAATTACAGTAATATGGGTTACAAAAGTTGTGAAGGAGAACATCAAATGGGAAAAAGTACGAGAGGCTATTGTAAATATTGCGGTAAAGAATATACCAGAACAGGCATGGTAAAACATTTGCAAACGTGTAAGAAAAGAGTTGATTTATACGAAAAAGCAACAGAAACAGAGAAGTATTTTGAACTGCTGTTATATGGAGCGTACAACAAAGATTACTGGCTTATTATACAGATCAAAGAGAATGCAACATTGGATGATCTGGATCAGTTTATCCGTGATATCTGGGTAGAATGCTGTGGACATTTAAGTGCGTTTGAGATTAATGGCGTAAGCTATGAAAAGGAACCAGATGATGATTTTTGCTGGGATGAGCCGGCAGAAAGTACGGAACACAAATTAAAAGAAATACTTGAATCGGATATGTTGTTTGGATATGAGTATGATTTTGGATCTACTACGGAACTTGCGATCAAAGTATTGAATTATTATAATGCACCAAAGCAGAGTAAAAAAGTGGTGATATTATCCAGAAACAATCCACCGGAATTTCAGTGTTCGATTTGTGGGGAACACAGAGCATCCTGGATAAATGCTGTGGATATTTATGGTGAAGAACCATTTTGGTGTGACGAGTGTGCAGACAAGCTTGAAGAAGACAAATTTGAAGAAGAAATTGACAGTGAAGAGGTGTGGCTACTTCCGGTTACGAATTCGCCAAGGATGGGAGTCTGTGGATATGAAGGAAGCAGTGTGTATCCGGAGCAGTTTGAACCGGATGAAATAGTTAGATAAATGAAGGTATAATTAAAGATTATGGAGAATAATAAACAGCTATGTCGATTAAAGAACGAGAGGAGCTTTTATTTCAAAAATTAAGAGAAAAAGATACCAGTATTGTAGCCGATGGAGTGATCTGCGAGCAGGAATTTTTAAATGCCAGATATAAGATCGTATATATCTTAAAAGAAGTAAATGGCGGAAAAAGCTGGGACCTGCGGGATTTTGTTTATGAGGGTGGAAGACCACAGACATGGGATAATATTGCACGCTGGACGGAAGGAATTCTGTCCTGGGAAAAAGAATTTCTGTGGTCTGAGATGGAGACGGACAATGAACAGAGACGCTTACGGGAGTTGAAGAAAATAGCAGCGGTCAATTTGAAGAAAACTTCTGGTGGACATACTTCAAATAATGGTGAAATTTACAGGGCAGCAGTTGAACATCATGACATTATCAAGGAGCAGATTGATTTGTATAAAGCAGACTTTATTATTTGCTGTGGCACGGAGTATGCTTTTATGGATGCATGTTATAAGGACAGAGAGGTTGACTGGAAAATGACTTCAAGGGGAATCTGGTATTTCAGAGATGGCAAATCTGTTGTCATCTCATTTTCGCATCCGGAAGCAAGAGTGAAAGATGCGTATTTGTTTTATGCACTGACGGATGCGGTGAAGGAAATCATGCGCTGTGAAGAGTTTGAAGAACAACTATAAGGAGTATAAGAAAAAAGAAAAAGCCTTTTGTGGCGGTTTGGTGTGATAAAAGTGCCGGAAAATACAGTGAAGAAAATGGAGATCAGATGAGAAGAGTAAGATGGATTATTTTCGGAATGTTAGTAGCTTTGCTTGCAGGATGTTCTGGAAAGAAAACAGCAGAAACTTCTGCGGATGCAAAAAATGCGGAAAGTACAGATGAGAAAAATACGCTTGATTTTGTAGATGCACACGGAGAGTGTTATACGGTGGAAATCAATGAAGCAGTTGCGAAAAATCCGTATGATAACGCACTTTTTGTAAAAAATGAAAATAAGATGAGTTATGAGGATAAAAAATATACTTCAAGGCTTGGCGTAGACGTATCTGTTTTCCAGGGAGATATTGACTGGGAGCAGGTGAAAGCAGCGGGCTATGAGTTCGCAATTTTGCGGATCGGATATCGTGGCTATGGTGAAAAAGGTACGTTAAATGCAGACGAGAAGTTTGAACAGAATATGGAAAATGCCAGAAAAGCTGGAATAGATGTGGGCGTTTATTTTTTCTCGCAGGCGGTAAATGAAGAAGAGGCAAAGGAAGAGGCTGATTTTGTTCTGGAACATTTGAAAGGGCAGGAGCTTCAGATGCCGGTTGTGTACGATCCAGAGCATATTCTGGAAGACGAAGCACGGACGGATGATGTAACGGGAGAACAATTTACCCAAAATGCGAAGGTATTTTGTAAAGAAATAGAAGAAGCGGGATATGATGCCATGATTTACAGCAATATGCTGTGGGAAGCGTATGAACTGGATCTGGAAAAGCTGTTGGATTATCCGGTCTGGTATGCAGATTATGAAGAACTTCCGCAGACGCCGTATAGGTTCAGTATGTGGCAGTATTCCAGTACAGGAAGCGTGCCGGGGATTGAAGGAAATGTGGATCTGAATATCCAATTGCTTAAAAAATAAAAAATTTATAGTTGTAATCTTGTGGTCGGCGAAAAAATATAGTATAATTGAAAAAGAACATATGTTCTCTTGCGAAAATGTTAGGAGGTGCGGCGAATGCCGGAGCAGACACGCAGTTATGTAGCAATTGATCTGAAATCTTTCTATGCTTCGGTGGAGTGCAAGGAACGGAATTTGGATCCGCTTACGACGAATCTGGTTGTAGCCGATCCGGAGAGGACAACGAAGACGATCTGTCTTGCTGTTTCTCCTGCGCTGAAAGCATATGGGATTCCGGGAAGGGCAAGACTTTTTGAGGTTGTCCGGAAGGTGAAGGAGATTAACGACGAGCGAAAGCGGAAAAATGGAGGACATGAATTTACCGGGCAATCCTGTGACACCGGGGAATTAAAGGCAGACCAGAGCTTTGCACTGGATTATATCACGGCGGTTCCGAGGATGGCACTCTATATGAAGTACAGCACCCGGATTTATGACATTTACCTGAAGTATGTTGCACCGGAAGACATACATGTCTATTCAATCGATGAGGTTTTTATGGATGTTACCGATTATCTGCATACTTACCGACTGACACCGGAAGAACTTGCAGGAAAGATAATGCGGGAAATCTATGAGCAGACCGGGATTACGGCGACAGCTGGAATTGGTACGAATCTGTATTTGGCGAAGATTGCGATGGATATCATGGCAAAGCATAGCGAACCGGATGAGAATGGTTTCCGGTTTGCAAGTCTGGATGAGATGAGTTATCGCAGATCTTTGTGGAACCACAGACCGCTTACGGATTTTTGGCGTGTGGGAAGAGGCTATGCGAAAAAGCTGGAACAATGTGGACTGTATACCATGGGAGATATTGCCAGATGTTCGGTTGGAAAAGAGAATGAATTTTATAACGAAGAGCTTTTGTATAAAATGTTCGGTGTGAATGCAGAACTTCTGATCGATCATGCCTGGGGGTGGGAACCGTGTACGATTGCAGATGTAAAAGCGTATCAGCCGGAGCATAACAGTGTTGGTGCAGGACAGGTACTACATTGCCCGTATGATGCCCAAAAGGCGAAAATTGTGGTTAAAGAGATGTTGGATCTTTTGACGCTTGATCTTGTAGAAAAGCATCTGGTTACGGATCAGATCGTGCTGACTGTCGGATATGATATCGAGAATCTGAGAAGTGGAAAAGGTTATACAGGGGAGGTGACAGTGGACCGGTATGGAAGAAAGATTCCAAAGCATGCACATGGAACAGCGAATCTACGAGAGTATACAGCTTCTGCGAGAATGATAACCGATGCGGTGATGGAACTGTATGACCGGATTGTGAATCCGCATTTGATGGTGCGGCGGATTTCGATGGCAGCGAATCACGTATTGGATGAAAAGAAAGCGGCAGATAAGACAGAATTCCGGCAACTGGATCTGTTTACTGATTTTACCGAAGGTAATGAAAAGAAGCAGCAGGATGAGAAGCTTGAACGGGAGAAGAAGATGCAGGAGGCAGTACTTTCGATTAAGAAGAAGTATGGGAAGAATGCAATTCTGAAGGGACTTAATTTTCAGGAAGGAGCCACTACCAAAGCGCGGAATGAGCAGATCGGAGGGCATAAGGCATGACAGGATACGAGGATATCATTCATTTACCGCATCATGTATCGGTCAGACATCCGCAGATGTCAAGGCAGGACAGAGCGGCGCAGTTTGCCCCGTTTGCAGCGCTGACCGGACATAAAGATGCAATCAGGGAGATCGAAAGACTGACCGAGCGGAAACGCAGACTCAGTGAGGATTGCAGACAGATACTGGATCTGTATTTACGGGAAGTATGCCAGAGTCAGGAACCACGGGAAGTGGATTTTGAATATTTTGTACCGGATCAGAAAAAGGAAGGTGGCTCCTACCAGAAAAAGTCCGGATGTATCCGGAGGATTGACACCTATCTGAATGAAATCGTATTACAGAGCGGGGAACGGATTCCGCTTGATGAAATCGTAGACATTGATGGAGTGATTGCCGCGGCTGACGAAGTGTGATAGAATAAATTTTATGATGTTATAGACTGAGCATAGTATTGTTGATACTTGTATGACGAAATGTCTGATTTTAACTTTATGCAAGTTGTGTATGGATAATTGAGTACAGAGATAAACAGACTGCATAAAGTTAGAAAAGTTCAGAAAAGGCACAGAAAACCAGGCAGGGAGAATGGAAAGAATGAAACCAGTTTACGAAAGATTCATCGAAAATCCGGATTTTACAAAATCAGAATTTGTCGAATTGATAAAATGTGCAGAAGATCTGGAGGCAGTCCGGAGACTGAAAGAGGAAGCAGTCCGTATCCGGGAGATTTATTACGGGAAAAAGGTATTTACCAGAGGGCTGATCGAATATACCAATTATTGTAAGAATGACTGCTATTACTGCGGAATCCGTAAGAGTAATACGAATGCAAAGCGTTACCGTCTGACAGAGGATGAGATCATGGCATGCTGTGAGAATGGGTATGAGCTTGGATTCCGGACGTTTGTGCTACAGGGCGGAGAAGATGCTTATTATACGGATGACCGGATGGTAGAGATTATTAAAAAAATCAAGGAAGCATATCCGGAATGTGCACTGACTTTGTCTATCGGAGAGAAGTCTTATGAGAGTTACAAGAGATTTCGGGAAGCCGGAGCAGACCGGTATCTGCTTCGCCATGAAACGGCGAATGAGGAGCATTACCGGAAGCTACATCCGGAGAAGATGAGCCTTGCCGTTCGTAAGAATTGTCTGTATGATCTGAAGAAGCTTGGTTATCAGGTGGGGGCTGGCATGATGGTTGGTTCGCCTTATCAGACGACAGAAGATCTGGCAGAAGACCTGGTATTCTTGAAAGAATTGCAGCCGGAGATGGTGGGAATCGGACCATTTATCCCACATCATGATACGCAGTTTGCAAAAGAACCGGCAGGAAGTGTGGAGATGACACTGTTTTTGCTCGCTGTGATCCGGATTCTGCTGCCGAAGGTACTTCTTCCGGCGACAACAGCACTTGGGACGATGGATCCGCTTGGAAGAGAGAAAGGGCTGCAGGCAGGAGCCAATGTCGTGATGCCGAACCTTTCTCCGGTGAAGAACCGGAAGCAGTATGAGCTGTATGACAACAAGATCTGTACCGGTGAAGAGGCAGCAGAATGTCGCGGATGTATGGGGAGACGAGTAGCAAGTGTCGGATACGAACTGGTAACAGAGCGTGGGGATGCAGTGTAGAATCGAACGGATTTTCTGTAAAAAATCACTAAAATCATGTTTCTGATTTTAAACAGATATTACAAAGAAGAAAATTTATTTTGAAAAATTAAAAGGAATTCGGAGAAAGAAAATATTTTTCGATACATTTCGGTGGATTTCGCAAGCTGTCAAACCGGTATTTTCAGTAGCAAAAGAATCTCCCTTTTTACCACTAGGAAAGTACACCGCGAATATGCTACTATATAGAAGTCGACAATACTTATACGCGTAAGAACAGGAGGAACTTGATTTAGCCGTTTCTAATAAAAGACCGCAAGCCTTTCTTGTAACATGCGGTATCAGAAATAGAATATTTTATTTTGAAGCATATGGAAATTGTATATAGATAACCATATATACAAACCGGACACCGGGGAATGGAACCGTAAAAGATTTCGTTCTCCGGTGTTTTGTTGGAGAATGAAAGGTATCGTTTGAATTTATGGGTGAATTTTTGTTTCAGGCTTCTGTTTCAGGCTTCTGAATTTTATCCCTACCGAAATTTTCAGTTTTATGGTATGATGAAAAAGTATGTAATCATTGCAGAAAAAGTCGTTTATGATAAAAATATGAGGATTACATGAAAGAGGAAGCTAGCCTGGAAAAGGTTTTGTTTCCGATTCCGAATTTGGGGAGGAATATAATTTGAGTAAGAAAAATGAGTATCAGGGACATCTGATCCGTGAGGTTTACCCGGATTCAATTGCCGAGGCGATGGAGATCGAGCCGGGAGATGTCCTTCTACGAATAAACAACCAGAAAATAGAGGACGTTTTTGATTATCGTTACATGATCAAGGATGAGTATGTAGAAGTGCTGATCCGCAAGCCGGACGGGGAAGAATGGCTTCTGGAGATCGAGAAAGAGTATGATGATGACCTTGGCGTAGAATTTGAAAATGGTCTAATGAGTGACTACCGTTCCTGTAGCAACAAGTGTATTTTCTGTTTTATCGACCAGATGCCGCCGGGAATGCGTGAGACACTGTATTTCAAAGATGATGATTCCCGTCTTTCTTTCCTGCAGGGAAATTATATCACTCTGACGAATATGAAGCAGAAAGATGTGGACCGTATTATCGAGATGCAGCTTGCGCCGATCAATATTTCTGTGCAGACAA
The DNA here is from genome assembly GCF_027686195.1 of Coprococcus sp. AF102-57. Classification (NCBI taxonomy): domain Bacteria; kingdom Bacillati; phylum Bacillota; class Clostridia; order Lachnospirales; family Lachnospiraceae; genus Coprococcus; species Coprococcus sp. AF102-57. The sequence goes on along the minus strand of NZ_JAQCSY010000010.1, from coordinate 26,347 downwards.
CGAACCCGGAGCTGCGCTGCAAGATGCTCCACAATCGTTTCGCCGGAGAAAAGCTGAAATTCCTGGATGATCTGTATGCCGGACATGTGGAGATGAATGGGCAAATCGTACTGTGCAAGGGAGTTAATGATAAGGATGAGCTGAAGCGTTCTATCGAAGATCTGATGAAGTATCTGCCGTTTATGCGGAGTGTGTCAGTGGTTCCGGCAGGACTTTCCAAATACAGGGAGGGACTTTATCCACTGGAGCTTTTTGATAAAGAAGAAGCGGAAGAGGTCATTGATCTGATCGAGAGCTATCAGAAGAAGGCGTATGACGAGTTTGGACTTCATTTTATCCATGCAAGTGACGAGTGGTATATCCTTGCAGAGCGGGATTTCCCAGAGGAAGGACGTTATGACGGATATATCCAGCTGGAAAATGGTGTTGGCATGATGCGGCTTCTACGGGATGAATTTTACCATGCCTTTGAAGAGCTTCAGGAAAGTGAAGAATATCCAAAGTTAAAAGAAGGGATCGCACGGACATTTACCATTGCGACTGCAAAGCTTGCGTATCCGACAATTCAGGAATTTGCAGACAGGATCACGGAAGCATTTCCAAAAGTAAAGATCACGGTTGCCTGCATCCGTAATGATTTCTTTGGTGAGACGATCACCGTATCCGGTCTGATTACCGGACAGGATCTGGTGGCACAGTTAAAAGAGAGAAAAGAAGCAGGAGAGGATCTGGGAGATACTCTGCAGATTCCGATCAATATGCTGCGAAGCGGAGAAGAGGTCTTTCTGGATGATCTGACGGTGCAGGACGTGGAAGCGGCACTTGGCATGACGGTGAAGGCAGTGGAGTCCGGTGGTAAGGATTTTCTTGACGCGGCACTGAATTTGGATTATCATACAGAACGAAACAATGAGAATTTTGTATACATCAAAGCATACGACAGAGAGGATGAGTAACTTGAAATTTTCAAAACAGATGTCAGAATCAATTAAACTTGGTGTGATCCTTGCGATTGCCGGTGGATTTATGGATGCCTATTCCTATATGTGCAGAGGAAAAGTATTTGCCAATGCACAAACCGGAAATATTCTGCTTCTTGGAATCAATATTTCAGAGAGAAACTGGCATATGGCACTCCACTATCTGGTTCCGGTGCTGGCATTTGCCATTGGAATCGCCCTTGCGGATCTGGTGAAAATACGGACGAAAGATCTGACACTTCTGCACTGGAGACAGATTTCGGTATTCTGTGAGGCAGTGATCCTGCTGAGTGTCAGCTTTATCCCACAGGATTTTAATCTGGTGGCGAATGCACTCACATCCCTTGCGTGTGGGATTCAGGTGGAAAGCTTCCGCAAAATCCATGGAAACGGAATTGCAACCACCATGTGCATCGGAAACTTACGAAGTGCGACCCAGCATATGTGCAGTTATGCGAACACGAAGGATAAAGAGTATATCAAGAAAGGACTTTTGTACTATGGAATCATCTTCTTCTTTGTGATCGGTGCAGTTATCGGAAATGCCTGTGTGGAAATGTTTGCTGAAAAGGCACTTCTGATCGCTTCTGCAATTCTGGCAGTTGCTTTTGTGATGATGTTTGTTGATGGAGAAAAAGAACAATGCAAATAAAGCAGATCGCGTATATAAGATCTGATTTTGTGGAGAAATTCGGGATTCCGCGACAGAGTAATCTTGCGGATACCCGGGCAGAAATCCATTTTCTGCCGGAATATCAGAATGCGGATGCACTGCGGGAAATCGAGGCGTATGATTATCTGTGGCTGATCTGGGAATTTTCGGAATCTATCCGGGATACCTGGAGCCCGACAGTACGTCCACCGCGGCTTGGTGGTAACAGACGGGTGGGAGTTTTTGCCACCCGTTCTCCATTTCGCCCGAATCCGATCGGACTTTCTTCCGTAAAGCTTATTGGGGTAGAATTCCGGGAAAAAGAAGGTCCGGTGCTGATCGTGGAAGGTGCGGATCTTCTGGATATGACGCCGATCTACGATATCAAGCCCTACCTTCCATACGTGGATAGCCACCCGGAGGCAAAAGGCGGTTTCGCGGAAGAAAAGAAAGATTATAAATTGGATGTGAATTTCCCGGAAATGTATTTGGAACAGATTCCGGCTGAAAAAAGAGCAGCACTGATTCAGATCCTGGAGCAGGATCCGAGACCTTCTTATCAAAAGGATCCAGTCCGGATTTACGGCATGGCTTACGCGGGAATGGAAATTCATTTCCGGGTAGACAAAGAAACACTTTATGTGACGGAGGTAGAAAGGTTATGAAAATCTATCTGGCGCCAATGGAGGGCATTACAGGTGAGGTATACCGCAGGGCGTATCACACCTTTTTTGAACCAGTGGATAAATATTTTACACCATTTTTAAATCCAAACCCGAAAGGCAAATTCAGCAGACAGGAATGGAATGAGATCCTTCCGGAAAATAATGAGGGCATGTATACCGTTCCGCAGATCCTGACCAACCGCGCCGAGGATTTCATCCGCCTGGCCCGGCAGTTGAAAGAATTCGGATATGAAGAAGTCAATCTGAATCTCGGTTGCCCCTCCAAAACAGTCGTCAACCGGAAAAGGGGATCCGGTTTTTTGTTTTATCTCGATGAACTGAATCATTTCCTTGCCGAAGTTTTCGATCAACTCGATATGAAAATCTCTATCAAAACAAGAAGCGGTAAATATGATCAGGAAGAGTTCGAAGAACTTCTGGATATCTATAACCAATATCCTCTGGAAGAACTGATCCTTCATCCAAGAGTCCAGCAGGATTACTACAAAAACAAACCCGACTGGACCACTTTTGCCTACGCCTGCCGGAACAGCAAAAATCCTCTGGTCTATAATGGAGACATTTTTTGTGCGGAAAATTACCAAATCTTCCATCAGAAATTTCCCGAAACAGAATGCATCATGCTCGGAAGAGGAATTCTGATGAACCCATTTCTTCCGGCAGTTATAAAAGGGAAATCTACATTTGACACCAAGAAGATTGCTACATTCTGCGATCATCTTCTTGATGCCTATATCGAAAAATCTCCAGAAGAAAAAAATGCAGTAGTCAAAATGAAAGAACTCTGGTGGTATCTTGGCAAAAACTTTAAAAACAGCGAAGAATATCTGACGCAAATCCGCAAAAGCCAGACCATCCGGGAATACCGGATGGCGGTTGAATGTTTATTGAAAGAGTGCCCATATGAATAAAGCGTATCTTCAAGAAACACCTTCCACTTGGAACAACGGTCAAGCGCCCCTCCCCCGGTTTTATCAATTTCTCGTACTGTGGAAAAAGAGTAAATTTTAGTCGAGTGTCTAAGTCCCAAAAAGAATGGGGCAGGACTCTTTTTGGGACGCATCTTGCGACAAAATCCCCCTATTTTCTAGTAAAATTGCATAAAACCACAGGCGTTAGCTTTGACTAAGATTCACAAAAATCTGAAAAACATTAGAATTTAAACTAATTTTCTGATAAAATAAAGGTGTAGAGATTCGGCAAGTTTAAGAAAGAAGGAAGAGAATGTACGAAGTAGGAGATTTGATTGTTTATGGCCGGACAGGGATTTGTGAAGTGACTGAAATTACGACGCTGAAAATGGACGGAGTGCCGAAGGACAAACTGTATTATATTCTGCGACCGGTACGTGAAAAGCATGGAAAAGTATTTACACCGGTAGACAATGAGAAGATTGTCATGAGAAAAGTCATTTCCAAAGAAGAAGCAGAAGAATTGATCCGTGAGATTCCACAGATCGAAGGACTCTGGATCGGAAGCGAGAAGCAGAGAGAGGAAAAGTACAAGGAATGCATGAAAAGCTGCAAATGTGCAGAATGGGTGCGGATCATCAAGACCCTTTATCAGCGGAAGATGTCCCGCCTGAAGCAGGGAAAGAAGATCACGGCGACTGACGAACGTTATCTGAGGATGGCAGAAGGCAACCTGTATTCGGAGCTATCCATAGCACTTGGGATTCCGGAGAGTGGAATGGAAGCCTATATCACGAATCAAATAAATGAGACAGAGGAACCGGTACTTTGCTGATGCAAGGAACCGGTTCTTCCGGGTATAATGGATGTGAAAAAAATGGTGGTAGCAGCGAAAAAGGGTGATTTTACAGAACATTTGCCACTTCCTGTTTTTTGTGAAAAATGGGTTCTTCAAATAGAGATCATTCTGTGCTATACTGTTTTAGATAAAACAAAAAATGAGGTGTAATCATGGATAAAGAATTAGAACTTGTGGAGCATAAAGCTTCAATCCTGATAGATGCATTACCATATATCAGAGACTTTAATCAGAAGACAGTAGTTATCGAGTACGGATGTGCCGAGTGGCTCAGCGGAGTGGAAGAGCAGAGACTGATGCAGGATATCGTTCTTTTAAAGAGCGTTGGTATGCGTCCGATCGTGGTACATGCTACCCGTATGGGACTGGACAAATTCCGTGAAAATAAGCGGATTGCCAAGCTCCTTGAACTCTGTGGAGTTAAGGCAATTGGTATCTGCGGCGTGGATACAGAGACGATTGGTCTGATGCTGGACAATGATTATATTCCGGTCATCGTGCCAAATGATATCGACAACGAAAGCGAATATATTGATCCAAGAGAGACTGCACTTGAGATTGCAGAGAAGATGCAGGCGGACAAGCTGGTTTATCTGTCAAAATATCCTGGAATCTACAAAGACGAAGAGAGAAAAGATATTTATTATAAGATTACCGTCCCGGAAGTAGAAAAACTGCGCAAAGAACGTAATTTCCCGAAAGAATTTGACGAGATCATCGGCTATGGTCTTCAGGCATCAAAAAATGGTGTCAACCGTGTACATATTCTGGACGGAAGAATCCGTCACGTTCTTCTGATCGAATTCTTCAGTGTAAACGGAGCCGGAACGATCTTCATTGAAACAGAAGCAAAATTATATCTTCACGAACTTGGCAAATAGGAGACGGCTCGATGAAGAAAATGACAGGAAAGAATACACTGATGCTCTTTTTGACCGCATTTATCTGGGGAACAGCTTTTGTAGCACAGAGCGTGGGGATGGATTATATCGGGCCCTTTACATTTACCTGTGTACGCTCTTTGATTGGTGGGATTTTTCTGATTCCATGTATCTGTTTCCTGGACAAATGGCGTGCGAAAAATGACGGAGCAGAAAGACAGAAAAAAACAGATAGGAAAGAAGAAAAAAAGAATGTCATCCTGGGTGGAATCTGTTGTGGACTGGCACTTTGTGTGGCAAGTAACCTGCAGCAGATCGGAATACAGTACACAACGGTAGGAAAAGCCGGATTTATTACAGCACTTTATATCGTGCTTGTGCCGATCTTTGGAATTTTTCTGAAAAAGAAAGCCGGAGTGAGAATCTGGATAAGCGTGGCAATTTCTGTCGCAGGCTTGTATTTGCTGTGTATTACCGATAAGCTGGTACTTGCAAAAGGAGACATTCTGGTACTGCTATGTGCGGTTGTATTTACCATCCACATTCTGGTGATCGATTATTTTTCACCAAAAGCAGACGGTGTGCGGATCGCCTGCACCCAGTTCTTTATAACCGGAGTTTTGTCGGCAATTCCAATGTTTTTATTTGAAACACCACGGCTGTCAGATATTTTCGCAGCAGCAGTACCGGTACTTTATGCCGGAGTTCTCTCAAGTGGTGTAGCCTATACCCTCCAGATCGTGGCACAAAAAGATGCCGATCCAACCGTGGCATCCCTGATCCTCAGTCTGGAGTCCGTATTCTCTGTCCTTGGAGGCTGGGTGATATTAGGTCAGAAACTAAGTATCCGAGAAATAGCAGGATGCATTCTGATGTTCAGTGCCATCATCCTCGCCCAGTTGCCAGGAAAGCCAGAAAATAAAGAAGCATAGTTCCAATCATTTGCACATTCTGCGTCAATTCCTCCAATTCTACAAAATTTTGCGCTACCCACCCTCAATGTAATAAACTTAGAACTTCCATTTTAAACACAGGTATGCTATACTAAATCCAGGTATGCGAAAGTATCTTAAAAACCAAGAGACAGGAGCAAAGACAGATGAAAAGAGTTCTTTTAAAATTAAGCGGAGAAGCACTTGCAGGAGACAAAAAGACAGGTTTTGATGAGGCAACATGCATTGGCGTTGCAAAGCAGGTAAAGCAGATCGTAGATCAGGGAATCCAGGTTGCAATCGTAACCGGAGGCGGTAATTTCTGGAGAGGAAGAACCAGTGAGACGATCGACCGTACCAAAGCTGACCAGATTGGAATGCTTGCAACGGTGATGAACTGCATCTATGTATCCGATATTTTCAGACATGTAGGCATGAAGACAGAGGTTTTCACTCCATTTGTCTGTGGAGCATTCACTTCCCTGTTTTCAAAAGATGCAGCAGTGGAAGCACTGAACGAAGGAAAAGTAATCTTTTTCGCAGGTGGCACAGGACATCCGTATTTTTCAACAGATACAGGAGCTGTTCTCCGTGCAATTGAGATTGAAGCAGATGCAATGCTTCTTGCAAAAGCAATTGACGGAATCTATGACAGCGATCCGAAGGTGAATCCGGAAGCGAAGAAGTATGATGAGATTTCTATTCAGGAGATCATCGATAAGAAGCTTATGGCAGTAGATCTGACCGCATCGATCATGTGCCTTGAGAATAAGATGCCGATGCTGGTATTCGGACTGAACGAAGAGAACAGTATCGTAGAGACAATGAGCGGTAATTTCAACGGAACAAAGGTGACTGTATAAGCAGCACCCATTAAGGGAGGATAACATATGAACGAAAAATTAAAAATATACGATGAAAAGATGCAGAAAACCATTCATGCACTGGATACAGAGCTTGCTTCTATCCGTGCAGGACGTGCAAACCCGAATATTCTGAACAAATTAACGGTAGAATATTATGGAACACCGACACCAATCCAGCAGGTAGCGAACATTTCTGTTCCGGAAGCACGTATGATTCAGATTCAGCCATGGGAAAAGAAGATCATCAAAGATATTGAGAAAGCAATCCTGATGTCTGATATCGGAATCAATCCAACAAACGATGGTACTGTTATCCGTCTGGTATTCCCGGAACTGACAGAGGAACGAAGAAAAGAACTGGTGAAAGATGTTAAGAAAAAAGGAGAAGCATCCAAGGTTGCAGTCCGTAACATCCGCCGTGATGGAAATGATGCATTCAAGAAGCTGAAAGGCACAGACGTTTCAGAGGATGAAATTCAGGATCTTGAAGATCAGATCCAGAAGCTGACTGACAAATACATCAAGGAAGTTGATGCAGCAGTCGATGCAAAGTCAAAAGAAGTTATGACAGTATAAGAAGGAAAGATAAGGGGCGGCGAGATGTTTGGCGCCTCTTTTCCTTTTTTATATCAGCAAATTTAGTATCAATCAAGAGAGGGTTAAAAGATGAATGTACCGCAGCATATAGCCATTATCCTTGACGGTAACGGACGATGGGCGAAAGCAAAGGGAATGCCGAGAAACTACGGGCATGCGCAGGGCAGCAAGAATGTGGAAAAGATCTGTGAGGCTGCTTATAAGATGGGTGTCAAATATCTGACGGTCTATGCGTTTTCCACAGAGAACTGGAGTCGACCGAAGAGTGAAGTGGATGCACTGATGAAGCTTCTTCGTAACTATATGAAAACCTGTCTGAAGACGGCGGAAAAGAACCGGATGCGTGTCCGTGTGATCGGAGATAAGACAGGTCTGGATGAAGATATCCGTACCAGAATTAAGGAACTGGAAGAGGCATCAAAAAATAATGACGGACTGAATTTCCAGATTGCGATCAATTATGGAAGCAGAGATGAGATGATCCGTGCCATGCGAAAAATGACAAAAGACTGTGCAGATGGCAGATTTGCACCGGAAGAGATTACAGAAGAACTGTTTGAAGGATATCTGGATACACATGGGATTCCGGATCCGGATCTTCTGATCCGTACTAGCGGAGAACTCAGACTTTCCAATTATTTGTTATGGCAGCTTGCTTATGCAGAATTTTATTTTACAGATGTTCCGTGGCCGGATTTTTCAAAAGAAGAATTAGAAAAAGCAATTGAGCAATATAATAGCAGAGACAGAAGATACGGCGGAATCAAGGAGGACGAAGAAAATGTTTAAGACAAGATTACTCAGCGGAATTGTACTGGTTATCATTGCATTTGCAACGATCTTCCTTGGTGGGGATGTATTGTTTGCAACACTTCTGATCATCAGTCTGATCGGAGTTTCCGAGCTTTACAAGGTTGTAAAGATTGAGAAAGCACCACTCGGAATCGTAGGCTATATAGGTGTAGTTGGATATTATTTTCTGATCCGTGCACAGAAAAAAGAAGATCTGATGATGTTTGCAATCATTTTGCTGATCCTTGTAATGGCAGTTTATGTATTTGCCTTTCCGAAATATGTGTCTGAACAGGTAATGACTGCGTACTTTGGCGTATTTTATGTGGCGATTATGTTATCCTATATTTATCAGACACGTCTGTTGAAAGACGGACTTTTCCTCGTGGGACTTGTATTTTTATGTTCCTGGGGATGTGATACCTGTGCGTACTGTGTGGGTGTACTGATCGGAAAGCATAAGATGGCACCGAAGCTCAGCCCGAAGAAATCCATAGAGGGCGGAATCGGTGGACTTGCAGGCGCAGCACTTCTCGGCGCGCTTTACGCTCTTGCAATCAATAAATGGGGTGGTGCTTCGGCAGGAGTCGGCGAATATGCGCTGATCTGTTTCGTTGGTGGAATCATTTCCATGATCGGGGATCTTGCAGCATCTGCGATCAAGAGAAATCATGAGATCAAGGATTACGGAAAACTGATTCCGGGACACGGTGGAATCCTGGACCGTTTCGACAGTGTGATCTTCACGGCTCCGGTGATTTATTATCTGGTAGTTGCACTGATGTAATCTGACAGGAGGATTCAAATGAAAAAAATAGCAATATTAGGTTCAACAGGTTCAATCGGAACCCAGACACTTGAGGTGATCCGTGAGAACAAAGATATCGAAGTGACAGGACTTGCGGCAGGGACAAATGTGGATCTTCTGGAAAAACAGATCCGGGAATTCCAGCCAAAACTTGTGGCAATGTGGACAGAAGAGAAGGCAAAGGAACTGAAAAGCCGGATCCGGGATCTGGATGTAAAGGTTGTTTCCGGAATGGATGGACTTCTGGAGATTGCCACGATGGAGGAAAGTGAGATCCTTGTGACGGCGATCGTGGGTATGATCGGTATCCGTCCGACAATTGCAGCGATCAAAGCCGGAAAGGATATTGCCCTTGCAAATAAAGAGACACTGGTTACGGCAGGGCATATCATTATGCCGCTTGCAAAGGAATGTGGTGTGAAGATCCTTCCGGTGGACAGTGAACACAGTGCCATTTTCCAGTCTCTGCAGGGAAGCCATAGAAAGAATGAATTGAAGAAGATCCTGCTTACGGCATCCGGTGGCCCGTTCCGTGGAAAGAAGCAGGAGGATCTTCTGAATATCCGTGTGGAAGATGCTTTAAAGCATCCGAACTGGGCGATGGGACGTAAGCTTACGATCGATTCTTCGACCATGGTCAATAAAGGACTGGAAGTGATGGAAGCCAGATGGTTTTTTAATGTGGATATTGATGATGTGCAGGTGGTTGTACAGCCGCAGAGTGTGATCCATTCTATGGTAGAGTATGTGGACGGAGCAGTGATCGCACAGCTTGGTACTCCGGATATGAAGCTGCCGATCCAGTATGCACTTTATTATCCGGAAAGAAGATTTCTTCCGGGAGAACGTGTGGATTTCTGGAGTATCGGACACCTTGATTTTGAAAAGCCGGATATGGATACCTTCTACGGGCTTGCACTTGCTTACGAGGCAGGGCGATGCGGTGGAACACTTCCAACGGTATTTAACGCAGCAAATGAACTTGCAGTCAGCCAGTTCCTGAACCGGGAGATTAAATATCTGGAAATTACAGAGATTATCGAAGACTGCATGAAAGCACATAAGACAATTGCGAATCCGACTGTGGAACAGATTCTGGACACAGAGCAGGAAACGTATGACAGAATCAGAAGCAGGAGGTAGCAAATGGGAATCGTACTGGCGATTTTACTTTTTGGATTCATCGTTTTTTTCCATGAACTGGGACATTTTCTTCTGGCGAGGATTAATGGAATCAATGTGTATGAATTCTGGATCGGAATGGGACCGACACTGGCACACAAAAAGATCGGAAATACAGACTACTGTCTGAAAATACTGCCGATCGGCGGTGCGTGTGTGATGGGGGAAGATGAGAAAGAGGATCTGTCAGAGGGAAGCTTCAACAGCAAATCGCCGTGGCGCAGGATCTCGGTCATTGCCGCAGGTCCGGTATTCAACTTTATTCTTGCCTTTATTGGTGCATTCATTATTATCTGCTTTGTCGGTGTAGACAAACCGGTCATAGGAACGGTAAATGCAGGAACGCCTGCAGCAGAGGCAGGGCTTCAGGCAGGGGATGAGATTGTAAAGATCAATGATAAGAACATCCATATTTTCAAGGATATTTCTACTTACAATCAGTTTCATCAGGGACAGACGATGAAGATTGTATACAAAAGAAATGGCGAAAAAAATACGGTTTCCGTTACCCCGGAGAAGAATGACAGTGGATATTATCTGATTGGAATTACGAGTAGCAATTATGTTAAGACCAATGTATTTGAGACTGCCGCATACAGTGCGTATAATGTTAAATACTGGATTAATCTGACGATTGACAGTTTGAAACAGCTTGTGACAGGACGGATCGGAGTGGATCAGTTATCTGGACCGGTGGGCGTTGTGAGCGCGGTGGATACCACGTATAAGGAAAGCAAATCTGGTGGAGCACTGTTGATTTTCCTGAATCTTCTGCAGATGACGATCCTGCTTTCAGCGAACCTTGGAGTGATGAATTTACTTCCGCTTCCGGCACTGGATGGAGGCCGTCTGGTATTTCTGATCGTGGAAGTGATCCGCGGAAAGCGGGTGCCTCCGGAAAAAGAAGGGTATGTACATCTGGCAGGAATGGCACTTCTTCTTTGCCTGATGGTATTTGTGATGTATAATGATATCCGGAGAATCTTCTTTTAGGGATATTGGAAAATTTTACGAAGCACTTCGATTGGCTACAATTGAGGTGCTTTGTGTTAGGTGCATCAGTGGATGCATATTTTGATGGAAATTATTTTACAGAAAGAAGGATGGAAAGATGCGTGAGCAGCTTACAGAAAGTGATGTAAAGAAAATTGAAGAGGAAATCCAGCATCGCAAGCATGTGATCCGTAAGGAAGCCATTGAAGCGGTCAAGGAAGCGCGTGCGCAGGGAGACTTAAGTGAGAACTTTGAATACCATGCAGCAAAAAAATATAAGAACCAGAATGAAAGCCGGATCCGGTATCTGGAAAGAATGCTGAAAAATGCGGAGATTGTATCCGATACTTCCGAAGAAGGTGTTGCCGGAATCAATAACCGTGTGACCGTATATTTTCCGGAGGATGACGAGGAAGAAACCTATAAGCTGGTTACTTCGATTCGTGGGAATTCAATTCATAATTATATCAGTACCGAATCTCCGATCGGAAAGGCGATCTTCGGGCATAAAGCAGGAGAGACTGTGAAGGTGAAGGTTAGCGATGATTATTCGTATGAGCTTGTGATACGGAAGATTGAAGATACGACGGATGATGAGGAGGATAAGATCCGGGCGTTTTAGTTTGAAGGTGGGAGCAGAGTATGTGAGCAAGGAAGCAGAAATTTCCCAAAAGCAATGTCAATGAGAAGAATAAAAACGGATTATGAGATTCCAGGCTCCATACAAAATCCCAGCCCCTGATATAGTCGCAAGGATATAGACCAGAATTGCAGAATTATTTCCGTAGAGTTCACCGATTTTCACAAAGAAAATCTGTTCCATCCGGTAATCTGGATTAATGTAGAAAAGATTAATTTCACCAAAGGGATCCAGAATATGGTTCAGATATTCTGCGATGAGAGCAAACAGAATATAGAGCAAAGTGATGCGGGGAAAAGAAGGCAGCAGACGGCGTGAAGAAGCGTCAGTCGGCTGTCTTTTAATATTTTTTGAACAGGAAAGAGGAGTCATTGGTACAGATTTCTGTACCAGAAATATACCGGACAGGATTCCTGTGACAATTAGTAAAATATGCCAGAGATAGGAGTGAACTGTCAGGATCAGAAGTGGATAATGCATTCCACTGGTATCGAAAAAAACGGCAATTCCACCGAGAAGATTATAGGTGGAAAGGAAGCCGAGGATGGTATTTCTGGCAGGTTCTGTGTGAAAAAATGGGTAGAGAACCAGCAGATACATCGGGAGGCTGCAGAGCTGGAATGGGAAGTACCACAGGTTGTAGTGCCCATTATTCACGACGAAGGTCAGGAGTGATTGTTTCAGAATTTCGCTGGTAAGCAGAAAAATGCCGATGAAGAATAAAACTTTTTCTATACAGTGTAGTGAAAATTTTTTTATCATATGGGCTCCTCAAAATTTTGTTTTATAGGTGTAGTATACGCTGCAATAAAGTTTGTTACAAGATTTTGTGGGGAATTTGACCAGTTATTCATAGAAAAGATCTGAAAAAATATAGAAAAATACCATGATAAAACATAGTTAGAATTGACTGACCTATAGACGTGGAGATATAATTAAAAATAATGATGCAGACGGAGTGGAAGATTCCTATCTGAATGCTGAATGGAGATAATTTTATACAAGAGACTTTGACGGCAAGGTAGATCCGAGCGGGAAACAGTTGGTGATATACGAAGATGTATAGTGGGACTCGTCTACCGTTTTGGGAGGCGGGTTTTTTGTGTATACGATAAATTGCCTGCTTGGTTATAGAAAGGAAAAAGGATTATGTTAAAGGTTGCAATTTATGGAAAGGGCGGTATTGGAAAGTCTACGATTACATCCAACCTGGCGGCAGCATTTGCGGCGATGGGAAAGAAAGTAATCCAGATTGGATGTGATCCGAAGGCAGATTCTACGATCAATCTGCTTGGCGGCGAGCCGCTCAGACCGGTGATGAATTATATGAGAGAAGAGGATGAAGAACCGGAGGAGCTTTCAGATATTGCAAAAGAAGGCTATGGTGGTGTGCTCTGCATTGAAACAGGTGGACCGACACCGGGACTTGGATGCGCGGGGCGCGGGATTATTGCCACATTCCAGCTGTTAGAAGATTTGCAGTTATTTGAAACATATAAGCCGGATGTTGTACTTTATGACGTTCTTGGTGACGTGGTATGCGGTGGCTTTGCAGCACCGATCCGGGAAGGGTACGCCGAAAAGGTTCTGATCGTAACTTCCGGAGAAAAGATGGCACTTTATGCAGCAAATAATATTTCAAGTGCGGTGAGGAATTTTGAGGACAGAAGCTATGCCAGAGTATTCGGTATTGTACTGAACCACAGGAATGTGGAAAATGAGACGGAAAAAGTACAGGCATTTTCCGAAAAAAGCGGGATCCCGATCGTCGGGGAAATTCCGAGAAGTGATGAGATCATCCGCTATGAGGATCAGGGAATGACGGTGATCGAAGGGGACAAAGATTCCGCGATCAGTAAGAGATTTTTTAATCTGGCAGAGTTATTACTGAAGAGTGAGGAATAGAAGGTATGGCAAAAGAAGCATATTATTGTACCGTAAAAGAATTAAATAAACTGGGAAGAGATGCGATTCCGGCACAGCTCCGGTCGAATACGCACCTGATCTACAGCTCACCGGCAACGCTTGCATTTAACTCACCGGGAGCAGAAGGATTCGGAGTAAAAAGAGCGGGACTTGCTGTGCCGGATTCGATCATGCTGATCGTGGCACCGGGCTGCTGTGGACGAAATACTTCGCTCATCAGCTCCATGAGGGAATATGATAACCGTTTTTTCTATCTGATGATGGACGAGACCGATATCGTAACGGGACGTCATTTGAAAAAGATTCCGAAGGCAGTAGAAGAAATCTGCAATTGCTGTGAAAAGAGACCGTCCGTTGTGATGATCTGTATTACCTGTGTAGATGCTCTTCTTGGGACGGACATGGAGCGTGTGTGCAGAAAAGCGGAAGAAAGAGCCGGACTTCCGGTTCGACCATGCTACATGTACGCGCTGACAAGAGAAGGAAGAAAGCCGCCGATGGTGCATGTACGTCAGTCTTTATATTCCCTTCTGGAGCCAAAGAAGAAAAAAGGAAATGTGGTGAACCTGCTTGGATTTTTCTCGCCGCTGATCGATGAGTGTGAGCTGTATGATCTTTTGCACAGCGCAGGGGTTAAGACCATCCATGAAATCTCCAGATGCAAGGACTATGAGGAATATCAGACCATGTCTGAGGCAAATTTTAATCTGGTACTTCACCCGGAAACCAGATTTGCGGCAGAGGATTTTCATAACCGTCTGCAGATTCCGTTTATTGAACTCAGGAGACTCTACCAGACAGATAAGATCGCCAGCCAGTATCAGGCATTTGGGAAAGTGCTTGGGGTGACATTTTCTGATGAAGTTTATCGTGAAAAAGCGGAAGAAACCGTGGCAAAATTCAAAGAGAAACGGCCGGATGCAAGCTTTGCGATCGGGGAATGCATGAACGGAGATCCATTTGAAATGGCACTTGCGATGATCAAATATGGATTTAAGGTGCCGGAAATCTATGGAACACTGACAGCAGAGAATTTTATTTACCTGAACCAGTTATCCCAGCTCAGCCCGGAGACGAAGGTATTTTCCAATATGGAACCGACCATGCTGTACTACGATCCGGAAAAGAGCGGCGTGAATATGACCATTGGAAAGGATGCGGGATACTATCATCCGGATCAGCCGAATGTGATCTGGAATCAGGACAGACAGCCTTATGGTTATGCAGGTGTGACACGGTTGTTTGAAACCCTTTTGGAGGTGTAGCATGAGAGGACTTAGAAAATATCTGACACCATTTGCACCGGATCAGTCGGGCGCAGTGTCTGTGTTATATGAACTTGGCGGAATCATCGTCATCTGCGACGCGGGAGGATGCACAGGAAATGTCTGCGGTTTTGATGAGCCGAGATGGTTTGAACGGAAAAGTGCAGTATTCAGCGCAGGACTTCGTGATATGGATGCAATCCTTGGAAGAGATGACCGTCTGGTCGCAAAGCTGGTCGATGCAGCTGATAAGATTGATGCGAATTTTGCGGCGATTGTCGGCACTCCGGTTCCGGCTGTGATCGGAACGGATTACAAGGCACTGAAAAGAATGTGTGAAAAAAAGACCGACCTTCCGATTCTTGCCATTGATACCGACGGAATGGAGCTTTACGATAAAGGGGAAGAAAAAGCGTATCTTGCATTATTTACTGCATTTGCAAAGGAAAAATATGAGGTATGCAAAGAAAAAGTCGGTATCCTTGGAATGACGCCACAGGATGTAAGCGATCTGAAAGCAGCAGATAAAGTAAGAGAGGAACTGAAAAAAGAAGGAAAAGAAGCCATTTGCTATGGAATGGGCGATGGACTTGAGGCAGTAGAAAGGGCATCGGAAGCTGGCAAAAATATTGTTGTATCTGCGGCAGCACTGGAAGCAGCCAAATATTTGGAAAAGACTTTTGGTACGCCGTATGAGATCGGTTATCCGGCAGCAGGTGAGTTGGTTCCGAATCTGGACTATCAGGGAAAGAAGATCCTTGTGGTACACCAGCAGGTGATGGCGGAAGCAATCCGGCAGGAAATTCTTAAAAGAGAGAATTTGGCAGAGGTGCAGACAGCAACCTGGTTTATGAGGAAAAAAGGGCTTGCCTGTCCGCAGGATGTGTCGTTGCGTGAGGAAGATGATTATATCGATCTTGTGAAAAATGGTGGATTTGATATCATTTTCGCAGATGCATGTATGGAAAAAATGGTTCCGGATTTTCAGGGAATCTTCGTAAATACAAGACATTTTGCAGTGTCAGGGAGACTGTGTGAATAGATGAAAAATGAAGTGACAAAACAGATCCGCGTCTATGGGATCGTGCAAGGCGTAGGATTTCGTCCGACTGTGAGCAGGCATGCGGCTACGCATCAGATCCGGGGCAGCGTGTCCAATAAAGGTCCGTATGTGGAAATCTTTGCGCAGGGACCGGAAGAGGCAGTGGATGGATTTATCTCGGATATTGAGAATAAGCCGCCGAAGCGGGCAGCGATTTTGAAAATGAATATTGAGCCGGTAGAAGAAGCAGAAGACTTTACGGAGTTTACGATCATTGAAAGTGAAAAGACGAAAGGTGAGATTTTTGTCTCACCGGATATTGCAATTTGTGATGAATGCAAGGAAGAAATGTTTGATCCGAAGAACCGTAGATATCTGCATCCATTTATCAACTGTACCTGCTGTGGGCCAAGACTTACGATCCTGGATGCCCTTCCGTATGACCGGGAGCGCACCAGCATGAAAGAATTTCCGATGTGTCCGGATTGCGCAAAAGAATATTATGATCCGGCAACCCGGAGATACGATGCACAGCCAGTCTGTTGTAACGAGTGTGGTCCGGAGGTCTACCTGATCGGCAGAGAAGAACGTGGAAGAGACGCAATCATTTACACCAGACGGACCATTGCAGAAGGCGGAATTGTGGCGATTAAGGGGATTGGAGGTTTCCACCTGTGCTGCGATGCGACTAATGAAGAGGCGGTGAAGCGCCTCAGAGAACTGAAAAAACGTCCGGCGAAACCATTTGCAGTTATGGCAAAAGATCTGGAATCTGTGAAAAGAGAATGCCTGGTCAGTGAAGAACAGGAAAAAATTCTGACCGGACATCAAAAACCAATCCTGCTTCTGGACAAAAAAGAAGATGGTGAAGAAACACTTTGCGAAAGTATTGCACCTGGTAATCCAAAGGTTGGAGTAATGTTGCCGTATGCACCGGTACAGCTTCTGCTCTTTACCTATGATGATGGAATCCGGATGCCGTCTTTTTTGGTTATGACCAGTGGAAATACATCCGGTGCACCGATCTGCAGGGAGGACAAAGAAGCGATTCAGGAGCTTTCCCGTCTGTGCGACTGTATGCTTTCCCACAACCGGAAAATCCGGATCCGTGCCGATGATTCAGTGATGGATTTTTATAAAAATGAGCCATATATGATCCGCAGATCCAGAGGCTATGCGCCACTTCCGACCATGGTTCAGATGTCGTGGAAAGGGCAGGTACTTGCCACTGGAGGAGAACTGAAAAATACATTCTGTATCGGTGTGGACGGCAGATTTTACCCATCCCCTTATGTGGGAGATCTGGAAGATCTGCGCACCGTGGAAGCTTTAAAAGAAACAATCGGCAGAATGGAAACACTTCTGGAGGTAGAACCAAAGGTTGTGGCATGCGATCTGCATCCGAAATACAATGCGACAGTTGTTGCGGAAGAACTTGGACTCCCGGTTTTGAAGATACAGCACCATTTTGCACATATTCTGTCCTGTATGGCAGAAAATGACTGCGAAGATCCGGTGATCGGCGTTTCCTTTGACGGAACCGGCTATGGAACGGATGGGACCATCTGGGGTGGAGAAATTCTTCGTTGTGATTACAATGGATTTGAAAGACTTGGCAGCATTAAGCCATTCTGGCAGGTAGGTGGAGATCTTTCTGCAAAAGAAGGCTGGCGAATTGCCGGTTCTCTTCTCTATGAAGAATTGCAGGATAAAGAAAAAACGGTCGAATGGATGAAGAAACTGGAGCTTTGCACCGAACCGGAGGCAAAAGTACTGGTGACAATGACCGGACGACACCTGAATGCTGTTCAATCTACCAGTGCCGGCCGTCTCTTTGATGGAGTCAGTGCTATCCTCGGAATCCGGAAAAAATCCACTTTCGAGGGAGAAGCATCTACGGCATTAGAGTTCGCAGCAGAAGCTTACGAAAAAACAATGCAGCATCCATACGAACCCCTCATGCTTAAGCCATTTACAGAAACGGCAGAAGACCGCCTGATTCTAAATACCGGCGAATTAGTCAAAAACCTCGCAAAAAAACGTCTTGCTGGGGAAGATGCCGGACAACTTGCATACGAGTTCCACCAGGAACTTGCAAGACAGATCATATCCGCAGCCCTCACAGCAAGTCATCAGACCGGAATCCGGAAAGTTGCCCTAAGCGGCGGAGTTTTCCAGAACCGCTTACTACTACGGCTGGTAGAAGAAGGTCTGGTTAAGCACGGTCTCATCACCCTGCACCATCACCTCATTCCACCAAATGACGGAGGATTGTCACTTGGTCAGGCAGCCTACGCAATGGCATATTTACAGAAGCATGAGATAAAATAAAACCAGACTTTATAGATTTAGAAAATTAAAATCAGACATAAAAAATTTTAAACAAAGTTAATCTAAAGCTATTAGAACTTACAAATAAAAGAGGAAAAGGAGGAACTACCCACATGTGTGTTGGATTATCAGCAAAAGTTGTAAAAATCAGTAACGGAACCGCCGTCGTTGACGCAGGCGGTGCAAAAAGAGAGGTTTCATCCAAGCTCCTGGAGAATCTGGAACCAGGTGATTACGTCATGGTCCACGCCGGAGTTGCAATCGCAAAGATCACCGATGAAGATGAAAGCGAGACCGATCAGCTTATGGAGGAACTGCTGTAATGGAAGAACAAAAGAAACGAACAGCCAGAGAGATCATAGAAAATTATGACGGACCGGCAGTGCGGATCATGGAAGTATGCGGAACCCATACCCATGAAATTTTCCGTCTGGGGATCCGAAAACTTTTGCCAAAGCAGGTAGAACTGATCTCAGGACCGGGATGCCCGGTCTGCGTAACACCGGTCAGCTTTATTGATGAAGCAATTTATCTGGCGTTGGAGAAGCAGGTGACGATCTGTACATTTGGTGATCTGGTCCGCGTACCGGGAAGTCAGATGAGCCTTGCCGGAGCAAGAGAAAAAGGAGCAAAGATCCATATCGTTTATTCACCGGCAGATGCGGAAAAATATGCGAAAGATCATCCGGAAGAACAGGTGACATTTTTATCCGTTGGGTTTGAGACAACGACACCTGCAGGATGCCTTTCGGTTAAACAGGCAAAGGAAGATGGAATTTCCAATTATTCTCTTCTGGTTGCCAATAAGACGATGCCGGGAGCCTACGAGGCACTCAAAGGCAGTGCGGATGTATTTTTATATCCGGGACACGTCAATGCAATCACGGGGACCGAACTTTGTGAGGAACTGGTAAAAGAAGGAGTCAGCGGTGTGGTAGCAGGATTTACGGCAAAAGAACTGCTCACAGCACTTGCGGTCGCACTGGTACGCTTCCAGGAAGGAAAGCCGTTCTTCGTAAACTGCTATCCGAGAGTTGTCACCAGAGAAGGAAGCCGTGAGGCACATAGGCTGGTGAATGAACTGATGGAAGGATGCGACAGCGAGTGGAGAGGTCTTGGAATCATTCCGGGATCCGGTATGCAGCTGAGAGAAGAATGGGAAGCATACGATGCCAGAAAGAAATACAATATGCCAAAGATCGAAGGAAAAGCAAATCCGGCATGCCGCTGCGGAGATGTACTGCAGGGAAAATGCAAACCGTCCGACTGTAAGGTGTTTGGCAAGGTATGTACACCGCAGCACCCGGTAGGAGCCTGCATGGTATCCGGCGAGGGCGCATGCTCGGCTTACTATATGTATGATACCAGGGGATAAAAGTCAGAAGTCTGACGCAAGCTTGCTTGCAGGAAGACTTCTGACCTTTATCCCCGCCAAAACATGAGTAAGTAGCCATTTTACGAAGAAAAATGAGCGGATTACGAATGTTTTGAGGATTGTGAGAGCACGTAAGTGCGAAACAATCTGGTATCAGGGAAACAAAGGAATGGAACACCGGAACAATCCGGTATCATATATACGGAAACGATTAGGAGAGAAGGAAGTTAAAAATGGAAAATAAAATGGATAACCAGACAGTAACTATGGCACACGGAGCCGGCGGAAAGCAGACTTCAGAGCTGATCGATAAAGTATTTGCAGCACATTTTGCCAATCCGGATCTGACTGCGGATGATGCGGCAGTTCTTACACCACCAGTCGGAAAGATGGCAGTATCTACGGATGGATTTATTGTATCTCCGGCATTCTTCCCAGGAGGAAATATCGGAAAGCTTTCCATTTGCGGAACAGTTAATGACCTTGCATGTATGGGAGCAAAACCACTTTATCTGACTTGTGCATTTGTAATTGAAGAAGGATTTCCGATGGAAAAACTGGAAGAGATTGCAGCAGCAATGGAGAAAACGGCAAAAGAAGCCGGTGTCCGTATTGTATCCGGAGATACCAAGGTAGCAGGAAAGGGACAGGTAGACGGTGTATTTATCACAACAACCGGAATGGGACAGATCGAGAACGGCGTAAAAGTCGGAGGAGAACTGGCACAGCCGGGAGACGCGATCATTGTGACCGGAGATGTGGGACGTCATGGTTGTACGATCCTTCTTGCAAGAGAAGACTTCGGAATCGAAGCGGATGTGACCAGTGACTGTGCACCACTATGGCATACTGTGGAAGAAGTAATAAATGCAACACATGATCTGCATGTCATCCGTGATGCGACAAGAGGTGGAGTTGGAACAGTACTTTATGAGATTGCGGGACAAAGTAATGTTGGAATCCGTCTGAATGCTGAAAAAGTTCCGGTTGCACCGGAAGTGAAGGGAGTCTGCGGAATGCTTGGACTGGAGCCGCTTTACCTTGCGTGTGAAGGAAGAATGGTCATTATGGCACCAAAAGCAGAGGCAGAAAAGATTGTAGAAGTACTGCACAAATGTCCGTATTCACAGAATGCGGCAATTATCGGAGAAGTAACTGCAGAGCAGCCGGGGAAAGTAGTCATGACTACAGAAATCGGAACGCAGGCACTTCTTCCACAGCCGGGCGGAGAATTGCTGCCACGTATCTGCTAAACAATCTGAAATGCGGAATCGGTGACATTTCAAAAAAGAAAGGAGACTTTTCATGGACACCAGAGTAGCAGTCATTTCAATTATTGTGGAGAATCCTGCCGCGATTGAGGAACTGAACCATTACCTGCATGAAGCAGGAGAGTATATCATTGGAAGAATGGGAATTCCGTACCGGGAGAAGGGAATTAATATCATCAGCATCGCCATTGATGCACCGCAAGATATGATCAGTGCTTTGTCAGGGAAGATCGGGCGTCTGAATGGGGTATCCACAAAAACGGCGTACTCGAACGTCATTACGAAAGCGGAGGAAAAAGCGGAATGAAAAAGATAGCAGTGTACGGAAAAGGCGGGATCGGAAAATCCACAACTGTATCCAATCTTGCGGTGGCACTTGCCGAAAAAGGATACAAGGTCATGCAGATCGGCTGTGATCCGAAGGCGGATTCGACCATCCAGCTCCGACACGGAAAGGAGATTCCAACCGTACTGGAAATGTTCCAACAGAAGAAACAGAATCTAAAACTGGAAGATATGGTTACGGTTGGCTATGCAGGTGTGGTCTGTGTAGAAGCAGGTGGACCGACACCGGGACTTGGATGTGCAGGACGCGGGATTATCACCGCCCTTGAGAAGCTGGAAGAAACCGGTGCTTATGAGACCTACCAGCCGGATATCGTGTTATATGATGTACTTGGTGATGTAGTCTGCGGTGGCTTTTCCATGCCCATGCGAAAAGGCTATGCGGATCAGGTATTCATCATCACATCCGGTGAAAATATGGCGATCCATGCCGGGGCCAATATTGCAATGGCAGTAGAGAATTTCAAGAACCGGGGATATGCTTCCCTTGGCGGTATTATTTTAAATAAAAGAGAGGTTCCGAGAGAGGAAGAAAAGGTGCGGGAGCTTGCAGAGGATTTTCACACGCAGATCATTGGACGGCTTGACCGGAGCGAACTTGTGATGGAAGCAGAAGAAGCCGGCAAGGTTCTGCTGGAATACGCACCGGATTCTCAGATGGCAGAGGAATACCGGAAGCTGGCAGATCAGATCCTTGCAGTGTGCGGAGAGGAGAGACCATGTTAAAACGGGTAGGACATCCGGTGGATGAAAAAGGCGCGGCAGTAGCCATCAAGGATGCCACATTTCCGGTTCCATTTGCACCGGGGCTTGAATTTAACTCGCCGGTTCACGGCAACTGGAACATCGTACATACCGGAATGCTGATGCCGGAGGTAAGACAGATCTATGTCTGTGCAGATAACTGCATGCGAGGTGTGGTGCTGACAGCGGCGGAAATGAATGCGGCTGACCGGTTTTCCTTTGTGATCGTAAAAGAAGAGAATCTGTTAAATGGAAATCTGGAGGACATCACCATCGAAGGCGTGACGGATGTGCTGAATAAGTTGGAAGAAAAACCGAAAGCAGTTCTTTTATTTACCGTCTGTCTGCATCATTTTCTGGGATGCGATCTGGAACGGGTGTATCAGGAACTGGAGGAGAGGTTCCCGAAGATTACGTTTATCCGCTGTTATATGGATCCGATCATGCAGAAGCATGGACCTACACCGGATCAGAAGCTGAGAAAGGCGATTTATGAACCACTTCCAAAGCGAAAAGCAGATGAGAAAGCCGTGAGTTTTCTCGGCAGTGATTTCGCACTGGAAAAAAATGCAGATCTGAAACGAATCGTCCGGGCACATCAGGGAATCTTCCGGGAACTGCCGGGATGTAAAAGCTGGGAAGACTATCTGGCACTTTCCGAAGGGAAACTTTTTATATCTTCTTATCCACCATCTAAGTATGGTGCGGAAGTGCTTTCAGAGCGTCTGAAACGGCCATACCTGTATCTGCCGGGCAGCTTTGATTATAAAGATATCACAGCACAGCTGGAAAATTTCTGCCAGGCAATGGGCTATGGAAAGCTGGAGGAAACGATTTCAGTAGAAGAGGAAATTGCTGCCTGTGAAAAGGCACTGGAAAAGGCGCATGAGGTGATCGGAGACACTGCGGTTGCCATTGATTATCTGTATCATCCACGTCCACTGGGACTTGCAAAGCTTCTGCTTACTCATGGCTTCCGGGTAATACGGATCTATCTGGATTCCATCAGTCCGGAAGAAAAAGCAGAATTTGAGTGGCTGAAGGAGCATGCACCGGAGCTGCAGTTGATTGCAACAATCCAGGTGAAAATGCGTGTGCTTCCGAGAACATCGGATGAAAAAACACTGGCGATCGGACAGAAGGCGGCGTGGTTTACAGGAAGTCCGTATTTTGTCAATATGGTACAGGGCGGAGGTCTTTACGGATTTGACGGGATCCGCAGGACGGCAGAGCTTATGGCCGAAGCATTTACCGAAGAAAAAGACACGGAAGATCTGGTTGTGCGAAAAGGATGGGGGTGTGAAAGCTGTATATGAGACAATCTTATCGAATCATACCAATTTATACAGCGGATGTATCCGGTGTGTGTTCTGCACTTTATGAGCTTGGCGGCATGACAGTCATGCACGACCCGTCCGGATGCAATTCGACCTACAACACTCACGATGAGATCCGCTGGTACGATCAGGACAGTCTGATCTATATTTCCGGTCTGACAGAAATTGATGCGATCATGGGAAATGATGAAAAATTTCTGGATGATATCAAAGAGGCAACAAGGGAGCTGCATCCGAAATTTATTGCCCTTGCAGGATCCCCAATTCCGTATATGAATGGAACCGATTTTCCGGCACTGGCACAGGTACTGGAAGAAGAAACCGGGATTCCTGCATTTGCAGTACCGACGAACGGAATGCATGATTATGTGTATGGGGCAGGAATTGCATTAGAGAAGATCGCGAAAAGATTTACCGGGGAAAAGACAGGACGGATTCAGGCACGCACCGTCAATCTGCTTGGTGTGACACCACTGGACTTTGGACCGGTATCTCATGTAGAGGTGCTGAAAGAGAACCTGAAAGCCTGTGGATGGAAGGTGCTGTCTACCTGGGCAATGGGAGATGAACTGGATGCATTTTTGCAGGCAGGAGAAGCAGAGGTGAATCTGGTGGTATCTTCGGTCGGGCTTCGTGCGGCGAAAGTGCTGGAAGAAAAGTTCGGAACCCCGTATGTGATTGGAACGCCGATTGGTTCTTATACAGAGCGGATTGCGAAAGCACTGGAAGAAAAAGAGCAGATACCATATCGAAAGGATCGGATGAAGGGAAGAAAAGATCGGAAGGTGACTTTGGTCGGGGAATCTGTGATCATGGAATCCCTGGCGGCGGGAATCGAAGAAAAGTATGACTGCCGGGTGGAAGTGCTTTGTCCACTGGAAGAAACAGATGGCTTACTGGCAGATGGGGACAGATGGGTTTGCGGAGAAGAAGAGATGGAAGAGGCATTAAAAGATGCAGAGATCATTGTGGCAGATCCGTTATATAAACCGATCTGTCCGAAGAACTGTGAATTTTATGAGTTGCCGCATATTGCATTTTCCGGAAGAATTTATCTGAAAAAGCTTCCGGTGCTGGGAAAACTGGTTTAACATAATATAGCAAGAATTCTCCTTCCTCTGCAGGTGGGAGATGAATTGCACAAAAATAAAAAAGAACACTTGTTCGATAACGAATTCCGTGGTATAATAGAGTCAGTCGAAAACATAGATTAACTTAAATGAAAAACTAAATTCCGGTTTTGGACCAAATGCAAGAGTAAATTCCATATAGGTCGAAGTTACTTTTGCACACATATTTGCCATATTGTCTTTGATAATCATTACTCCGTATAATGTACTTGCAGCTGATTGCCTGCCTGTGCAGATTGGAGATAATTATGAAAAATAAAGGCAATCAGAAACATTTAACATTTGAACAGCGTGTTGATATCGAGAAAGGGCTTACTGAGAATAAAAGCTTCACTGAAATTGGACGAATTATTGGTAAAAATCCATCTACTATATCAAAGGAAGTACGTCTCCACGCACATACAAAAGAACGTCCGGATTCAGGTTACACTCACCCGCCATGTATTCATCGTAAGAACTGTAAGGTGACATGCTTGTGTGATAAGATGTGTGGCATTCATTGTAAGCTTTGCAGAAAACCATCCTTTCGCTGCACTGATATATGTCCCGCATATGAGACAGCTGAATGTGAGAAACTGAATAAACCACCCTACGTATGTAATGGCTGTGGTAAAAAGACCCATTGTCTTATGCCCAGAAAGTTTTATTCATCCAAATATGCCCATGATGAGTACCGTAGCGTGCTAGTCGATTGCAGAGTCGGCATTAACCAGACTCCGGAAAGCATTCAATCCATGAATGATTTATTGGTTCCATTGATCAAGGAGAAGCATCAGTCCATCGGTCATATTTATGCTACTCATGCAGAAGAATTGGGTTGCTCCAGAAGAACACTTTACTCCTACATCAATGATTGTGTATTCGATGTCCGCAATGGTGACTTAAGGCGTTCTGTACGTTATAAGAAACGCAAGAAACCTACACAGACCAGTGCAAAAGATCGTTCTTATCGTCAAGGTCATAACTACGAAAATTTCCAGAATTATATGAAAGATCATCCAGATATAAATGTTGTGGAAATGGACTGCGTGGAAGGAATGAAAGGCGAAAGCTGCGCCCTCTTGACCTTTACATTCCGCAACTGCAATCTTATGCTTATGTTCCTGTTGGAATATCAAGACCAGGAATGCGTGTTAGAGGTCTTTGTATGGCTTGAAACAGTGTTAGGACAGGATGCATTCAAAAAGCTTTTTCCGGTGATCCTCACGGATGGAGGTTCAGAATTCTCAGCTCGTGAAGAGATGGAGGAATTCTGTGACGGAAGTAAAAGCACGACTGTCTTTTACTGTGATCCATACAGCTTTTGGCAAAAAGGTGCCTGCGAAAAGAACCACGAGTATATCCGCTACATCCGTCCGAAAGGGAGTTCATTCGCTGATTTAAATGACGAGAAAGTCAGACTTATGATGAATCACATAAACAACGAAAAAAGAGACAGTCTTAATGGACATAGCCCATATGAACTCTCTCTTTTACTCTTGGACAACAAATTGCACAAAGCATTAGGATTAAAGGCAATCGCACCTGATGATGTTATGCTTAGTCCAAAACTTATAAAATAAAATAGTAAAGCACAGGCAGATTTCACTGCACCAGAATTTAGTCTTGCACATAAGGCATGTGGAATTTAGTCTCGCACACTATTTTCAGATGCCCGGTTAGTATGCATAAAAACATAAATCATGAGTGCTTACAAGTTTATTATAAGACAAAAAAATAGAATTGTTAAGGTGCATTACAGAATTTAATCCCGCATAGTTACTGAGATAATCCACAGCTGGAATTTAGTTTTTCATTTAAGT
>NZ_JAQCSY010000001.1:0-274891 GCF_027686195.1 Coprococcus sp. AF102-57 | reverse complement strand
AGCCTTGACTTTTTATTTGCAGGCTATTTGTCATCACAACGCAAATCATTCATTTCCCCAAAATCACCTCATTATTATAATAGAAGATTCCCATCCCAACAAGTGATAAAAATATGAAAGTTAAAGTTATGTATTGTATTTACACGCTCCTTCGTATTATAATGACTACATATTGAGTGAAAAAGGAAGTCAATAGTATAAATGAGTGAAAAGAGTATGAATGAAAAAAACGAAAGAAATCTTGACGGCACAGTAGATGAAATCATGGAAGAGATCAGAGAGCAGACTGTAAGTGAGGTGAAGGACATCAATGAAAAAGAACAGAAAAGCGAAGAAAGACCGCGGAAAAAGAAAGTCACTAAAACAAAACGTCCTTCAGGCCATCACGTATCTGGTGATGGTGTGGATCATAAAGCAGCCTCAGACAAAGATCGACCGGTTAAGAAAAAGGCTCCGCGCCGGAAAAAGAAAGTAGTTCGTGAAGAGACCGGGCTTCTGGATCTGGAAGGAGCAGAAGAATGGCGGGATGAAGAAGAGACAGCAGTACCACCGGTTATTAAAAGTGCAGATATTTTAAGCAGTGGAGATGCAGAAGCATTCAATCCGGATGAGGAAGAAATTTTTGATGATTCTTTCTTTGATGAAGAAGAGGAAAAGCCGCATAGAAGAACTAAACGGGAGAAAAAGCAAGGCTCAAAAAAGTCCGGTAAAGTGGTTAAAATTGTAGTTGGCGCTGTGGTTGGAGTGGCAGCGGTTGTTTACCTTGGATTTTCCGTATATTTCATGAATCATTTCTATTTTAATACGAAGATCAACGGTGTGAACTTCTCCGGAAAATCAGTTTCGGCAGTAGAGTCATACATGAAGAGTCAGGTAGATGGATATGTTCTCACGATGAAGGAATCAGACGGAACAGAAGAGAAGATTGCCGGAACAGATATTTCTCTTGCGTACAAAGCAGGAGATGAACTGCAGAAGCTCGTAAAAGAGCAGAATGCATTTCTGTGGCCGGTCTGCCTTGGAAAGACACAGACAATTACGGCATCAGTCGGTGTTACATATGACGAAAACCAGCTGGATACCCTGATTAACGGTCTCGAGTGTATGCAGGCAGATCAGCAGGTTGAACCGGTAAATGCACATCCGGAGTATGACGGCAATTCGTATGTAGTCAAAGCTGAGGAGACAGGAAGTAAGATTGATACCGAGAACTTCAAAAAGGTAGTGAAAGAATCAATCGAAGGTTTCAAAAGCGAGATTGACATGACCGCTGAAGACTGCTATGTAGAACCAAAATACACAAGCGAGTCAGAAGAAGTGAAGAAAGCATGTGACGATATGAATAAGTATCTGAAGGCAAGTATCACTTATACCTTTGGTTCGAATACAGAAGTTGTAGATAAAGATCTGATTTCCCAGTGGGTAACGGTAGATGATAACATGGCAGTTACCTTTAACAGTGATGCAGTCGTGAAATATGTACAGCAGCTGGAGAGTAAGTATGACACTTGCCAGACAAAGAGAACATTTACAACCGGAGGCGGCAACAGTGCAACGGTTGAAGGTGGAGACTATGGATGGATCATTGATGAAGCTGCCGAGATTGCAGCCCTTGAAGCGAATATCCGCAACGGAGAGACTGTGACGAGAGAGGCAAATTATTCACAGACTGCAGCAAGTCATGACGGAGCAGACTGGGGGAATACTTATGTTGAAGTCGATCTGACAAACCAGTATCTGTATCTTTTTGTAAATGGTGCAATTGTGACACAGGGACCAATTGTTACCGGTAAGCCAAGCAGAGGAGATGCTACACCGCAGGGAGTGTATATTCTGAAATACAAAGAAAAAGATACAACCCTTCGTGGACCAAAGAAGGAAGACGGAAGTTACGAATGGGAATCACCGGTTACTTACTGGATGCCGTTTAACGGTGGAATCGGACTGCACGATGCACCGTGGCAGACGAATTTTGGTGGGGACTGGTACCTGGAACATGGGTCACGCGGATGTGTCAACTTGCAGTATGCTGTTGCAGAGACGGTGTTCAACAATGTAGATTCCGGAACACCGGTTGTATGTCATTACTAAATTTATGAGAGAGGTTATTTTTATGTATGAACTGATAAAAAGGGACGGTCGCGCCAAGCGCGGCCGCTTCCATACCGTACACGGAGTGATCGAGACTCCTGTATTTATGAATGTAGGAACAATTGCAGCGATCAAAGGGGCTGTTTCTACCGCAGATCTTGAAGAAATCGGAACACAGGTGGAACTGTCTAATACTTATCATTTGCATGTGCGTCCGGGAGATCAGGTAGTGAAAAAGCTTGGCGGATTGCACAAATTTATGACCTGGGACAAGCCGATCCTTACTGATTCCGGTGGATTCCAGGTGTTTTCTCTTGCCGGACTCAGAAAGATTAAGGAAGAGGGTGTATACTTCAATTCCCATATTGACGGAAGAAAGATTTTTATGGGACCGGAAGAGAGTATGCAGATTCAGTCGAATCTGGCGTCTACGATCGCGATGGCATTTGATGAATGTCCGTCCAGTGTAGCGGAAAGGAAATATATGCAGGCATCGGTAGAGCGTACAACGAGATGGCTCGCAAGATGTAAAGAAGAGATGGCAAGACTCAATTCTCTTGATGATACGATCAACAAACATCAGATGCTTTTCGGAATCAATCAGGGGGGTGTCTATGAAGATATCCGTATTGAGCATGCACAGCAGATTGCAGAGATGGATCTGGATGGATACGCAGTCGGCGGACTCGCAGTTGGTGAGACACATGAAGAGATGTACCGGATCCTGGATGCAGTAGTTCCTTGTCTTCCGGTTGCCAAACCGACTTATCTGATGGGAGTCGGAACGCCGGCGAATATTCTGGAAGCGGTAGACAGAGGTGTGGATTTCTTTGACTGCGTATATCCAAGCCGTAACGGAAGACATGGTCATGTTTATACAAAGCATGGTAAGTTGAATCTGTTCAATGCAAAATTCGAACTGGATGAACGCCCGATCGAAGAAGGCTGTCAGTGCCCGGCCTGCCGCCGTTATTCAAGAGCTTATATCCGGCATCTGCTGAAAGCAAAAGAGATGCTTGGAATGCGGCTTTGCGTTCTCCACAATTTATATTATTATAATCATCTTATGGAAGATATCAGAGGAGCGATCGAAGAGGGAAGATATGCTCAGTTTAAGAAAGAGACACTGGCAAAAATGGAAGAAAAAGAAGATTAGGATAAAAAAATTCTAAAATGTCTTGATGAATGTCCTATTATTGTGTATGATGGTAACAGTGTCTATTTTAGCAGGAGGAAAGAAAAATGAATAATCCAATCGTACTTATTTTATTTTACGTTGTAATTATCGGAGGATTCTGGTGGTTACTGATGAGACCACAGAAAAAGGAACAGAAGAGAGTACAGCTTATGTTATCTGAACTGGCTGTAGGAGATACTGTTCTTACAACAAGCGGTTTTTATGGAGTTGTTATTGATATTACAGATGAAGACGTAATCGTTGAATTCGGAAGCAACAAGAACTGCCGTATCCCGATGCAGAAGTCTGCGATCATGCAGGTTGAAAAGCCGGAGAACAACTAAATCAATTTTTTTAAAAAAGTTGAAAAAAAGCATTGCATTTTATGTGCAATGCTTTTATAATACAATTATTGGAAACGTTACCGATACCGATACCGAAACCGTTACCGTAGAAAGATGTGAGGTGCATATTATGAGAACAAGCGGTGTATTACTGCCGGTGGCAAGTCTGCCATCAAAATATGGAATAGGTGCTTTTTCGAAAGAAGCATACGAGTTTGTAGATACACTTGAGAAGGCAGGTCAGAGCTACTGGCAGATCCTTCCGTTAGGTCCGACAGGGTATGGAGATTCGCCGTATCAGTCTTTCTCAACTTTTGCAGGAAATCCGTATTTTATAGACCTGGAAAAGCTGATAAAAAAGGGCTGGATTACAAAAGATGAATGTAAGGCATATGACTTTGGTGATAATGCGGGATATGTGGATTATGAAAAGATTTACAACTGCAGGTATGAGATCTTAAGAAAAGCATATGAAAGAAGCCGGATCGCAGATGATGCAGATTTTCAGAAGTTCTGTAAGAAGAATAAAGAATGGCTGGATGATTATGCGCTTTATACGGAGATCAAAGCTGCGAATGGTGGGAAAAGCTGGAGCGAATGGGAAGATGAATATCGTCTGAGAGATGAGCTTGCGCTGGAAAAATTCGCCAAAGAGAATCAGGAAGGGATCCTGTTCCAGAAGTTTATGCAGTATGAATTCGCAACACAGTGGAGTGCACTGAAAGCATATGCGAATGAAAAAGGGATTGAGATCATTGGTGATATCCCGATTTATGTAGCATTTGACAGCGCAGACAGCTGGTCGCATCCGGAACTGTTCCAGTTTGATGAGAACGGACTTCCGACTGGTGTTGCAGGGTGTCCGCCAGATGCATTTAGTGCAACCGGACAGCTTTGGGGCAATCCGCTTTATAAGTGGGAATATCATAAGGAGACCGGATATGCATGGTGGATGAAGAGAATCCGTCATTGTGTAGAACTTTATGACGTGATCCGAATTGATCATTTCCGTGGATTCGATGAATATTATTCCATTCCATACGGAGATCTGACAGCGGAATTCGGACATTGGGAAAAAGGACCGGGAATGGATATTTTCCGGACGGTAAAAGAGTCTCTGGGTGATGTGAAAATTATTGCAGAGGATCTTGGATTCCTGACAGACAGTGTGATCCGGATGGTGGAAGAGTCCGGATATCCGGGAATGAAAGTTCTGGAGTTTGCATTTGATTCCAGAGAGCCTAGCAATTATCTGCCGCACAATTATGATAAGAACTGCGTAGTATACACAGGAACCCATGACAATGAAACACTGGCAGGATGGTACAGAGAATTAAAAAAAGAAGATAAGAAGTTTGCGCTTCGCTATATGGGAAGAAAGAAACTCAGTATCAATGAAGCAGTATGGGAAATCATCCGTCTTGCGCAGTCGAGCGTGGCGGATACCTGTATCATTCCGATTCAGGATTATCTCTGCCTCGGTAATGAAGCGAGGATCAATCATCCGTCAACCCTTGGCGGTAATTGGATCTGGAGACTTCATAGGGATGAGATCTCAAAAAAACTTGTGAAAAAGATCCGCAGGATGACAGAACTTTATTGCAGGATTCCGGAGAAGACAGAGATGCTCCTTAAGGCTGAAGATGCAGAGGACTTAGGAGAAGAAAAGAAATAAAATGGGAATGACGATTAAAGATATTGCGAAGAAGTGCGGGGTCGGAGTCAGCACCGTGTCCCGTGCGCTGAACAATCATCCGGATATCAATCCTGAGACCAAAAAGATGATTTTAAAGACGGTTGAAGAATCAAATTTTGTGCCGAATAACAGTGCGAGGAATCTGAAACGGACCGATTCGAAATCCATTGCGATTCTGGTAAAGGAGATTGATAATCCATTTTTCGCGACGATGATGCGGGTAATGGAAAAAAAGATCCGCAGACAGAAATATTCCTTTTTTATCCAGCATATGGGAAAGGATCAGGATGAGGTCGATACCGCACTGGAGCTGATCAAAGAAAAAAAGCTCAGAGGGATTATTTTCCTGGGTGGGGATTTCAGGAAGAACAAAGAGCGGATTGCAAAGATAAAGGTTCCGTTTGTTGTAAGTACGGCAGCATTTGATAAACTGCCGGAGAAATGTATCGCATCCTATGTATCAATTGACGACCGTGCGGAAAGCCGTAAGATCGTAGATCATCTGTGCGAGACCGGACATAAAAAGATTGCAATCCTTGCCTCGGATAAGAAAGATGAGAACATCGGAAAACTCAGACTGGAAGGTTACAGGGAAGCACTAAAGGCACATGGCCTGGAAGCGGATGAGGAAAGAATCTGTTATCTGGATGAAGAAGATACCACTTATTCGATGGAAAACGGATATCGGATGATGAAAAAACTGTTGAAAAAAGAAACAGAATTTACCGCAGTATTTGCAATTTCCGATCTGATGGTGATTGGTGCATGCAAGGCGCTTCTGGAAGAGGGAAAAAGGATTCCGGAAGATGTGGCGGTTGCAGGATTTGACGGACTTGACTATACCGGATTTTATCAGCCGGCGATCACTACGATGGCGCAGCCGGTCGAAGAGATCGCGAGACAGTCTGTCGGGATTCTGTTTGACATGATAGAAACAAAGAAAAGCCAGGAAGGAAAATATCTTCCGGCAACACTGAAAGAAAGAGAATCAACTACAGGAGGTAGAAGAACATGGAAGCAAGACTGACAGAGATTTTACAGGAGAAATTCCAGACAGGACTTGAACAGGCAACGAATGAACAGGTATATTATGCGCTGCTTACACTGACAAAGGAACGGATCAAAGAAGGACCGAAGAACGAAGGAAAGAGAAAACTCTATTATATTTCCGCAGAATTCCTGATCGGAAAGCTTTTATCCAACAACCTGATCAACCTTGGAATTTATGATGAGACAGCAGAGGTGCTGAAAAAGCATGGGAAAAATCTTGCAGAGATCGAAGAAGTTGAACCGGAACCGTCTCTTGGAAATGGTGGACTTGGACGATTGGCAGCCTGCTTCCTGGATTCCATTGCAACACTCGGACTTCCGGGAGACGGAATCGGGCTGAACTATCATATGGGTCTGTTCAAACAGGTATTTACCGACCACAAACAGGATGAACAGAAGAATCCGTGGATTGAAAAAGACAGCTGGCTCAATGATACCGGTATTTCATTTGAAGTCCCGTTCAAGGATTTCAGTCTTCGTTCCCATCTGTATGATATTGATGTAACCGGATACGAAGGCGGAAGCAACAAACTTCATCTTTTTGATGTAGAGACGGTAAATGATGCAATCGTTGGAAACGGAATCAATTTTGATAAGAACGATATCCGTGAGAACCTGACGCTGTTCCTCTATCCGGATGACAGCGACAAGGCAGGAAATCTGCTCCGTATTTATCAGCAGTATTTTATGGTTTCCAATGCAGCACAGTATATCATCCGCGAGTGTGAAGAAAAGGGATATGATCTCAGAAAGCTTCATGAGCATGTGGCGATCCAGATCAACGATACACATCCTTCTATGGTTATTCCGGAGCTGATCCGTCTTCTTGTTCAGAAACAGATCGACTTCAATGAGGCGATTGAGATCGTACAGAAGACCTGCGCATATACCAATCACACCATCCTCGCAGAAGCACTGGAAAAATGGCCGGTTGATTATCTGGAGCAGGTTGCACCACAGATCGTTCCGATCATCCGTGATCTGGATGCAAGAATTAAGGGAAGATATAAAGATCCGAGAGTCCATATTATCGATGACCAGAATCGTGTACACATGGCTCATATGGACATCCATTATGGATACAGTGTCAACGGAGTTGCTTATCTTCATACAGAGATCCTGAAAAATGAAGAGCTGAAACCGTTCTACGACATTTACCCACAGAAATTCAACAACAAGACTAATGGTATTACGTTCAGAAGATGGCTGCTGCACTGCAACCATGAACTGACTGCATGGCTGGATGAGAAGATCGGACCGGATTACCGAAAAGATGCAACAAAGCTTGAAAAACTGCTTGATTATGTAAATGATGAGGAAACCTTAAAGAGTCTTCTTGTGGTAAAACAGAAAAAGAAAGAGGATCTGGCAGCTTACTTAAAAGAAACACAGGGACTGGAAATCAATCCAAATTCAATTTTTGATATTCAGGTAAAACGTCTGCATGAATACAAGCGTCAGCAGATGAATGCGTTATATGTGATCTATAAATATCTGGAGATCAAGAGCGGAAAGAAACCGGAGACTCCGATCACGGTAATCTTTGGAGCCAAGGCTGCACCGGCTTATATTATTGCAAAGGATATCATTCATCTGATCCTCTGCCTGCAGGAGCTGATTGATAACGATCCGGAAGTTGCACCGTATCTGAAAGTGGTTATGGTAGAAAACTACAACGTGACACTGGCAGAAAAGCTGATCCCGTCCTGTGATATTTCTGAACAGATTTCTCTTGCATCCAAAGAAGCAAGTGGAACAGGTAACATGAAATTCATGCTGAACGGGGCTGTGACAATGGGAACAGAAGATGGAGCCAACGTAGAAATCCATCAGTTTGTAGGGGATGAAAATATCTACATCTTCGGAGAATCCAGTGAACAGGTTATTGAGCATTACCGCAAGATGGATTATAATGCAGTTGATTACTATATCAATGATGAAGAGATCCGCAGACTGGTAGACTTTATCATCAGCCCGGAACTTCTCCGTATCGGAGATAAATACCTGCTTCTTGAACTGCATGCAGAACTGATTCGTAAAGACTGGTTCATGACACTTCTTGATGTGAAAGATTATATCCAGAAGAAAGAACAGGCTTACGCAGATTATGAAGACCGCATGGCATGGGCAAAGAAGATGGTTGTGAATATCGCAAAAGCAGGATATTTCTCATCTGACAGAACCATTGCTGAATACAACAGAGATATCTGGCATCTGTAAAATGTATATGTAAAAAACAGAAGTCTGTCCTGAAAAAACAGAGACAGACTTCTGTTTTTTGTGCAAAAGTGTATTTTTATACGGTTTCTGCGGGAACTTCCTGTATTTCCCTTATTGCGGGAAAAGAGAAGGATATGCTATGATAAGGAGAAGTATTGCTGTCTGTTTTCCGGATATGGAAAAGTTTTTGGGAAGATCCGGGAAGCAATAGAAGCAGATGAGAGGTGAATATATGGAAAAAAGAAGAAAAAGTGCAGCACTTTTGCCGGTCGGTGTATTTCTGATATTTTATCTGGGACTGGGTATTTTATTTGAATACATAATGAAAATTCCAATGGGGTTTTATAATGTACCGATCGTAGTGGCGTTTCTGGCGGCACTCCTGGTCGCGTGTCTGCAGAACAGAAAGGTTGGCTTTGATGAGAAGCTGGAGATTATGGGACGGGGAATTGGAGATAAGAATATTATCACAATGCTGCTGATTTTCCTGACGGCGGGAACTTTTGTGGGAGTGGTTGGAAGAAGCAGTGCAGAGAGTGTGGCGTATTTTATGCTATCGATCATCCCGGCACGGTTTGCGGTTGCCGTTCTGTTTGTGGTTGCATGTTTTGTTTCAACAGCAATGGGAACTTCGGTTGGGACGATCACCCTTCTGACTCCGATTGCGGCGGCAGTTTCGCAGACGTCCGGTTTTTCCCTGGCGCTTTGCGTGGCATCGGTGATGGGAGGCTCCATGTTCGGGGACAATCTTTCTTTCATATCAGATACAACAATTGCTGCCTGCAACGGGCAGGGATGTGAGATGAAAGATAAATTCCGGGAAAATTTCTGGATCGCACTTCCGGCGGCGATCGTATCGCTGGTTCTGATCCTGATCAGCTCTTTCCGGGCAGAGATCGGAACGGCAGTTACGCACGAATACAATCTGACGCAGATCATTCCGTATGTGCTGGTGCTGGTCGGCGGGATCGCCGGGTTCAATGTCTTCCTGGTACTTCTGACAGGAATTGTGTCCGGCGCGGTGATCATGCTCGCAATGGGGCAGGTAACACCGTATGAAATGCTTGCTGCCATGGGATCTGGTGTGTCCGGGATGTTTGAAACCTGTATGGTGGCAGTGCTGGTTGCTGCAATGTGTGCGCTGATCCGGGAAAATGGTGGCTTTGATGTATTGCTGGATGTGATTCACCGTGTTTTTAAGGGACCGAAAAGTGGTCAGCTGGGTGTTGGTATTTTGGTAGCGCTCCTGGATGTGGCAACAGCGAACAATACCGTAGCAATAGTGATGGCCAATCCAATTGCAAAGGAAATGGCAGACGATTATCAGATCACACCGAGAAAGACGGCATCCCTTCTGGATACTTTTTCCTGTATTTCACAGGGAGTGATTCCGTATGGCGCGCAGATGCTGGTGGCAATTTCGGCAGTGCATGAGCTTGGCAGTGAGATTTCTGCATTTCAGATCATTCCGAAGCTTTTTTATCCGGGAATGCTGTTTGTCAGTTCGCTGATCTTCATTTTTGTGATTCCACAGAAAACGGAAAAATAAAACAGAGTTCGCTCTGATTTTTATACTTTTACAGATTAAAGGGTTGAAACCTGACAAAAAATACGGTATTATAGTGTTTAACAGATTTTTGGAACGAAAAATGGTACAAAAATCACAGATACATAGAAGGGAATGACAAAGATGAGCCTGAAAATCGGAGTAATTAAAGGTGACGGAATCGGTCCGGAGATTGTAACGGAAGCGATGAAAGTTCTTGATAAAGCAGGAGAGGTATACGGATTTGACTGTTCTTATGAACAGCTGCTTCTTGGGGGCGCATCCATTGATGTACATGGAGTCCCGCTTACAGATGAGACGGTAGCAAAAGCAAAAGCATGTGATGCCGTACTGATGGGATCCATTGGAGGAGATGCAAAGACTTCCCCGTGGTATAAGCTGGAACCGTCAAAGAGACCGGAGGCCGGTCTTCTGAAGATCAGAAAAGAACTGAACCTGTTCGCAAATCTGCGTCCGGCGGTTTTGTATAATGAACTGAAGGGTGCATGTCCTCTGAAAGAAGAGATTACAGAAGGCGGATTTGATCTGATGATCATGCGTGAACTGACAGGCGGTCTTTATTTTGGAGAGAGGAAGACAGAAGAAGTGGATGGTGTGATGACTGCATTCGATTCACTTACCTATAATGAGGATGAGATCCGCAGGATTGCGATCCGCGCGTTTGACATTGCAATGAAGAGAAGAAAGAAAGTGACAAGCGTCGATAAGGCGAATGTACTGGATTCTTCAAGACTCTGGAGAAAAGTAGTAGAAGAAGTTGCGAAAGATTATCCGGAAGTTACACTGGAGCATATGCTGGTTGACAACTGTGCAATGCAGCTTGTAAGAGATCCGAAGCAGTTTGATGTCATTCTTACAGAGAATATGTTTGGAGACATCCTTTCTGATGAAGCAAGCATGGTAACCGGTTCGATCGGAATGCTGGCAAGTGCAAGTCTGAATGAAACCAGGTTCGGACTGTATGAACCAAGTGGCGGTTCGGCACCGGATATAGCAGGACAGGGAATTGCAAACCCGATAGCAACAATTCTTTCAGCAGCAATGATGCTTCGTTTCAGCCTGGATCAGGATAAAGCAGCAGATGCGATTGAAGCAGCAGTTTCCCAGGTGTTAAAAGATGGATACAGAACCGGGGATATTATGTCAGACGGATGTACAAAGGTTGGAACAGCCCGGATGGGAGATCTGATCTGCGAAAGAATTCGATAGTCAAGGATTGGGAAAGATACAGTTCCGTACTGCTATGGGGAAAGAGAAGCAGGACGGAACTGTAATAGAATGGAGCCAAAAGTTACAGGAGGATTATAAAATCATGAGAAGTGATAATGTAAAAACAGGTATGCAGCAGGCGCCGCACAGATCATTGTTCAATGCGCTTGGTCTTACAAAAGAAGAACTGGAGAGACCGCTTGTCGGAATCGTATGTTCTTATAACGAAATCGTTCCGGGACATATGAACCTGGATAAAATTGCAAATGCAGTAAAGATGGGGGTTGCCATGGCAGGTGGAACACCGATCATGTTTCCGGCAATCGCAGTCTGTGACGGTATTGCAATGGGACACATCGGTATGAAGTATTCTCTGGTAACGAGAGATCTGATCGCAGATTCGACAGAAGCAATGGCAATGGCGCATCAGTTTGACGCCCTTGTTATGATCCCGAACTGTGATAAAAATGTACCTGGGCTTTTGATGGCAGCAGCCCGTATCAATGTACCTACAGTGTTCGTCAGTGGCGGACCAATGCTTGCAGGACATGTAAAAGGACAGAAGAGAAGTCTTTCCAGCATGTTCGAGGCAGTTGGATCCTACGCAGCAGGAACAATGGACGAATGTGATGTATGTGAATTTGAAAATAAAGTATGTCCTACCTGTGGATCCTGCTCTGGAATGTATACAGCTAACAGTATGAACTGTCTGACGGAAGTACTTGGTATGGGACTTCAGGGGAATGGAACAATTCCGGCTGTATATTCAGAAAGAATCCGTCTTGCAAAACATGCAGGTATGCAGGTAATGGAAATGTACAGAAGAAATATCCGTCCGAGAGACATTATGACAAAAGAAGCCATCTTAAATGCTCTGACTGTTGATATGGCACTTGGATGCTCAACCAACAGTATGCTTCACCTTCCGGCGATCGCACATGAGATCGGTATGGATTTTGAAATTGATTTTGCAAACGGAATCAGCGAAAAGACTCCGAACCTCTGTCACCTTGCACCGGCAGGTCCTACATATATGGAAGACTTGAATGAAGCAGGTGGTGTATATGCAGTTATGAACGAGCTGAATAAGAAAGGCCTTCTGTACACAGACTGCATGACAGTAACCGGAAAGACAGTTGGAGAAAATATCGCAGGATGCGAAAATAAAAATCCGGAAGTAATCCGTCCGATCGACAATCCATACAGCCAGACTGGTGGACTTGCAGTCCTCAAAGGTAATATCGCACCGGATGGCAGTGTTGTAAAACGTTCTGCAGTTGTACCGGAAATGCTGGTACATGAAGGACCTGCAAGAGTATTTGAATGTGAAGATGATGCGATCAAGGCAATTAAAGGCGGAGATATCCATCCGGGAGATGTTGTAGTGATCCGTTACGTCGGACCAAAGGGTGGTCCTGGTATGCCGGAGATGCTGAATCCGACTTCTGCAATCGCAGGTATGGGACTTGGTTCATCGGTAGCACTTATTACAGACGGTCGTTTCAGCGGTGCATCCCGTGGAGCTTCTATCGGACACGTATCACCGGAAGCAGCAGTCGGCGGACCGGTAGCACTGATCGAGGAAGGCGATATCATCGAGATCGATATCCCGAACCTGAAATTAAATGCAAGAATTTCAGATGAAGAACTTGCAAGAAGAAAAGAAAAATGGCAGCCAAGAGAACCGGAAGTTACAACAGGATATCTTGCAAGATATGCAGCAATGGTAACTTCAGGAAACCGTGGAGCAGTTCTGGAAGTTCCACACAAATAAAATAAAATCTGGACAAGGGGAATGTACAATGCAATTAAATGGTGCAGAGATACTGATAGAGTGTTTAAAAGAGCAGGGCGTGGATACCGTATTCGGATATCCGGGTGGCGCAATTTTAAATGTATATGATGAATTATATAAGCATAGTAATGAAATCAGACATATCCTTACATCGCATGAGCAGGGAGCTTCTCATGCGGCGGACGGATATGCGCGTGCCACTGGTAAAGTTGGGGTGTGTTTTGCGACCAGTGGACCTGGAGCAACAAATCTCGTAACAGGAATCGCGACCGCATTTATGGATTCTATTCCGATTGTTGCGATCACCTGTAATGTAGGGGTACCGCTTCTTGGAAAAGACAGTTTCCAGGAAATTGACATTACCGGTATTACGATGCCGATCACAAAGTATAATTTTATTGTGAAGAATGTCAATGATCTTGCAAGGACGATCCGCAAGGCGTTTGAGATCGCACAGTCCGGAAGACCGGGACCGGTGCTGATCGATATCCCGAAAGATGTGACAGGCAATAAAGCAGAGTATGAGCCTGTCAAAATCCAGCCAATCGTAAAATACAAAAAAGAAATCTGTATGGAAGATATTGACAAGGCAGTAGAGATGATCGAAGAAGCAAAGCGTCCGTTCGTATTCGTCGGAGGTGGAGCTATATTATCTGATGCAAGTGAAGAACTCCGTGCATTCGTAGACAAGGTACAGTGTCCGGTATGTGATTCCCTGATGGGAAAAGGTGCATTTCCGGGAACTGATGAACTTTATACAGGAATGCTTGGTATGCATGGTACCAAGACATCGAACTTTGGAGTCAGTGAATGTGATCTTCTGATCGTAGTCGGTGCAAGATTCTCCGACCGTGTCACAGGTAATCCAAATAAATTTGCAAGTAATGCAAAGATTCTCCAGTTTGATATTGATGTGGCAGAGATGAACAAGAATGTCATCATCGATGAAGGTGTGGTTGGAGATATCAAGGAAGTGCTTGCGGCAGTTAATGAAAAACTGCCACAGCAGGAACACACCGAATGGATTAAAAAGATCCAGGAATATAAAGCGAAATACCCGCTTACCTATCATCCGGAAAGTCTGACTGGTCCGTATGTGATCGAAGAGATTTACAAACAGACAGAAGGTGATGCGATCATCGTCACAGAGGTTGGACAGCATCAGATGTGGGCAGCGCAGTATTATAAATTCACAAAACCGAGAACACTGCTTACGTCAGGTGGCCTTGGAACCATGGGATACGGTCTTGGAGCCGCAATCGGAGCCAAGATGGGCAGACCGGAGAAGACGGTAGTCAATATCGCCGGAGACGGATGTTTCCGTATGAATATGAATGAAGTTGCAACAGCGGCGCGTTATAACATTCCGATCATCCAGGTTGTAGTGAACAACCATGTGCTTGGTATGGTAAGACAGTGGCAGAATCTGTTTTACGGACAGCGCTATTCAGCAACTGTTCTGAATGATGCAGTAGATTTTGTGAAACTCGCAGAAGCGATGGGGGCGAAAGCGGTAAGAGCTACGACCAGAGAAGAATTCGCAGATGCATTTAAGTTTGCTTTAAATGCAGGCGGTCCGGTGGTGATTGACTGCCAGATTGACAGCGATGACAAGGTATGGCCGATGGTTGCTCCGGGTGCTCCGATCAGTGAAGTTTTTGACGAGAAGGATCTGCAGGAAAAACAGCAGACAAACTAGAAAAACATATGCAGCGACAGATACGTAGAGCAGGAATGGAGGAGTAATATGAAACGAGTTTACAATTTTTCAGCAGGACCGGCAGTACTGCCGGAAGAAGTTTTACGAGAAGCAGCAAATGAGATGCTGGATTACAAAGGATGTGGAATGTCCGTTATGGAGATGAGTCATCGCTCGAAAGCTTTTGCTGAAATCATTGAAACCGCTGAACAGGATCTTCGTGATTTGATGGGAATCCCGGATAATTACAAAGTACTGTTCCTTCAGGGTGGCGCAAGCCAGCAGTTTGCAATGATTCCAATGAATCTGATGAAGAACAAAGTAGCGGATTATATTGTTACCGGGCAGTGGGCCAAAAAGGCAGCTGCTGAAGCATCCAAATATGGGAAGGTGAATAAGATCGCATCGTCCGAGGATAAAACCTTTTCGTACATTCCTGACTGTTCGGATCTGCCGGTTGATGAAGATGCAGATTATGTATATATCTGCGAAAATAATACAATTTACGGAACCAAATTCAAGGAACTTCCGAACACGAAAGGCAAGACACTGGTAGCGGATGTATCATCCTGTTTCCTGTCCGAGCCTGTAGATGTGACAAAATATGGTCTCATCTATGGTGGAGTCCAGAAGAATGTCGGACCAGCGGGTGTTGTTATCGCGATCATCCGCGAAGATCTGATTACGGAGGATGTACTTCCGGGAACACCGACCATGCTTACATACAAGACACATGCAGACGCAGGTTCTCTTTACAATACACCGCCGGCATATGGAATTTATATCTGCGGTAAGGTATTTAAATGGCTGAAAAAGATGGGCGGACTGGAAGTTATGAAAGAA
Source organism: Coprococcus sp. AF102-57 (assembly GCF_027686195.1). Lineage (NCBI taxonomy): Bacteria > Bacillati > Bacillota > Clostridia > Lachnospirales > Lachnospiraceae > Coprococcus > Coprococcus sp. AF102-57. The sequence continues at coordinate 259,200 of NZ_JAQCSY010000001.1, read as the reverse complement.
CGCAACGAAAAGAAAGCCAAACTGCTCTATGACTACCTGGATCAGAGCAAACTGTTCAAAGGTACGGTAGAAAAGAAAGACCGTTCTCTTATGAATGTACCATTTGTGACAGGCAGTGACGAGCTGGATGCCAAATTTGTAAAAGAGGCAAAAGAAGCAGGTCTTGAGAACCTGAAAGGACACCGTACTGTTGGTGGTATGCGTGCAAGTATTTATAACGCAATGCCATACGAAGGTGTGGAAGCCCTGGTTGCATTTATGAAGAAGTTTGAGGAGGAGAATCTGTAATATGTATAAATATTTTTGCTTAAATCCGATTTCTCCTGTTGGACTAGAGAAATTCAGTGATGACTATGTACCTGCCGGTGAGATGGCAGGAGCAGATGCGGTACTTGTAAGAAGTGCCGGAATGCATGAACTGGAATTTGATAAAGATTTAAAAGCGATTGCCCGTGCCGGAGCCGGTGTAAATAATATTCCACTGGACAAATGTGCGGAGCAGGGAATCGTTGTATTTAATACACCAGGGGCAAATGCCAATGGTGTAAAAGAGCTGGTGATCGCCGGTATGCTGCTTGCATCCAGAGATATCCTTGGAGGTATCAACTGGGTACAGGAGAACGAAGAGGATGGCAATATTGCCAAAGATGCAGAAAAAGCGAAAAAAGCATTTGCAGGCTGTGAGATCCAGGGAAAGAAGCTTGGCGTGATCGGCCTTGGTGCAATCGGTGTCTTGGTTGCCAATGCGGCTACACATCTCGGGATGGAAGTGTATGGTTATGATCCATATGTTTCTGTAGATTCCGCATGGAGACTTTCAAGAAGCATCCATCACACTAAGAATGTAGATGAGATCTACAAGGAGTGCGATTATATCACAATCCATGTACCGGCACTGGAAGATACCAAGGGTATGATCAATAAGAATGCCATCAGTCTGATGAAAGAGGGCGTTGTGATCCTGAACTTTGCAAGAGATGTACTGGTGAACAGCGAAGACATTGTGGATGCACTTGTTGGAGGAAAAGTCGGACGCTATGTAACTGACTTCCCGACACCGGAGATCGCAGGAGTAAAGCATGCGATTGTCATTCCGCATCTGGGAGCGTCAACTGCTGAATCAGAAGATAATTGTGCAAAGATGGCAGTAGAAGAGCTGAAAGATTTCCTGGAAAATGGAAATATCCGTAATTCTGTCAATTTCCCGGCATGCGATATGGGGGTAAGGGATAAAACAAGAATTACGATTCTACACAGAAATATTCCGAATATGATCGGTCAGTTTACTGCGCTTCTGGCAAAGGATAATGTCAATATCGATGATATGACGAATAAGAGCCGTGGCAGCTATGCATATACGATGATCGATGTGGATAATGATGTGGCAGAAGACGTGGTAAAAGGTCTGGAAATGATCGAGGGTGTTCTGAAAGTCAGAGTAATTGCATAAAAAGTGACAGAGGGTGCGTTTGAAAAAGCGCATCCTTTTTTGTTAAAAAAATGGGAATCCTGTTAAAAAAATAAGAATCCTGTTAAATGATTAATTACTGCCATTTCGGTAGCATTTCAAAAAAAAGTGTGTTACACTCGCAATAGATTGTGGCGGACTGTTATTGCAAGGGAAAAGATACAAAGAGTATCAATATGTCATATACAGGGAGGTATTTAATATGGCAATAACAATCGGCATAAACGGATTTGGACGTATTGGGAGAGTTGCATTCCGCATTGCCATCAATCAGCCGGAAAAATTTAAAATTTGTGGGATCAATGTGAGAAACGCAGATCTGGATTATATGATTTATATGATCCGTTACGATTCGATCTTTGGACGTTTCCAGGGAAATTTGGAAAAATATGAGGATGGAATTGTTGTAAATGGTGAGAAGATCCGAGTGTATTCAGAAAATAATGCTGCTGACATTCCGTGGGGAGAGTGTGGAGCAGAATACATTATAGATGCGACAGGTGCTTACTGTACGACAGAAAAAGCAATGGCGCATATCCAGAGTGGAGCAAAGAAAGTGATCATCTCTGCACCGGCTAAAGATCAGGACACACCGACATTTGTAATGGGAGTGAATCATGAACTTTATCAGTCGTCTATGCAGATCGTTTCAAATGCATCTTGCACAACAAACTGTCTTGCACCGATCTGTAAGGTATTGGAGGATAATTATGGAATAGAGTATGGTCTGATGTCTACTATCCATTCAGCTACAGCAAAACAGAAGGTAGTTGACTGCCGTTCGCTGAAAGACTGGCGTACAGGTCGTGCTGTATTCGGAAATCTGATTCCATCTTCAACAGGAGCTGCAAAGGCAATCTCACTTGTTATTCCGGCGTTAAAGGACCGCATGAATGGAATTTCTTATCGTGTACCGACTTCAGATGTATCCATTGTGGATCTGAATGTCGCTTTGAAGACAGAAACCACTTATGAAGATATCTGCAAGAAAATGAAAGAAGCTTCCGAAACAACTCTTAAGGAGATTCTGGATTATGTGGATGATGAAGTTGTTTCTTCCGATTTTATCGGAGATAATCACGCATCCTCTTTTGATGCAAGGGAAGGAATCCAGGTAAACGGTCATTTTTTCAAACTGATCAGTTTTTATGATAATGAATGGGGATATACCAGTCAGATCTTCCGCCTGATTTCGCATATGTACCAGGTGGACCATGGTGTAAAATAAAACAGATTGTAAATGAAAAAGTAAAACGTATATCAGCAGTAACAGTCAGAAGCCATGAAAGAAAGAGTATCACGTGAACAAGAAGAAACGTGATACTCTTTTTGTTACATAGGAACATTCATTCTTATTTGGTATTCAAAATTTTTCAAAATGCTTTTTCAAAGGCAGGAAAATATCGTCTTTTTTATAACGATGCTTGCGTATTTTGAAAAATATGGTATGATAAAGGACAAAAGTAGCACTTTACAGTGTGAAAATGTAACGCAGGAGGAAAAGATAATGGCATACGAGATTACAGGACATACAGTCCTTACCGGATTACTGGGGAGTCCGGTAGCACACAGCATTTCCCCAATGATGCATAACGAGGCATTTCGCCAGCTGGAGCTGGATTACGCATATTTGGCATTTGATGTTGGAACAGATAACTTAAAGACAGCGGTAGATGGCCTGAAAGTCATGGGAGTCAGAGGATTCAACCTGACTATGCCTGACAAGAATCTGATGTGTTCACTGGTTGACAAACTTTCACCGGCATCTGAGATCGGTGGGGCGGTCAACACTGTTGTGAATGATAACGGTGTCCTGACAGGCTATACGACAGACGGAATTGGATTCATGCGTGCAGTCAGTGAGACAGGCGTTGATATCATTGGCAAGAAGATGACACTTCTTGGAGCGGGTGGAGCAGCAGCAGCGATTCTGATCCAGGCAGCACTTGACAAAGTGGCAGAGATTTCGGTATTCAACATCCGTGATGAATTCTTCACACGCGCGGAGAAGACAATCGAGAAACTTCATGAGAAGACAGACTGTAAGATCAACCTCTATGACTTCTCTGATCCGGAAGTCCTCAAAAAGGAGATCACAGAAAGTGCCATTCTGGTAAACGGAACGTCTATCGGTATGGCACCGAAGACAGACAGATGTATCATCACAGATGACAGTGTGTTCAGAAAAGATCTGTTTGTATTTGATGTAATCTACAATCCGGAAGAGACGTTATTTCTGAAGAAAGCAAAAGCAGCAGGATGCCAGACGCTGAATGGTCTGAACATGCTGTTATATCAGGGTGCTGCATCATTTGAGCTCTGGACAGGAAAAGAAATGCCGGTTGATATTATCAAAGAAAAATATTTCTCGCGTTAATTTACTAAAAATGATTGACAAAGCCTATTGATTCGTGTAACATAGGCTATAGATTTTAAAAATTACATATTCTACTATCAAAATACAATGAAAAGAAGTAGTAAATATAATAAGACGTCACAGAGAGTCCTTTATCGGTGGAAGAAGGATACCGAAGATTATATTGAATTCCTCTTGGAGTAGGATACTGAATGCATTCTTTTGAAGAATTGTTAATAGGTATTTCCGGTAGCAGCCGTTATCTGCAAGGGTATAACCGTTATGAACGACGTACCTGACGAGGCAGTTGTCGTGAGACAATTGTAAAATGAGGTGGAACCACGAAGTATATAATACTCTCGTCCTCTGTTTTTGCAGAAGACGGGGGTTTTTTTATTTACGCGAGCAACGAGCCAAAGTCCGTGCTTGCACGAAAACTTGGCGACTGCCGCGATAATTTGAGAAACTTGCGGAGCGTGTTTCGCATAGTTTAACAGAAATTCCGAAGGAACTTCTAAAAGACATGTTCGATGATTAGTAGAGAGAAAAGAAAGGGAAAAAGATTATGATTATCGTATTAAAACCAAGAACAAGTGATGAAAACGTAAAACGAGTTGAGAATATGGTCCGTGCAAAGGGACTGGAAGTACATACTGTAAAAGGTGAGGATCTTACAATTATCGGCTGTATCGGCGATACGGTCCGTGTGGATCCAAAGCTTTTCGAAGTAGACTCTTCTGTTGAGAAGGTTATGCATGTACAGGAACCTTATAAACTTGTAAACCGTGCATTCCATCCGGACGATACCATCGTAGATGTATCTGGTGTCAAAGTTGGTGGCGGACATCTGGCACTGATCGCCGGACCTTGTTCTGTAGAGTCAGAAGAGCAGGTGATCGAGATCGCAAAGGCTGTTAAGGCATCTGGTGCAAATATGCTCCGTGGTGGTGCATTCAAGCCGAGAACAAGCCCATATTCATTCCAGGGACTTGGCCTTGAAGGTCTGGAAATCTTATGTGCAGCAAGAGAAGAGACAGGGCTTCCGATCGTAACAGAACTGATGTCACCGGAATATCTGGAAATCTTCGATGAAAAGGTAGACCTGATCCAGATCGGTGCACGTAACATGCAAAACTATGACCTGTTAAAACAGCTCGGACAGACAAAGAGACCGATCCTTTTGAAGAGAGGACTTAATGCAACTTACGAAGAATGGATGATGTCAGCAGAATACATTATGGCATCCGGAAATCCAAATGTTATCCTCTGCGAAAGAGGAATCCGTACCTTCGAGACTTATACCAGAAATACACTGGATCTTCAGTCTATTCCGGTAGTAAGAAAACTCAGCCATCTTCCGGTAGTTGTGGACCCGAGCCACGCAGGAGGAAAATGGTGGCTGGTTGATCCGATGGCAAAAGCATCAGTTGCAGCAGGAGCGGACGGGCTGATCATCGAAGTACATAACAGTCCGGAAACGGCACTTTGTGACGGAGCACAGTCGCTGAAACCGGAAAAATATGATACACTGTTAAAAGAGATTACCGGAATCGCAAAAGCAGTCGGTAAAGAAATGTAAAAAACAGCAGCCTGGGAGGAACAAAACGATGAAAATGACGGTAGATTTAAAGGAACACAGCTATCCGATTTATATTGAAAGAGGAATTTTGAAAGAAGCAGCAGAAAGAATAGCAGAAGTATATCGGGGATCAAAGATCATGATCATTTCCGATGACAGAGTTTATTCTTATTACGGAGAAGCGCTTAAGAAAAATCTTTCTGAAAAATATGAGTGTACGGAAACCGTGATTCCACATGGAGAACCGTCAAAAGCATTCGAAACCCTTCCGGGTGTATACAGCTCTCTTCTGGAAGCAAAGATTTCCAGAACAGACTTGATCGTTGCACTTGGCGGTGGAGTGGTAGGAGACCTTGCCGGATTTGTGGCAGCGACCTTTCTTAGAGGAATCAAGTTCGTACAGATTCCAACTTCCATTCTTGCACAGGTAGATTCTTCTGTTGGTGGAAAAGTTGCAGTCGATCTTCCGCAGGGGAAGAACCTGGTAGGTGCCTTTTACCAGCCGAAGATGGTACTGATCGATCCGGATGTACTGGAAACCCTGCCGGAGCGTTACGTGACGGACGGCATGGGGGAAGTTATCAAATACGGATGCATCAAGGATCGCAAGCTCTTTGATCTTCTGGAGAAATGCGGATCCTATGAGAATTTGAAAGAGCATTTAACCGATGTGATCGCAACCTGTGTCGATATCAAACGCCGTGTTGTAGAAGAAGATGAGTTTGATACCGGAGAGAGGATTCTCCTGAACTTCGGACATACCCTTGCCCACACCATTGAGCAGCACTTCCACTATGAAAGAGAAAGCCACGGTGAAGCCGTAGCCATCGGAATGTACCAGATCACAAAGATTGCTGAAGAGAAAGGACTCACCAAAAAAGGCGAAGCCGAGCACATCCGAAAAGTCCTGGAAGCTTATAAACTTCCGGTAAAAGCCGATGTCCCACTCCCACAGCTTACCGAAGCAATCAAGCTGGATAAAAAAACACTGAATAATAAATTAAAAGTCGTCCTTCTCCATGAAATCGGAGATTCCTATACATACTCGACCGGACAGGAATTCTTTGATGAGGACAGGATGGTATAAGTAAATACGATAAATAAGAATGCCGTAAGACCATGAAAGATATTGGTTTTACGGCATTTGAGTTAATTTCTGCGCATATGCAATAATTCTTTTTGTTATGTCATCATTTTTATTGATTTCTACCAGAAGATCGTATATAACCAATGGTTATTATATAACAAAAATAGAAAAGCGATAAGAGAAGAAAAGCAGGAAGCTGTCCTGTTTTATGGTTCTTTTGCGGCGTTTGTTCGCTAATATATCCTTACTTTCCCACCAACAAAATTTATCTCATATTTCTCTTCGCAAGCAAATCATGAATCTTATCCGTCGGATTCATAACCGCACTAATAGATGTAGAATGATTCATCGAATCAATGATCAGTGCAAGGAACTTACTCATATCTGCTTCAATGAAATACGGTTTGTCATGAAGCTGTGGAGGCAGATAGGTCAGATTGGTTGTGATCAGTCTGTCCAGATATCCCTTTTCATAATATTCATCGAACTTGTCAAGGCCTTCTGTAAAGAGACCAAAAGTAGTACATACAAATACACGCTCAGCTCCGCGGTCTTTTAACTGTCTGGTAACATCCAGCATACTTTCACCGGAAGAAATCATATCATCAATGATGATAACGGTCTTTCCATGTACATCGTCACCTAAGAATTCATGTGCAACGATCGGATTTTTACCATTTACGATGGTAGAATAATCACGGCGTTTGTAGAACATACCCATATCAACCCCGAGTACGTTGGAGAAGTATACGGCTCTCTGCATTGCACCTTCATCCGGGCTGATGATCATCAGATGGTCTTTGTCTGCTTTCAGATCCGGTTCTGCTTTAAACAGAGCTTTGATGAACTGATACAGAGGGTTGAAGCTGTCGAAACCGTTGAGTGGGATCGCATTCTGTACACGCGGATCATGTGCGTCAAATGTCAGAATGTTAGATACACCCATTGCGGTTAATTCTTCCAGAGCCATTGCACAGTCCAGAGATTCACGTTTGGTTCTCTTGTGCTGGCGGCTTTCGTAAAGGAATGGCATAATTACATTTACACGGTGTGCCTTCCCTGTAGAAGCGGAGATGATACGCTTCAGATCCTGATAGTGATCATCCGGTGACATGTGATTGATATGTCCGTTTACTGTGTATGTCAGGCTGTAGTTGCAGACATCCACCATAATAAAGAGATCTTTTCCGCGGATACTTTCGCCAAACATTCCCTTTGCTTCCCCCGAACCAAAACGTGGGCAACTGTTCTTTGCAAGATAAGAATCTGCTTCATAAGATGAATAGATTGCAGGATCCAGAAAGTCATGCAGAGAATTTTTGCGGAACGATACGATGTACTGATCCACTTTTTCTGCCAGATCCTTGCAACTTTCCAGAGCAGCAATTTTAAGTGGTGCTGTCGGAAGAGCTTTTTCCATAAGTTCGATATTTGTCATGAGTGCCTCCTTATAATAAGCGTTTTACGCGCTTTTTATCTAATCTTACCTATCCTTTATACCATTATTTAAAAGCAATGACAAGAAAGAGGCGTTAAAAAATTGCATTTTTTGAAGAAATCTAGTATGATATAGAAGCAGAATTCCGAATAAATATCAGGAGGAAGAAAATATGAGTAAACCAGTTGTTGCCATTGTAGGGCGGCCGAACGTTGGAAAGTCGACGCTTTTTAATGCACTGGCAGGAGAAAAGATAGCAATCGTTAAAGATACGCCGGGTGTTACCCGCGACAGAATTTATGCAGAAGTGAATTGGCTCGATAAAGAATTTACGTTGATCGATACCGGTGGAATCGAGCCGGACAGCCGTGATGTGATCCTCTCCCAGATGAGAGAGCAGGCACAGATCGCCATTGACACTGCAGATGTGATCCTGTTTATGACAGATGTAAAGCAGGGACTTGTAGATTCCGATTCAAAAGTGGCAGATATGCTCCGCCGCTCCCACAAGCCAGTCATCCTTGTTGTCAATAAAGTGGACAATTTTAACAAGATGATGCCGGATGTGTATGAATTTTATAATCTGGGAATCGGAGATCCGGTTCCGATCTCAGCATCGGAACGAATTGGAATTGGAGATATGCTGGATAAGGTTCTGGCATATTTTCCGGAAGGGGCAGGCCAGGAAGAGGAAGATGACCGTCCGAGAGTTGCGATCGTTGGGAAACCGAACGTCGGGAAGTCTTCGATCATCAACCGTCTGATCGGAAAAGACCGTGTGATCGTATCCGATATTGCCGGAACTACAAGAGATGCCATTGACACAGAAGTAATGCACAATGGAAAAGAGTATGTATTCATTGATACAGCAGGACTTCGCCGTAAGAATAAGATCAAAGAGGAACTGGAGCGCTACAGTATTATCCGTACAGTTACGGCAGTAGAAAGAGCGGATGTGGTCCTGGTTGTGATCGATGCGGCAGAAGGAGTAACCGAGCAGGATGCCAAGATCGCAGGAATCGCACATGAGCGTGGAAAAGGTGTCATCATCGTTGTAAATAAATGGGATGCCATTGAAAAGAACGATAAGACCACGAGGGAATATGAGCATCAGATCAGGATGGTGCTGTCTTTCCTGCCTTACGCAGAGATCATGTATGTGTCTGCACTGACAGGCCAGAGACTTCCGAAGCTCTTTGACATGATCGACACCGTTATTGAGAACCAGACACTCCGTGTGGCTACGGGTGTCCTTAACGAGATCATGACCGAAGCTGTTGCAATGCAGCAGCCGCCGTCAGATAAGGGAAAACGGCTGAAACTTTACTATATTACCCAGGTAGCGGTCAAACCGCCGACATTTGTCATCTTTGTAAATGATAAAGAACTGATGCATTTCTCTTATACGAGATATCTGGAGAATAAGATCCGTGAAGCGTTTGGCTTCCGTGGAACGTCTCTTAAATTCTTTATCAGGGAGAGAAAGGAGAAGGACAAATAAGATGGAACGTCTTGTATGTTTGCTGATCGGCTATATATTTGGTCTGTTTCAGACCGGCTATTTCTATGGAAAAACTCAGGGGGTAGATATCCGCAAGATGGGAAGCGGAAATGCAGGTTCTACCAATGCACTTCGCACCATGGGAATCAAAGCCGGAATGATCACCCTGCTAGGTGACTGCTTCAAATGCGTGATCGCAGTTCTGGTGGTCCGCGGAATTTACGGACAGTCTCACGCAGATATTTTACCGCTCCTTTCGCTGTATACAGGTTTTGGGGCAGTGCTTGGACATAATTTTCCATTCTATCTGAAGTTCAAGGGCGGAAAGGGAATTGCAGTTACGGCAGGTATGATCTTATCTACAGATATTCGGATTGCGGCAGTATGTCTGATTGTGTTTATCGTAATTGTTGCCGTGACACGTTATGTATCACTGGGATCGCTGGTGATTTCCGTACTGTTCCTTGTCGGACTTGTCATTGACGGACAGATGGGAATGTTTGGAATGGCGCAGAAGTATCTGTTTGAAATGTATGGAATCGGAGCGCTTTTTGTTCTCTCTGCATTTATCCGCCACCATGCGAATATCGGACGTCTGAGAAATGGTACAGAGAGCAAGATCAGTTTTTCAAAAAAGAAAAAATAAGAGGTAATAATTATGGCAGAAATCGGAGTTATCGGTTCAGGAAGCTGGGGAACGGCCCTGGCGCTGGTACTGAATAAAAACGGACATCATGTAACCATCTGGTCTTATTTAAAAGAAGAAGCAGATGAGATTAGGGAGAAGCGGGAAAATCCAAGTAAGCTTCCGGGCGTTCATATCCCGGAGGAGATCGAGATCACAACAGATCTGCAGGGAAGCGTGGAAGGAAAAGATGTGGTCGTTCTTGCAGTTCCGTCTATGGCAACCAGAGCTACGGCGAAGAAAATGTGCCCGTATGTAAAGGAAGAGCAGATTCTGGTCAATGTGGCAAAAGGAATTGAAGAGGGTACTTTAAAGACACTTTCCGAGCAGATTGAAGAAGAGATTCCGCAGGCAAATGTAGCTGTTCTTTCAGGTCCAAGTCACGCGGAAGAAGTAAGCCGCGAACTTCCGACAACGGTTGTAGTCGGAGCAGAGACAGAAGAAACCGCCATTTATCTGCAGAAAATTTTTATGAATGATGTGTTCCGCGTTTATACGAGTCCGGATATCAAAGGAATTGAGCTTGGTGGCTCCCTGAAAAATGTCATTGCACTTGCAGCCGGAGTTGCAGATGGACTCGGATATGGGGATAACACCAAAGCTGCTCTGATCACCAGAGGAATTGCAGAGATTACAAGGCTGGGTATAAAGATGGGTGGAAAGCTGGAATCCTTTACCGGACTTACCGGAATCGGCGATCTGATCGTCACCTGTGCAAGTAAGCACAGCCGTAACCGTAAGGCAGGTGTTCTGATCGGTGAGGGAATGACGATGGAAGAAGCGATGGCTGAGGTCAAGATGGTAGTCGAGGGCGTGTATTCAGCAAAAGCGGCAAGAGAGTTGGCTGAAAAATATGAGGTATCCATGCCGATCGTGGAAAAGGTCAACCAGGTACTTTTTGAAGGCAAACCTGCAAAGGATGCGGTAAGCGAACTGATGATGCGTGACGGACGCAGCGAATACAGTAACCTTCCGTGGAATTAAAGTTTCAAAGAAATTTCATAAAGTCTTAATGGAAAATCCTTCCGTATAGGCGTATAATGACGTGTATACAGGAGGATTTTTTGTATGAAATTCGGAAAAAAAGAAAAAGAAACACAAGAGGAAGAGGTCGTTCGCGGCGAGATCCAGCGTGTGGTTCCGGACTACCGGGTAGGTCTTAATCCCGAGCAGATCCGGATAAGGGAAGAGAATGGCTGGACCAATGATGAGGTTACCCCGCCGGGACTTACGACAAAAGAGATCGTTCATAATAATATATTTACCTATTTCAACCTAATCTTTCTGATTCTGGCGATTCTGCTGTGTCTGGTAGGTTCTTTTCGAAATCTGACATTCCTGCCGGTCATTATCTGCAACACACTGATCGGGATCGTTCAGGAGATCCGATCCAAGAAAGTACTGGATAGGCTGACCATGCTGAATGCGCCGCACGCAGAGGTAATCCGTGGAGGGGTATCGCTGAATCTGGAGGCGGATCAGCTGGTTGTGGATGACATTGTTGTATTTCGTGCAGGGAACCAGATCTGTGCAGATGCGGTCGTTGAAGCTGGTGAGGTTCAGGTCAATGAATCTTTACTTACCGGTGAATCCGATGAGATCACGAAAAAGCGTGGAGACCATCTGATGTCAGGTAGTTTTGTGGTATCAGGAAGCTGTCATGCACGTCTGGACAAGGTCGGAGCAGATTCCTATATTTCACAGCTGACTCTGGAAGCAAAAGCCATGCAGCAGGGGGAACAGTCGGAGATGATCCATTCCCTGGACAAGCTGGTAAAAATAGTCGGAATCGCACTGATCCCGATAGGAATCATTTTGTTCGTGCAGAGTTATTTCTATAATCACGACAGCTTCCGGCAGAGCATTATCTCCATGGTTGCTGCAGTGATCGGCATGATCCCGGAAGGATTATATCTTCTTGCAAGCGTGGCACTTGCGGTGAGCGCAATGCGTCTTGCATCGAAGAAGGTATTGCTCCATGATATGAAGAGTATCGAGACTCTGGCGCGGGTGAATGTGCTTTGTGTTGATAAGACAGGTACGATCACGGAAGACAGTATGTGTGTCAGCGAAGTGGCGAAAGCCAAGGCCTATGACGAAGAAAAGATGCCGGATCTGAACCGGATGATCGGCGATTTTGTCAAAGGAATGGACGCGGATAACAGCACGATGTGTGCGATGAAAGAACATTTTACAGAGCATTCAGATAAAGTGCCGGAAAAAGTGATTCCTTTTTCTTCCACGGTCAAATATAGCGGAGTAATTTTCAAAGATCAGGCATATGTGCTTGGTGCACCGGAATTTGTCCTGCGTGAGGATTATACAAAGTATCAGGGAAGAATAGAACAGTATACGTCCAAGGGGTTCCGTGTACTGGTATTTGGAAGCTATGATGGAGAGCCGGATGGTAAGCCGTTGACTGGAACGGTAACGCCGCTTGGTTATATCCTCCTTCTCAATAAAGTCAGGGAAGAAGCGCCTGCGACTTTCAAATATTTTGCGAACCAGGGTGTTGCGATAAAAGTTATTTCCGGTGATAATCCGATCACCGTATCGGAGACTGCGAAGCAGGCCGGAATTGAAGGCGCAGAGAATTACGTGGATGCGGGAACATTAAAGACCGAAGAAGATATTGCCCTTGCGGTGAGCAAATATACGGTCTTCGGAAGGGTAATCCCGGAACAGAAAAGACAGTTTGTGCAGGCACTGAAAAAGCAGGGAATGACGGTCGCTATGACCGGTGATGGTGTTAATGATGTACTTGCCCTGAAGGATGCAGACTGTTCGGTGGCGATGGCATCAGGAAGCGATGCGGCGGTCCAGGCGTCCCAGGTGGTACTTCTGGAATCCGATTTTTCAAGGATGCCGGAGGTTGTTCTGGAAGGAAGAAGAGTTGTCAATAACATTCAGCGTTCAGCAAGTCTGTTCCTGGTGAAGAATATTTTTTCCTTCCTGCTTGCAATTTTCTCGGCAGTCTTTATGATTACCTATCCGCTGGAGCCATCTCAGGTATCGCTGATCAGCATGTATACGATCGGTATTCCGGCATTCTTCCTGGCACTGCAGCCGAACCGGGATATCATTAAGGGACACTTCCTGACCAATGTGTTCTTAAAGGCACTTCCGGCAGGACTTACGGATGTATTTGCGGTTGGTGCGCTGGTTGTATTTGGACAGACGTTCGGAGTTGCATCCAAAGATATTTCTACGGCGGCGACGATGCTGCTTGCAATTGTCGGATTCATGATCCTTTACCGGATCTGCCAGCCGATGAATGCACTGCGTATGATCGTCTGGATCGGATGCGTGATCGGACTGTTAGGATGCAGTATCTTCCTGCCACAGTTATTTGCGATTACGGGAATGTCCAGAAAATGCATTATGCTTTTTGTAGTATTCTCTATCGCGACCGAGCCGGTACTTCGGTATCTGACGAAGCTGATCGAATGGCTGAGAAAGCAGTACATAAAATTTATCAAGAATCCAATCAAAGAATTTAAAGGAAAAGCTGCCGATTAAGGCAGCTTTTCTTGGAAAATGAGTATTTTTAAAGAATAAAGATCAGATAATTCAGTCTGCAAATTATGCATTCGGATCCACTTCTTCCGACTGGTTTACGATATGATTGGTCAATGCCTCATCATCCGTGGTAAACACAATATCCGGCAGAAGTTCAAAATAAAAATCCGTATATTTTTTCGCAAGAGCCTGGATACAGAAATTCTGTACGATCTTAAACCGGGTAATGGAAACCAGATCTTTGTCAAAGGTGATGTAAACACTGATCCAGAGCTTTCTTCCGGTACGGAGAATGTCATAGTAGAGTTTTTTGTAACCATAGGCATTTAGGACAGGTTCGATCGTTTCTTTAATTTCATCAACAGTCTCTTCCTCCGGCGGGATCAGGAACAGATCCCGAAGTCCGGTTATTACCGTCTTTATCGGCGTCGGCAGCATAAAGATGGACAGGGTGACGGTAATGATCTGGTCAAGATAAGGTGTTATGGGTCTGAACCATGGAAAAGGCAGCAGAACCGGAAGAAAGAAGGCAATTGCCATACCGAAAGAGGCAATACTGTCGATCTCCCAGCCTTCCATTTCCATTGTGATCAGTGGGGAATCCATCAGACGATTCTTATATTTGAGATAAATGGATACGGTAATTCCCAGAAAAAATGCAAATAATTCAAACCAGGCAATGGTATCAAAAGCGACTTTTCTGCCACCATGAATCATGATTTCGATATTGTTCAGGATCAGCCCGACGGTAACGCCAGTCATGGTAATGCCCTTGACAACGACAAACATAGATTCAATCTGCATATAACCGAACGGGTGCTTTTCATTGGATGGCTTGTAAAGTAGCGGAATCAGAAAAAGCGACGGCAGGAGCATGCAGAACTCGACTCCGTCATAGATTGCGTCCAGAAGAACTGCCTGGGAACTGGTGTAGATTGCCATGACGATCTCAACGATAACGAAAAACAGATTCCCGTACAGGGAGACAGACATGGCTTTTTTTTCTCTTTTCTGTGCTTTTCTTCCTACGTGCATAGGATACCTCCTTTTTTGACTGTAAGAAAATCCCGATAGGATTTTCTGATAAATGAAAGGCATTACGTGCCTGTAATACGCTTTTTGTTACCATTTATCATACCCGATTTTGAAATTGATGGCAAGAAAGTAAAAGTGAACTGGCAGTATAGTTGTTCTAAACCGGGGAAAGCCCGCATACACTGTATCAGCAATCAAAGGGGGACAGTGTATGGATACATTTGATTTATACAAGGATATACAGTGCCGGACGAATGGAGAGATCTATCTGGGTGTGGTAGGACCGGTACGGAGTGGCAAATCAACCTTTATCAAGCGTTTTATGGATGTGCTGGTGCTGCCGAAAATGACCGATGAGCATGCAAAAGAGCGGACGGTGGATGAGCTTCCGCAGTCTGCGTCAGGGAAGAGCATCATGACAACGGAGCCGAAATTTGTGCCAAAAGAAGCTGCCGAAATCCAGCTCGCAAAGGATGTGAGTGTGCTGGTGCGTCTGATCGATTGTGTGGGCTATATGGTGGAGGGAGCCGCCGGTCACATGGAAAATGGAGCAGAACGTCTGGTGAAAACGCCGTGGAACGAAAAAGAAATTCCGTTTACAAAGGCGGCAGAAATCGGGACGAAAAAGGTAATCCATGACCACTCCACGATCGGGATTGTTGTGACGACAGACGGAAGTATCGGAGAGCTTCCCAGAAACAGCTACCGGGCGGCAGAAAAGAAAACGATCCAGGAGCTGAAAAGCATTGGCAAGCCGTTCGTGGTCTTGGTCAATACCCGGAAACCATACAGCGCAGAGGCAAAAAACGTGGCAGAAGAAATCCAGAAAGAATATCAGGTAACGGCACTTCCGGTCAACTGTGAACAGCTTCGGGAAGAAGATATCCACCGGATCATGGAAAATGTGCTCTTTGCATTTCCGGTCACAGAAGTAAATTTTTTCCTTCCAAAATGGGTGGAAATACTTACAGCAGATCACAAGGTCCGGGAAGAGCTGGTATCTTATGCAAGAGAAGTCATGGGCAGAATCGGAGAAATCCGGGATGCGATGGAGATCCGGAAGCCGGAGCAGAGTACCTACATAAATGCAGTAAATGTAACAGGTGTGTCCATGGATACCGGTGAAATCTCGGTTGAAATCAAGGTAGAAGATGGCTGTTATTATGAAATGTTAAGTGATCTGACCGGAACGCAGATCAGCGGGGAATATGATCTGATCCATACAGTGCGTAATCTTGCCATGCTCCAGAAAGAATATGAAAGTGTCAAAGATGCACTTGCTTCGGTTAAAATGAAAGGCTACGGTGTAGTCAGCGCGACAAGAGAAGAAATCCGGCTGGACGATCCAGTGGTAATCCGGCAGGGCAATAAATACGGAGTAAAGATCCGTTCGGAAGCACCTTCTATCCATATGATCCGAGCTAACATTGAGACCGAGATCGCGCCGATCGTGGGGAGTGAGCAGCAGGCAAAGGATCTGGTAAATTATATCAACGAGGCGGCAAAGAGCCCGGATGGAGTCTGGGGAACCAATATTTTCGGAAAATCGATCGAAGAGCTGGTGATGGATGGCGTGCGAAACAAGATCGCCATGATCGGAGATGAAAGTCAGGCAAAACTGCAGGACACCATGCAGAAGATCGTCAATGACAGCAACGGAGGTATGGTTTGCATCATTATCTAAAATTTTTCTTAAATCAATTCGATTGGCGGTAGGAAACTTGCATGGCAATCCGAGAGTATGTTATACTAAAGTCTATACGTTAGGGGATACATTTTCATGGAATGAATGGTCATATAAGATACCATGAAATCTATACGTGAGGAGAAAAGAAAAGAGGGACATCTATGAAAGTAGCAATTGTATCAGCAGACACCATGATATACAGAAAACAGAAGGATGATACGTGTTCGCCAATCGTGCGAAGAGTGCTCGATCAGGTCAGCTTCAAGACAGAGCTTGTACAGCCGGTACCAAATGACAGGGAGGTTATCCGCAAGATCCTTGCGAAGATCGCGGATGCACAGATGGCAGATCTGATCCTTACGATCGGTGGGATCGGATGCAGAGAAGAGGACTGTGTTCCGGAAGCGACAAAGGCAGTGGTCGATAAGGAGATTCCGGGGATCGGAGAGTCGATGCGTCTTTTTATGACACGGACCAGAAAAAGGGCAATGCTGACGAGAGGAACAGCAGGTATCCGGGGTAAATCCCTGATCGTCAATCTTCCGGGAAGTCCGAAGATCATTAAAGAGTGTCTGGAATATGTTCTTCCGGAGATTGTTTATGCGACAGAGACGGCAGTCGGTGAACATGATGATGTTGAGGAGTAGGCAGACAGATGAGGGTGACGTATATCGGACACAGCGGATTTTCAGTGGAACTGGAATCCCATATTCTATTATTTGACTATTATGAAGGAACGATGCCGGAGTTTGATCCAGCGAAGAAGCTGTTGGTGTTTGCCAGCCATTCCCATCCGGATCATTTTAACAGAGAGATCCTGAAGCTTGCGGATGTGTATCCGGATGTGGAATATATTTTCCCGAAGGATATCAGAATTGCGAAAAAGGAGCAGCGTGAATCGGAACATTTCATGCGAAAAAGGGATGAGATTACTGTCGGGGATACAAAGGTAAAAAGCCTGCGCTCAACCGATGAAGGGGTTGCCTTTCTGGTAAGATGCGAAGACAGGATCATTTATCATGCAGGGGATCTGAACTGGTGGCACTGGGAAGAGGAAGATGATGCGTATAACCGGATGATGCGCGGCGATTATCAAAAGGAGATTGAAACGCTGGTCGGTGAGAAGATCGATCTTGCATTTGTCGTGCTTGACCCGAGACAGGAAGAGCAGTTTTACTGGGGCTTTGACTGGTATATGCGGCATACGGATACGAAGATTGTATTTCCGATGCATATGTGGAAGCAGTACGAGGTGCAGGACCGGCTTATCGGAATGGAAGTATCAGAGCCATACCGGGAGAAGATCATGCGGGTCCGGGAAAAGGGACAGGTATTTGAACTATAAGGAGACAATTTATGAAAGTCAGTATTTATACAGATGGAGCGGCAAGAGGTAATCCGGACGGACCGGGCGGTTATGGAGTCGTTCTGGAATATGTAGACCCGAAGGGAGAACTTCACGTTAAAGAGCTTTCTGGCGGCTATGTGCGGACAACCAATAACCGGATGGAGCTGATGGCTGTCATCCGGGGGCTGGAAGCGCTCAACAGACCTTGCGAGGTAGAGCTTTATTCTGATTCCCAATATGTGGTCAATGCATTCAATCAGCACTGGATTGAGGGATGGATAAAAAAGGGCTGGAAGCGTGGGAAGAATGAGCCGGTCAAGAATACCGACCTGTGGAAGCGTCTTCTGGAAGCGAAAAAGCCGCACCAGGTGAACTTCAATTGGGTAAAAGGGCATGATGGACACCCGCAGAATGAACGTTGTGATACTCTTGCGACAACGGCAGCAGACGGAAATGAGCTGCAGGTTGATCCGGGAGTGTAGAAGAAATCCTTTACACTGATAAAAAAATATGATAAAGTATCTAAGGCAAGTAAGACAGACGTTCGCGGATGCAGGTGCCGAAAGGCTGCAGACGAGGAAAGTCCGGGCTTCACAGGGCAGGATGCCGGATAACGTCCGGTAGAGGTGACTCTAAGGATAGTGCAACAGAAATATACCGCCTGTAGATGCAGGTAAGGTTGGAAGGGCAGTGTAAGAGACTACCGCCTGGGTGGTAACACACAGGGCATATGTAAACCCCATCCGAAGCAAGACCGAAAAGAAGTGGTATGGCGGCCCGTCATGCTTCAGGTTGGTCGCTTGAGTCTGCTGGCAACAGCAGAACTGGATAGATGAACGTCCACGACATAACCCGGCTTATCGTTTTGCTTGCTTTTTTATTTTTAATTGAGAAATTTTGAAAAGAATCTGTACTTATATTTTTGAAGTATACAGATTCTTTTTTCGTAAATAGAATTTATTTTATTTTCTTCAAGGTTTGGTTTAGAATTTTTTTGACATGCCTGCGGTATTGAGTCGGCGTCAGTTGAAAAGCTTTTCGAAATCTGATAGGCGGTCTCAGATGGAAGACCGGAACGGATAGCACCCTTATTTTACACAATCTGGTGAAGACAGGGAATGTAGGGAAAATACCAATTATGCCATCGGAAGAATGGAGAATGTCAGATCCAGAGTGCAGAGTAACAGTAAGAGGAGTACAGCCTTTGTATTTTATTTATGAAGGAAGTAATGTTGTTGATTTCAAACAGTTTGTGTTAAAGTAAAACGGAACAGTAATTGTTTTCTAAATAAAAAAAGAGAATGAAAGCAAATAGCAGGAGTGGAGGATGTAAAGAAAAATGAAGAACGATTGTTTCAAAATTCAGAGGAAAAGAGACATGGCATATTACCACCTTCCGGGCTTGTTTGAATTTTATGAACTGTACAAGCTGTTTCTGCCGTTGTTTTATACACACAGGGAGTATTTTTATGACTGGTGTGAGATTGGCTCTATTTATGGCGCTCCGGAAGACTGCCTGTGGGGCGGTGGACGTGTGGGGATGGGAGAGGCAGAGCCGGAAGAAGTGCTTGCACTTACGAAGGAGTACAGGATTTCTGCCCGCCTGACCTTTAGCAATTCCCTGCTCAGAGAAGAGCATCTTGCGGATAAGAGATGCAATGCGTTTTGTCGGTTGTTTGAGGAAGGCACAGGTGTGAAAAACGGTGTGATCGTACACTCGGATCTGCTGCTGGATTATTTGAAAAAGAATTATCCCGGATTATATTTTGTCTCATCTACCACGAAGGTTTTGACGGAGTTTCAGGAGTGCCTGCGGGAAATACAGCGAGAAGAGTTTCAGTATGTTGTGCCGGATTTTCGCCTGAATAAGGTGTTGGATAAATGGAATACATTATCAGAAGCCCAGAAAGATAAAGTCGAATTTCTGTGCAATGAATGCTGCTGGTTTGGCTGCAGGGACAGAAAAATCTGTTACGAAGATGTGAGCCGGAAAAATCTGGGAGAAGCCGGGGAAGAACATCGGTGCACTGCGCCGAATGCGAAAGAAGGCTACCGCTTTTCAAAAGTAATGACCAATCCCGGATTTATCAGCGTAGATGACATCAAAAATATTTATTTGCTGATGGGATTTACGAATTTTAAAATCGAGGGCAGGGCACTTGGAAGTGCGCTGGTTCTGGAATTTCTGCTGTATTATATGACAAAGCCGGAATATCAGCTGCATGTGAGAGAAGAACTGTATCTGGATAATATGCTGGATTTATTTTAGAAGCTTTTACTATGAAATTTCATAGTGACTTTCCGTATACGATGCACAGAATCTGGAAGGATACCAGATCAAAGGAACTGCGGAATATATTACAGAGGGAGCCATCGTGGATACATTCAAGGCTATGGTTGAAGACATGTTTAAAGGTGCTGCTACTGCAAAGGGAGCACTTGTCATCACACCGTCCAAAGTCATTGTTACAACACCTGGTGCAGCCATTCAGATCTGTAATTATGAGAGCCAGCGGTAGTGGAATGGAGCTGGATGGAAAACACAGAGAATGGCTTCTTACATCGTTGGATTAAGAGAAATATATAAAACAATGGTCAATATCTTTTGCGATGAAAAAATCGCATCTGATATTGGCTTTTTATTTACTATTGACAAATAAAAAAATCATTCATATAATTACCAATGGTAATTAACTGTGATAATTATTTTAATATTATCATAAGATCAAAAAAAACAGAGAATGATGGTTTCACAAAAATAATTACAGGAGGAACAGGTACATGGAAAACAGAACAATTAAGAGAATGTTTGATGCATGCTACCAGGCAAAGCGAATCCGGGAGCTGCTTCCGCCGCTGCCAAGTGGTGTGCGGTCAACATTTATCCAGTATCTGGATGCGATTCAGATGCTGGAAAAAGATGATGTTTCCGTGAAGATATCGGATATTAGTGATGCACTAAATCTTCCAAGACCCGGTGTTACCAGAACCGTAAAGGAAATGGAAGAGAAGGGATTTCTTCAGAAGATTGCATCGCCGGATGACGGAAGAGTGACTTATATTACGATCACAGAGGCCGGAAAAGAACTGCATCAGAAATTCGATGCACAGTATTTTGACATGCTAGCACCTTATATGGACGAGATATCGGAAGAGGATGCTCAGAATATGATCCGGACAATCGAAAAATTCTATCAGATTATGAGAGAGAGGAGAGAATACGATGGCAGCAGATAAGACAGATTTTACACAGGGAAGCATTTTGAAGAAAATGGTTGCCTTTATGATACCGATTCTGGGGGCATTGATCCTGCAGGCGGCTTACGGTGCAGTAGACCTTCTGGTGGTCGGGCGTTATGGCTCGACATCGGGACTTTCTGCGGTTTCTACAGGAAGCCAGGTACTGAATCTGGTGACATTTGTAGTGACACAGCTTGCAATGGGCGTGACGGTACTGATCGCCCGGTATCTGGGAGAAAAACGGGCAGAACAGATTGGTTCTGTAATCGGAGGATCCGCAGTTGTATTTGCTGGGATATCCGTTCTGCTGTTTATTTTAATGGTGTTGTTTGCACATCCGATTTCTGTTCTGATGCAGGCACCAAAAGAGGCAGTTACCCTTACATCAAGCTATGTGCGTATTTGCGGATGTGGAATTTTCTTTATCGTGGCATATAATGTGCTGGCCGCTATATTCAGAGGAATGGGAGACAGCAAATCCCCGCTGTTATTTGTTCTGGTCGCATGTATCATCAATATCATGGGGGATCTTGTTCTGGTTGCAGGACTTCATATGGATGCAGCGGGAGCGGCAATTGCGACTGTAATGGCACAGGGATGCAGCGTTGTCTTTGCAGTCATCATCCTGATGAAAAAGAACCTTCCGTTTACGATTTCCAGAAAGAGTTTCGGATGGAATCCGCAGTGTGGGAAATTCCTTAAGATCGGACTGCCACTCGCACTTCAGGAAGGACTGACACAGATTTCATTTCTGGCACTATGTGCATTTGTCAACCGGCTCGGCCTGGAAGCATCCTCCGGTTATGGTGTTGCATGCAAGATCGTAAATTTTGTCATGCTGGTACCAAGTGCCCTGATGCAGTCCATGGCTTCTTTCGTATCGCAGAACATCGGAGCCGGAAAGATAAAAAGAGCGAAACATGCGCTGTTTACAGGAATTGGAATCGGATTGACTGTAGGATGTGTTGTATTTGTACTGGTGATGTTTAAGGGAGATCTGCTTGCAGGATTCTTTACCACGGATGTAGCAGTTATCCAGAGAGCTTTTGAGTATCTGAGAGGATTTGGGGCAGAAACCATTGTGACTGCAATCCTTTTCAGCATGATCGGATATTTTAACGGAAATAATAAGACGGTATGGGTTATGACGCAGGGCCTGATCCAGACACTTCTGGTACGTCTGCCGTTCGCTTATGTGATGAGTATCCAGCCAAACGCCAGCCTGACAAAGATCGGTCTGGCAGCACCGGTGTCTACGACTGTCGGGGTAATTATGAATGTGATTTTCTTTATCTATATGAACAGGAAAAAGGAACAGTAATTTTCTTACAGGTGAAAAATGCAAAACAAAAATCCAGATTTTCTTGCTAAATGGAAGCTGGTATGTTACACTTTCAACAGAAAATAAAGGGAATGAGGTTCTCCCTTAGTAACAAGATTGCTTAAACCGCTTATAAAAGCTGATGACTTCTGCGATTACATGACACGCAGAAAGTCTCAGCTTTTTTCTGCGTCTATAGGAGGTATTTTTTATGTTATTAAGTATTGCGCTGATCCTGCTTGTTGGAATGTGTATGAGTTGGATCTGTCAGAAGATCAAATTGCCAGGTTTGCTTGGAATGTTAGCGACCGGTGTGGTTCTCGGACCATATGTCCTGAATCTGCTGGACGGGAGTATTCTTGGAATTTCATCCGAGCTTCGGAAAATTGCATTGATCATCATTTTAACAAGGGCAGGTCTTGGACTGGATCTGTCGGGTTTGAAGAAGATTGGAAGGTCTGCTGTGATGATGTGTTTTGTCCCTGCGAGTTTTGAACTTCTGGGAATGCTTTTACTCGCACCAAAACTGATGGGAATCAGCTTGCTGGAAGCAGCAATTATGGGAGCAGTTCTTGCAGCCGTTTCACCGGCGGTTGTAGTGCCGAGAATGGTAAAAATGATGGAGGAAGGATACGGAGTAAAGGAAGGAATCCCCCAACTGATCCTTGCCGGGGCATCCGTAGATGATGTCTATGTGATCGTATTATTTTCTACGTTTGTGGGGATGATGCAGGGAAAGGGAGCTTCCGTTATCAGTTTTGTAAATATCCCGGTATCGATCATTTTGGGAATCATAATAGGGCTGATTACCGGAACCTTGCTGGGCTACTTCTTTAAAAGAGTCCATATCCGGGATACTTCAAAGGTTCTGATTATTTTGAGTATATCATTTTTGCTTGTTACGATCGAAGACAGGCTGACAACTGCAATTACATTTTCCGCGCTGATCGCAATTATGTTTATCGGAATCGGACTGCAGAGAAAAAGAGAGACTGTTGCAAAAAGAATCTCCATAAAATACGGAAAATTGTGGGTTGGAGCAGAGGTGTTTCTGTTTGTACTGGTTGGAGCAACGGTCAATATCGGGTATCTGGGAAAGGTTGGAATTAAGGCAGTGCTTTTGATTGCAGGCGCATTGCTGTTCCGGATGCTTGGCGTATTTGTATGCCTGCTTGGAACCAGTCTTGGTGGAAAAGAGAAAGTCTTTGTGATGATGGCATATACACCAAAAGCAACGGTGCAGGCGGCAATCGGAGGAATTCCGCTTTCGCTGGGATTTGCCTGCGGGGATATGGTGCTTACGGTGGCAGTACTTGCGATCGTACTGACAGCGCCGCTTGGGGCATTTGCCATTGATCTTTCTTATAAAAAGTTGTTGAATAAAAGGTAAATGATAAAAATGTCGAATTTTGTAAATGATAAAAATGGTTCATAGGAGAAAGAATTTTCTGAAATTTTTGTTTGACTTTTTGAAAAACGCCCAATATAATAAATTATTGAACGAGTAGCCGAACTAGCGTAAATCCAGTTTTGCTGCTCGTTTTTTGTTTTTTATAATAATGCCATGGAAAAGTGTGTAGCTTATCAGCGTAAGTCCAACTTATGAGATAAGTACATACTTTTTTTATTTCATTAAAAGTTCTTTCGGAATTTTTTATGAAATAAAAGGCACTATGTGCCGCGGCATAGTTATTTTTTAGAAGAAGGAGGAGCAAGTTAAAATGGCAGAAAGTAACAAGATGAGGGAGATGCCGGTAAATAAGCTTATGATCCAGATGGGGATACCGATGATCTTATCTATGGCATTACAGGCGGTCTATAACATTGTAGACAGTGCCTTTGTCGGAAACATGAAGGTGGGAAGTGAAGCGGCGTTAAATGCGCTGACACTGGTGTTCCCGATTCAGATGCTGATGGTAGCAGTTGGAATCGGAACCGGTGTGGGAACCAATGCACTTCTTGCAAGGACGCTGGGGCAGCAAAATCCGAGAAAGGCAGCGAAGGTTGCAGGAAACAGTCTGTTCCTTGGAACAATCATTTATGCAGTATGTCTGTTGTTCGGAATTTTTGGAGTAAAAGCATACATTTCCTCGCAGACAGTGGATCCGGAGGTCCTTTCGATGGGAACAAGTTATCTGAGGATATGCTGCGTGATTTCTTTTGGAATTATCTACTTTTCATTATTTGAGAAGTTGTTACAGGCAACCGGACGTTCTCTTTATTCAACGATCGGTCAGGTTGTAGGAGCCGTGGTCAATATGATCCTTGATCCGATCATGATCTACGGGATTGGACCTGTGCCGGAAATGGGAGTGCGTGGTGCTGCTTATGCAACCGTTATCGGACAGGTTGTATCTGCAATATTATTATTCGTATTCCATATGAAATTAAATAAGGAATTTGAGCACGGTGTAAAGTATATGAAACCAGAATCCGGAATTATAAAGGAAATCTATACGATCGGTCTTCCGGCAATTATTGCACAGGCACTGATGTCGATCATGGTCTATGTCATGAATCTTATTTTAAAATTCAACCCGGCAGCCCAGACCGCATATGGTTTGTTCTACAAAGTCCAGCAGTTTGTACTTTTCCTGGCATTTGGACTACGAGATGCGATTACGCCGATCATCGCTTTTTCCTATGGTATGGGAAGCAAAAAGCGAATCAGAGATGGAATCCGTTATGGATTGATCTATACGGTAGTTTTGATGATTGCAGGGATTGTGATTACAGAGATTTTCCCAGATGCATTTGCGAGCTTGTTTAACGCAGGTCAGTCAAGAGAATATTTTTTCGGAGCAATGAGAATTATCTCGATCAGTTTTCTTTTTGCAGGAATCAATGTGGCATATCAGGGAATCTATCAGGCATTGGATGGAGGTTTTGAATCACTTGTGATTTCACTGCTAAGACAGTTTGTGATCATATTACAGCTGGCGGGATTTTTTTCGATTTTTGTCAGAAGCGGTCAGGCGGGAGTTTCACTGATCTGGTGGGCATTTCCAATTACTGAGCTTGTAGCTTGTCTGGTAGGATATGTATTTTTAAAGAGAATGAAAAAGAACAAAGTAGACAGTCTGAAATAAGGAGGGAGCGAAAATGGCAAAAAAAATTATTACAATCAGCAGAGAATTTGGAAGTGGTGGACGTTTTATAGGAGAGGAAGTCGCAAAAAAGCTTAAAATTGCGTATTATGATAAAAATATCATTACTCAGATTGCCGAGCAGTCTGGATTTTCCCAGGAATATATTCAGAAAACTTCCGAACTGTCGCCGAAAAAGGGCTTATTTGTGTATGCGTTTGCAGGACGGGATATAACAGGAAAATCGGTAGAAGATATGGTTTATGAAACACAGAAGAAAATAATTCTGGAAATTGCAGAAAAAGAAAGCTGTGTGATCATAGGCAGAAATGCAGATTTTATCCTGAAAGAGAGGGATGATGTGTTGAATGTATTTATACATGGAAATATGCCGGAAAAAGCACAGCGTATCTGCAGACTGTATGATCTTACAGAAGCAGAAGCGGTAAAAATGATGGAAGATACGGATAAACGCCGCAGAGCAAATTACAATTATTACACAGAGCAGAAGTGGGGGATGGCGGCTAATTATACACTGGCACTCAACAGTTCACAGCTTGGATATGAGAGGTGTGAGAAAATGATAATGGATTGCGCGAGGGCGTAAGCTGTTGTAGCTGTAAAATATTTTTACTATATTTAAAAATGAAAACAATCAAAATGATGGTTTTTTAGGAAGAAAAAAATACCGGAATTATCTTTCTTACTGTGCAAAGGAGATCAAAAATAAAATATCCTCTCCAGATTCATGTATGTGCAATGGAGATGATATTCAGAAATTATGGAAGCCATTGCTGACATAATTTCCGTTTCCAGAGGCTCATCGGAATGGTTTGCATATAGAATCAGGAGAGGATATTTTATTTTCCCACGGCGTCCCTTTACCTAACGGTTCAAAAGCTGAATCTACTTCTTTCGATTATATTTCTCTTCACAGTACTTGCACCGATACACTTCTTTCTCCGGATCGGTCAGTACAAACACATGATCCAGACCCTGCTCGATCGAAGTGATACATCTCGGATTGTGGCATTTGATCACATTCTTGATCTCTGCCGGAAGCTTCAGATCTTTTTTCTCGACGATCTTAGAATCCTCGATAATATTTACCGTAATATTGTGATCGATAAAACCAAGAATATCCAGATCAATAATATCGATCGGGCACTCAATCTTGATAATATCCTTTTTTCCCATCTTGTTACTCTTTGCATTCTTAATAATGGCTACGCAACAGTCGAGCTGGTCCAGGTTCAGATATTTGTAGATATCCATGCTCTTTCCTGCCTGGATGTGATCCAGTACGAAGCCCTCTGAAATTTTCCCAATGTTCAGTGTATTTTCAACCATGTCTTTCGCCTCCCTTAATCTACATGAATATCCAAAAGTGTCAAGATCAGTGCCATACGGATATAGACACCATACTGTACCTGCTTGAAATAAACAGCTCTTGGATCATCATCAACTTCAACAGAAATTTCGTTGACACGCGGAAGTGGATGGAGAACCAGCATATCTTTTGGCGCAAGTTCCATTTTCCCTTTGTCCAGGATGTAGAAATCTTTCATACGGACATAATCTTCCTCATTGAAGAAACGTTCTTTCTGAACACGTGTCATATAAAGGATATCGAGATCCGGAAGGGCATCCTCCAGGCGTTCTACTTCTGTATATGGGATATTTTTCTTATCCAGTACGTCTTTGCGTACATAACCTGGCAGACGGAGTTCCTCCGGTGAAATAAGTACAAACTCGATGTTCTCATAACGCACCAGGGCATTGATCAGAGAATGTACGGTACGACCGAATTTGAGGTCTCCACAGAGTCCGATCTTCAGATTATTCAGACGTCCTTTTAAAGAACGGATGGTTAAAAGGTCAGTCAGTGTCTGTGTAGGATGCTGATGTCCGCCATCACCTGCGTTGATCACCGGGATTGAAGAGTGCTGCGCTGCAACCATCGGTGCACCTTCTTTTGGATGTCTGATCGCACAGATATCTGCATAGCAGGAAACCATACGGATCGTATCTGCTACGCTTTCCCCTTTGGTAGCAGAGCTGGAAGCTGCCGAAGAAAAGCCAAGTACATTACCACCGAGATTCATCATTGCTGCTTCATGACTCAGTCGGGTACGGGTACTTGGCTCATAGAATAAAGTGGCAAGCTTTTTGCCTGCGCAAGCATGTGCATATTTTTCCGGATGAGCTTCGATATCACCTGCAAGATCCATAAGCTTATCGAGCTCTTCCACAGAAAAATCTAAAGGACTCATTAAATGTCTCATAAGAAACCTCCTTAAAAATAACCGCAGAATATGTGCGGGTTCATATATTCTTTATCTATAATATAACAAAAACATGGTTATTTCAACAAAGTTTTACATGTTTTTTCTGATCGGGTTTGCGAAGAAATGTAGATTTTACAGAAAAAATATATTATAATGAAAAATTAGTAACGTCAGCGTAAGAAGACATAAGGATAAAACGATAAGGAGTGGGACGATGCAGAGTCTGGAAGAGATGAGAAAAGAGCTGGATGTGATCGATGACCAGATCACCACGCTTTATGAGAGACGTATGAAGGTCTGCGAAGGAGTTGCAGAATATAAGATAAAGAACGGACGAAAAGTATTTGATAAGACAAGAGAGAATGAGAAACTGGCAGCTGTAGCGGAAAAGGTGTCCACAGATTTTAACAAAAAAGGGATCCGGGAGCTTTTTGAACAGCTGATGAGCATGAGCAGAAAGCTGCAGTATCAGCGTCTTTCTGAGGAAGGAGTTCTGGGAAGACTTCCCTTTATCGGACTGGATCAGCTGGATCTTGATGGTGCACGTGTGGTTTTCCAGGGAGTGGAAGGAGCCAACAACCAGGCAGCTATGTTAAAATATTTTGGGAAAAATGTGAAAAACTTCCATGTACCGTCATTCCGTGATGCAATGGAAGCAATTGAAGAGGGAAGCGCAGATTATGCAGTCCTTCCAATTGAAAATTCTTCCGCAGGTCCGGTGACACAGGTGTATGACCTTCTGGTGGAATTTGAAAATTACATTGTAGGAGAGACGGTCCTTCCGATTAAGCATATGCTTGCCGGAGTGAAAGGAACTACACTTTCCAGCATTGAAAGAGTGTATTCACATCCACAAGGACTGATGCAGACATCCCATTTTCTGGATGAACACGGAACCTGGCAGCAGATCAGTGTTGCCAATACTTCTATGGCGGCCAAGAAGATGATGGAAGACCAGGATACCACGCAGGCAGCTGTCTGCAACGAATATGCAGCAGAGCTTTACGGACTGGATATTCTGGCAAGAGAGATCAATGACGAATCTGACAACAGTACAAGATTTATCATTGTCACGAACCAGAAGGTATTCCTGAAAAATGCATCCAAGATCAGTATTTGCTTTGAAATACCGCATGAGAGTGGATCGTTGTACCATCTGCTTTCCCATTTTATTTACAATGACCTGAACATGACAAAGATCGAATCCCGACCGGTAGAAGGAAAAAGATGGGAATATCGTTTCTTTGTGGACTTTGAAGGAAATCTGGCAGATGCGGCAGTGAAAAATGCGATCCGTGGACTCAGGGAAGAAGCACTGAACCTGAAAATCCTTGGAAATTATTAGACTGAAAAAGAGAGGACACGGCTATGAGAACAAATGAACTGATATTATATCGTTATATGGAACATGAAGATCTGCTTCGGGACATGACATTTCTGATCGACAATGCAGATAATGATTATTATAATAAAGAGGATTTGAAGAGCCTTCTTTTCGAAAATTTAAATGAGCTGATCGAACTGGCTGCAAACTATGGATTTGAAGGAAACCTCTGGCATACCTTCCTGACCTTCCTGCTTGCCAACAGTGAGAATGCTTACAGTACAGCCTGCGAAGTGGTAGGAGAGGTAGAGGGAAGCGTCAATAAAGCAGCCCTTCATGATTTTCAGATTTTCAAAGAACTGTTCGAATATGATCTGAAAGAGATGGGTGAAAAGCTCGGTACAGACAGTCTGGAACTGATTGAGGACTATCATCCGGTCAATGCCAAGGGACA
Source organism: Coprococcus sp. AF102-57 (assembly GCF_027686195.1). Classification (NCBI taxonomy): domain Bacteria; kingdom Bacillati; phylum Bacillota; class Clostridia; order Lachnospirales; family Lachnospiraceae; genus Coprococcus; species Coprococcus sp. AF102-57. The sequence goes on along the minus strand of NZ_JAQCSY010000001.1, from coordinate 229,784 downwards.
TGTATTTAACAAGAGGATTCGCGATCGGATCTGCGACTTAAGCAAAGCTCTTGCGCAGACAGATGATGCAGAAGAATTTAAGACAACTGTAACCCAGTTCTACAAAGAATTCGGAGTGGGAACTTTCGGACTTCACAAGGCATTCCGTATTGAGCATACGGAAGAAGGAGCACAGATCGTGCCGATCACCAAGATCGCACACGTCCATCTGGACGATCTGGTGGGCTATGACATTGCCAAGAAGAAACTGATCGATAATACCGAGGCATTTGTAAAGGGTAAAAAAGCTAATAACTGTCTGCTTTTTGGTGATGCCGGAACCGGTAAATCTTCTTCGATCAAGGCAATCCTGAACCAATATTATGATCAGGGACTTCGTATGATCGAAGTGTACAAGCATCAGTTCAAAGACCTGAATGATGTGATCGCACAGATCAAGAACCGGAATTACAAATTTATTATTTATATGGATGATCTTTCTTTTGAAGAATTCGAGATTGAGTACAAATATCTGAAAGCGGTGATCGAAGGCGGTCTGGAGAAGAAACCGGATAATATTCTGATCTATGCAACTTCCAACAGAAGACATCTGGTACGTGAGACATTCAAAGATAAAGCCGACAGAGATGAAGAACTGCACACCAATGATACCGTACAGGAGAAACTTTCGCTGGTAGCAAGATTCGGCGTGACTATTTATTTTGGAAAACCGGATAAAAAAGAATTCCAGAAGATTGTCACCACGCTTGCAGATCGTTACGGTGTCGAGATGGAAGAGGAAAAGCTTCTTCTGGAGGCAAACAAATGGGAATTGAGCCATGGTGGATTAAGCGGACGTACTGCACAGCAGTTTATTGATTATTTGCTTGGACAACAATAAAAGGAGAACCAATATGAAGTGGAATAAATTCAGATTAAAGACAACAACCGAGGCAGAAGACATTGTCAGTAGTATGCTGATGGACCTTGGTGTACAGGGAATCGAGATTGAGGATAAGATTCCGATGACACAGGCGGAAAAAGAGCAGATGTTTGTTGATATCCTTCCGGAGACAGGAATCAATGACGGCATCGCATATATCAGTTTCTATCTGGAAGAAGATGAAGATAAAGAAAGTCTTCTGGAAGCTGTGAAAAATGAACTGGAAGATATGCGTGCCTATGTGGAAGTAGGTGAAGGAACGATAGAAGAATCCCAGACAGAGGATGTGGACTGGGTCAATAACTGGAAAAAATATTTTCACCAGTTCTATGTGGATGATATCCTGATCATTCCGTCCTGGGAAGAAGTAAAGCCGGAAGATGAAGGCAAGATGATCGTGCATATCGATCCGGGAACTGCATTCGGAACCGGAATGCATGAGACCACACAGCTCTGCATCCGTCAGCTCCGCAAATATGTGACAGAGGACACCAGAATTCTGGATGTAGGATGCGGAAGTGGAATTCTTGGAATGCTGGCGCTGATGTTCGGTGCAAAGTATTCTGTAGGAACAGACCTGGATCCGTGTGCGATTGATGCAACCTATGAAAATATGGAAGTCAACGGTATTTCAAAGGATAAATACGAAGTAATGATCGGAAATATCATTGATGATAAAGCGGTCCAGGATAAAGTTGGTTATGGATGCTATGATATCGTTGTGGCGAATATTCTTGCAGATGTACTGGTGCCGCTGACACCGGTGATCGTGAACCAGTTAAAAGACGGTGGTATCTACGTGACAAGTGGTATCATCGAAGACAAGGAGGAGACGGTAAAAGCAGCGGTAGAGGCAGCAGGACTCACGGTCCTGGAGGTTCATCATCAGGGAGAATGGGTATCTGTAACAGCGAGAAAAGAAACGAAAGCGTAGGCAGAGAGGGTCAGAAAAGATGCATCATTTTTTTGTAACACCACAGCAGATCTCCGGAGATAAGATCCGGATTGAAGGCGGAGATGTTAATCATATGAAGAATGTGCTCCGGATGAAGCTGCATGAAAAGGCTGAAATCAGTGACGGAGAAAGCAGAACCTATCTGTGCGAGGTGGAAGCCTATGAAGAAGATGCGGCGGTTCTGCATATTCTGGAAGAGATGGAAGCGGACACGGAACCGGCGTCAAAGCTGTATCTTTTCCAGGGGCTTCCCAAAAGCGACAAGATGGAGCTGATCGTGCAAAAAGCGGTGGAGCTTGGCGTGTATCAGGTGATTCCTGTAGCAATGAAGCGTTCTGTTGTTCGTCTGGATGATAAGAAAGCAGCGAAAAAAGCAGACCGTTGGAATTCCATCGCAGAAAGTGCGGCAAAGCAGGCCGGAAGAAGCCGGATCCCGGAAGTTACCATGCCGCTTTCTTATAAAGAAGCACTGAAAATGGCAGAAGAGCTTGATGTGACGTTGCTTCCGTATGAACTTGCAGGTGGTATGGAAGTGACAAGAGAAGTGATCCGCCAGATTAAAAGTGGACAGTCTGTTGGGATTTTTATCGGACCAGAGGGTGGATTTGAACCGGAAGAAGTTGATGCAGCAGTCAGTATGGGGGCGAAGGTCATCACCCTGGGCAGGCGGATCCTGCGGACAGAGACAGCCGGACTTGCAACGCTTGCTGTACTGATGTTTGAACTGGAACAGTAGACCGGCAGGCAAAGAACTGCATAAGATAAAGAGAAGAAGTGTTTGGGAGACAAAGAAAAATGGAAGTTTATCTGGATAATTCAGCAACAACGAGAGCCTATGAGTGTGTTCGGGATATAGTCGGAAAAGTGATGTGTGAGGATTACGGCAATCCATCCTCCATGCATAAAAAAGGTGTGGATGCAGAAGCGTATGTCCGTGAGGCGAAGGAGACACTTGCAAAGATTCTGAAGGTGCAGGAAAAGGAACTTTATTTCACATCCGGTGGAACAGAAAGTGACAACCTTGCATTGATCGGAGGTGCACGTGCCAATCACCGTGCCGGCAAGCATCTGATCACCAGTTCAATTGAACATCCGGCAATTCTCAATACCATGCGTTACCTGGAAGAGGAGGAGGGCTATCGTGTGACCTATCTTCCGGTTGATGAGTATGGACGGATCCGCCTGGATGCGTTAAAGGAAGCGCTCTGTGACGAGACGATCCTGGTATCGGTCATGTATGTGAATAACGAAGTGGGATCGGTTCAGCCGATTGCAGAAGCATCTGCGATCGTAAAGGCTTATAATAAAAATATCCTGTTCCATGTGGATGCAGTACAGGGATTTGGAAAATATAAGATTTACCCGAAAAAGATGGGAATCGATATGCTTTCTGTAAGCGGACATAAGATCCATGGACCGAAGGGAATCGGTTTTATCTATATCAATGAAAAAGCAAAAGTAAAACCGATCATTTTCGGAGGCGAGCAGCAGAAAAACATGCGTTCCGGAACAGAAAATGTACCGGGGATTGCAGGAATCGGGCTGGCAGCAAAGACGATTTACACAGACCTGGATGAAAAGGTGGCACATATGCGTGCCTTGAAACAGCACTTTATCGAAGGGGTACAGAAAATCGATCATACTGTGATCCACGGGCTTTATGATGAAACAAGTGCACCACATATCATCAGTGTGGGATTTGCAGGAATCCGGAGTGAGGTTCTTCTTCATACACTGGAAGAGAAGGGGATTTATGTATCATCCGGTTCGGCATGTGCATCCAACCATCCGGCGATCAGCGGAGTGTTAAAGGGAATCGGAGCCGGAAAAGAATATCTGGACGCAACGCTCAGATTCAGTATGTCAGAATTTACTACAGAAGAAGAAATTGACTATACGCTGGAAACATTATATAATTGTGTACCGATGCTTAGAAAGTACACACGCCATTAGGAGGAAAGAATGAAGTTTCAGACTTATTTGATAAAATATGGAGAAATCGGAATCAAAGGAAAGAACCGTTATATGTTCGAGGATGCGCTGGTAAGACAGATCAGGCATTCATTAAAGGACCTGGACGGATTGTTCCATACTTATAAAGCACAGGGAAGAGTTTATGTGGACTGTGACGGAGATTATGACGGAGATGAAGTGGTAGAAGCTCTGAAAAGAGTATTCGGAATTGTAGGGATCTGTCCGGTTGTCCGCGTAGAGGATAAAGGATTTGAAGAACTGAAAAAAGATGTGATCGCATACATGGATGAGGTTTATCCGGATAAGAATATCACATTTAAGGTAGAGTCCCGTCGTGCAAAGAAAACCTATCCGAAGAAATCAATGGAGATCAATTATGACCTCGGAGAAGCTATTCTGTATGCATTCCCGGAAATCCGGGTAGATGTACACCACCCGGATGTACTGCTTCATGTAGAGGTAAGAGAAGAGATTTATATCTATTCCGAGATCATTCCGGGACCTGGCGGTATGCCGATCGGGACCAATGGAACCGCGATGCTTCTGCTTTCCGGTGGAATCGACAGTCCGGTTGCAGGTTATATGATCTCCAAACGTGGCGTCGGACTGGAGGCAACCTATTTCCATGCACCGCCGTACACCAGCGAGAGGGCCAAACAGAAGGTAGTGGATCTTGCAAAGCAGGTTTCCAAATATACAGGACCGATCAAGCTGCATGTAGTCAACTTTACCGATATCCAGCTTTATATTTATGAAAAATGCCCACATGATGAACTGACGATCATCATGCGCCGTTATATGATGCGGATTGCAGAGCATTTTGCAAAAGAAGACGGATGCCTGGGACTTATTACCGGTGAAAGTATCGGACAGGTGGCAAGCCAGACCATGCAGAGCCTGATGGCAACCAACGATGTATGTACATTGCCGGTATATCGGCCACTGATCGGGTTTGACAAGCAAGAGATCGTAGATATTTCAGAGAAGATCGGAACCTATGAGACTTCCATTCTTCCATACGAAGACTGTTGTACGATCTTCGTGGCAAAACATCCGGTAACCAAACCGAATGTAGAAGTGATCCGCAAATCAGAAGAAAACTTAAGTGAAAAGATTGATGAACTGTTTGCAGAAGCAGTGAATACTGTGGAGACGATCATCGTAAAATAATAAAAGAAAAAGGGGAGCTTTTTCAGGCTCTCCTCAAAAAAAGAAAGGACGCAGTACAGAAAATGTACTGCGTCCTGATACTTCGCATTCTATTATACTAAGTATGGTTTCAGAAGTTCGATGATGTTATCAGCATCCTGGTTCTCAGCATGGATGTTCAGATCGATCGGTTTAGAAAGATCAAGACTGAAGATACCCATGATAGATTTTGCATCAATCACATATCTTCCGGATACCAGGTCAAAATCGTAATCGTATTTTGTGATTTCGTTTACGAATGATTTTACTTTGTCGATAGAATTTAAAGAAATTTGTACGGTTTTCATTGAAAACACACCTCCTTGATTTCATTTTCTATAGTTATATTAAAAGTTATACATAAAAAAGTCAAGGAACAAAACGCCGAAGAATGAATGAAATTTTCGTTAAATGTTATAAATATTGAAAGTAGGATGAATTTATGAAAAAAGCAGCATTACACAACCTGGGCTGTAAGGTAAATGCTTATGAAACAGAAGCGATGCAGGAACTGCTGGAAAAGAACGGATATGAGATCGTACCGTTTCATGATCTGGCAGATGTCTATGTGATCAATACCTGCTCGGTGACGAATATGGCAGACCGCAAGTCCAGACAGATGATCCATCGTGCCCGAAAACAGAATCCTGATGCAGTGATCGTAGCGGCCGGCTGTTATGTGCAGGCGCAGGTGGATATGGGTGAGCTGGATGAGAATATAGATATTGTAATCGGGAATAATAAAAAAAAGGATCTGATCCGCCTTCTGGAAGAATATTTTAAAGAAGACATTCCGGAACAGATGCAGGAGGTCATTGACATTAACCATACCTTCGAGTATGAGAGCCTCCATCTTTCCCGGACAGCAGAGCATACAAGGGCATATCTGAAAGTACAGGATGGCTGCAACCAGTTCTGTACCTACTGCATCATTCCTTATGCGAGAGGACGCGTGCGCAGCAGGAAGAAGGAAGATGTAGTGGAAGAGGTGCGTACACTTGCGAAACATGGGTATCAGGAAGTGGTGCTTACCGGAATCCATCTCAGTTCTTACGGATTGGAATGGAAAGATGAAAATGGAAAGCAGACAGAAGGACTCCTGGATCTGATCCGCGCGGTACATGGAGTTGAAGGGATCAAAAGGATCCGTCTGGGTTCTCTGGAACCGCGTATCGTGACGGAAGAATTTGCAAAAGAACTGGCTTGCCTGCCGAAGATATGTCCGCATTTTCACCTGTCTCTGCAGAGCGGATGTGATGCAACCCTGAAACGGATGAACCGCAGATATGATGCGGCAGAATATCGGGAAAAATGTGAGCTTCTCCGGAAGTATTTTGAAAATCCGGCACTGACAACCGATGTGATCGTAGGATTCCCGCAGGAATCAGAGGAAGAATTTGAAGCCTCCCGGGACTTTGTAGACAGCATCAATTTTTATGAGACTCATATATTTAAGTATTCAAAGCGCCAGGGAACGAAGGCTGCGAAGATGGACGGGCAGATCCCGGAACATGAAAAAACGCGAAGAAGCAATATCATGCTGGAACTGAACCGCAAAAAAATGCAGCGCTATGAAGAAGGATGGCTTGGAAAAAAGGTGGAAGTTCTATTTGAAGAGATGACAGAGCGTGATGGGAAAAATTATGTCACAGGGCACACCAAGGAATATCTGCGGATTGGGGTTCCATGCGAACCGGAACAGGCAGACCGGTGGACCAATCAGTTAAAAGAGATAGAACTTACTTCACTTTCACAAATTATGCATTGAATTTTTGTATAGATTATATTAAAATGAATATGAAGTATTGGAGGTCGTAAGATGAAAGATATAACGAATACACAATTTTTTCAGGTAGAGACAGGACCACAGATCCAGGCAAAAGATATTCTGGAAATTGTATATAATGCTCTGGTGGAAAAAGGATATAATCCGGTGAATCAGATTGTAGGATACATTATGTCCGGTGATCCTACATACATTACCAGCTATAACGGAGCAAGAAGCCTTGTGATGAAGGTTGAGCGGGATGAGATAGTAGAAGAATTATTAAAAGCTTATATCAGACATGAACTGTAGGTTGAAGATATGATGCGGATAATGGGACTTGATTATGGTACGAAGACCGTAGGTGTTGCTGTAAGTGATCCTCTGGGGATTACGGCACAGGCAGTGGAGACGGTTACGAGGAAGGACGAGAACAAGCTTCGGAAGACACTGGCAAGGATTGAGAGCCTTGCAACCGAATATGGAGTAGAGAAGTTTGTGATCGGTTTTCCAAAACATATGAATAATGATATCGGAGAACGGGCAGAGAAGGCACTGGAATTTGGAGAGATGCTGAAGCGGCGTACCGGCATTGAGATCGTGATGTGGGATGAGCGCCTTACAACGGTGGAAGCGGAACGGACACTTATGGAATCCGGCGTAAGACGGGAGAACCGCAAGCAGTATGTGGATCAGATCGCGGCTGTATTTATATTGCAGGGATATCTGGACTCTCTGGGTATGCAAAAGTAACAGGCTTTGGAATACAATCAGACGATAAGGGGAAAGTATATGAAGAATGAAAAATTAACGTTTACATGCGGAGAAGGCGGCGAAGCAGAAGAATTTTTTGTTGTGGAGCAGACCAGACTGAATGGAGTGACTTACCTTCTGGTTGCAGATTCAGAAGAGGATGATGCAGAGTGCCTGATCTTGAAGGATACAAGTGCGCCGGAAGAGAAGGACAGCGTTTATGAGATGGTAGAAGAGGAAGTAGAGCTTAATGCCGTACTCAAGGTGTTCGAAGAGCTTCTGGAGGATGTGGAGATTGAAGTGTAGACGGAACTGTCAAAAGAATATTTCTGACAGATAAGAACGGGGTTCGCACACAGAGGCGGACTCCGAATTTTACGATAATTAAATGTACGGATGAGATACATAAAAATATATGGAGGTGTGAGATTGAAGAAAAAAAGCAACTCAAAACTTAAGATCATTCCGCTTGGAGGCCTTGAAAAGATCGGAATGAATATCACTGCCTTTGAATATGAAGACAGTATTATTGTAGTAGATTGCGGATTGTCGTTCCCGGAAGATGATATGCTGGGAATCGATCTTGTAATCCCGGATATCAGTTACCTTAAGAGCAATGCGGATAAGGTGAAGGGTTTTGTGATCACACATGGACATGAGGATCACATTGGAGCGCTTCCTTATGTGCTTAAAGAGATTAATCTGCCGATTTATACAACAAAGCTGACTATGGGAATTATCGAGAAAAAGCTTACAGAGCACAATCTTCTCCGCTCAACTAAAAGAAAAGTAGTGCGCCATGGACAGTCGATCAATCTTGGAAAATTCAGAATTGAATTTATCAAGACGAACCACAGTATCCAGGATGCATCGGCACTGGCAATCTATTCGCCGGCAGGTATTGTTGTGCATACCGGAGACTTTAAGGTAGATTATACACCGGTATTTGGTGATGCGATTGATCTGCAGCGTTTTGCAGAAATTGGCAAGAAAGGGGTACTGGCATTGATGTCAGACAGTACCAATGCAGAGAGACCTGGTTTTACACAGTCAGAAAGGACAGTGGGAGCTACATTTGACCGGCTTTTTGCCGAACACTCCAATACAAGAATTATTGTAGCAACTTTCGCTTCGAATGTAGACCGTGTACAGCAGATCATCAATACGTCTTACAAGTATGGACGTAAAGTAGTTGTAGAAGGCCGCAGTATGGTAAATATCATTTCGGTTGCATCAGAGCTTGGCTATTTGAATGTGCCGGAGAATACGCTGATCGAGACAGATCAGTTGAAAAACTATCCAAGAGAGAAGACAACGATCATCACAACCGGAAGCCAGGGAGAATCTATGGCGGCTCTGTCACGTATGGCAGCAGATATCCATAAGAAGATATCGATCATGCCGGGTGACACGATCATTTTAAGCTCTAATCCGATCCCGGGTAATGAAAAAGCGGTATCGAATATCATTAATGAACTCTCTGAAAAGGGAGCGAATGTTATTTTCCAGGATACGCACGTATCCGGACATGCGTGCCAGGAAGAGCTGAAGCTGATCTATTCACTGGTAAAACCAAAATATGCAATTCCGGTTCACGGAGAATACCGTCATCTGAAAGCGAACGCAGGTATTGCCAAATCTCTTGGGATTCCGAAGGACAACATTTTCATCCTCAAGTCAGGCGATGTACTTGCACTGGATGATGAAAGCGCAGAAGTTGTAGATAAGGTACACACAGGAGAAATCCTGGTAGATGGACTCGGTGTTGGCGATGTCGGTAATATTGTTCTGCGTGATCGTCAGCATCTGGCAGAAGACGGAATCCTGATTGTCGTTCTGACACTGGAAAAGCGTACCAACCAACTTCTTGCCGGACCGGATATCGTATCCCGTGGATTTGTTTATGTACGTGAATCTGAAAGCCTGATGGAAGAGGCACGGAAGGTTGTTACGGAAGCGGTTGAAAAATGTCTGATGAGCCGTCATGCTGACTGGAGCAAGATTAAGCTTGTGATCCGCGACACAATGAATGACTTTATCTGGAAAAGAACCAAGAGAAAACCAATGATCCTTCCGATCATTATGGATGTATAATATAAAGATGCCTGTGGCATTTTTATGAAAATAAGCAGATGCGAAGATATCTGCATAAAGAAGCGCAGTCAGAGTTGAAAAGAAAATAAACTTTGTCTGCGCTTCTATGATAAATGTATAGGATAAGAATTCCCTTGGAAGAAAAGAGGAAGATATGATAGTAGAAGAACGACTTACGACTTACCTCCATTCTCTGGAAAGCGCGGACATTCCCGTTCTCGATGAGATCGAACAGGAAGCCCTTGCGGACATGGTTCCGATCATCCGCAAAGAGACAAAAAGTTTTCTGAAAGTAATGCTGGAGATCAAACGTCCGGTAAAGATTCTTGAAATTGGGACAGCAGTTGGATTTTCGGCAATTCTGATGGGAAAATATTCTCCGGAGGAATGTCACATTACAACAATCGAAAATTACGAAAAAAGGATTCCAATTGCCAGAGACAATTTTGCCAGGGCAGGTATGGAACAGAAAATTACGCTGCTTGAAGGTGATGCACTGGAGATTATGAAAGGCATGCCGGATGATGCAGGATTTGATTTTGTGTTTATGGATGCCGCAAAGGGACAATATCCGGCATATTTAGAACAGGTGATGCGTTTCCTTGTGCCGGGAGGGATCCTGATCACGGATAATGTGTTGCAGGACGGAGATATTATTGAGTCACGGTTTGCGGTGGAAAGAAGAGACCGCACGATCCATAGCCGGATGAGGGAGTATCTGTATACTCTGAAACATCATCCTGAGCTTGAGACGTCTATTCTTCCGCTGGGAGATGGAGTGGCACTGAGCGTGCGAAAATAAAAACAGGAGATAACAGTAACAGAAAGGAAAAAAATAATGGCAAGACATCCTGAATTATTGATACCGGCAAGCAGCCTGGAAGTGTTGAAGACTGCAGTCGTATTTGGAGCAGATGCAGTTTATATTGGAGGAGAAGCATTTGGACTTCGTGCAAAGGCAAAGAACTTTTCCAAAGAAGATATGATGGAAGGAATCCGGTTTGCACATGAGCATGATGTAAAAGTATATGTAACTGCAAATATTCTGGCACATAACTACGATCTGGAAGGCGTGCGGGAATATTTTAAAGAGTTAAAGGAAATAAAACCGGATGCATTGATCATTGCTGATCCGGGTGTATTTGAGATCGCAAAAGAAGTATGTCCGGAAATTGAAAGACATGTGAGTACACAGGCCAATAATACAAATTATGCAACTTATATGTTCTGGTACAGACAAGGGGCGAGCAGAGTTGTATCTGCAAGAGAACTTTCCATGCGTGAGATCAAAGAAATCCGTGCACATATCCCGGATGATCTGGAGATTGAGACATTCGTACACGGTGCAATGTGTATTTCTTATTCCGGAAGATGTCTGCTCAGTAATTTCTTTACAGGCAGGGATGCAAACCATGGCGCATGCACCCATCCGTGCCGCTGGAAATATTCTGTTGTGGAAGAAACCCGTCCGGGAGAATATATGCCGGTTTATGAAAATGAGAGAGGAACGTATATTTTCAATTCAAAAGATCTCTGTATGATCGAACATATTCCGGAGCTTATCGATGCGGGGATTGACAGCTTCAAGATCGAAGGAAGAATGAAAACGGCTCTGTATGTGGCAACTGTAGCGAGAACATATCGGAAAGCAATTGATGATTATCAGAAAGATCCGGAGCTTTACAGGAAGAATATGCCGTGGTATCTGGACCAGATCTCGAATTGTACCTATCGGCAGTTTACAACTGGATTTTTCTTTGGAAAACCATCGGAAGAGGCACAGATTTATGACAGCAACACCTATATCCGGGAGTACACATATCTTGGAATCACAGAAGAGATTAAAGACGGTATGGTGAAGATCGAACAGAGAAATAAATTTTCGGTGGGCGAGACGATTGAGATCATGAAACCGAACGGAGATAACGTGGAGGTTCAGGTAAAACGGATCGTAAATGAAGAAGGAGAAGAACAGGAGAGTGCACCACATCCGAAGCAGGTACTGTATGTAGAACTGTCCGGTAGGGCTGACAAGTACGATATTCTCAGAAGAAAAGAGGAAGCAGATGAATAAAAAAACGTGGAAGCCATATGCGGCGATCGTACTGATCCTTCTGTACGGCGTGGATATATTCTGGCTTTCCGGATTTTGTGTCTATTATTTTGGTGAGTGGGGAATTCCAATGTATGAGGGTCTTCTTGCAGTGCTGGCACTTGGAATAGTAGTGCTTTTCAGGGAAGACGTAAAGCGTGCATTCCCATTTCACAGACCGACGATCGCAAAGACTGTCGGAACATTGCTGATGTGGATCGGAACCCTTCTGATCACGATGATTCCGACATCGATCCTGCTTTATGTATTTCCGGAGCAGATGAGTGGGGCTACAGAAAGTGTGAGTGAATTATCCGGTGGACTGCCGTTTGGACTTGCATTTCTTCTGATCTGTGTCACGCCGGCGATTTTTGAGGAAATAGCATTCAGAGGCGGGCTTTTCAGCTGTTTTCGTGGCTTTAGGAGTCCATGGCCGGCAATTCTGATCAGTGCAGCAGTGTTCGGTGCATTTCATGGAAGTTTCTGGCGGTTTGTGCCGACAGCGATGCTTGGAATCGCCATGGGATATCTGCTTGCCGAGACGGATAACATGTTTTATAACATGTTCTTCCATCTGATCAATAATGCGTTACCGACATTGCTTTTACAGCTTACTTCCAGTGTGGCTTCAAAGCAGATGGAAAGTGCAGAAGCTATGGCATCGACAGGCATTTTGCTTGTGACGGTGGCGGTGTATTTTATTTATGCTTCGGCAGGACCGTTTCTGATTTATGCGGGGAATTACCTGATCCATAAAGGACAGCCGGGATACGACAGGGGACTTCTGCCAAGAGAGAAAAAGAAAACTCTGCTGGGGCTTGTGCTTGTAAGTAGCGTCTTTCTGGGACTTGGCATTCTGCTTTTTGGTATAGGAATGTTTGAGTAGAGTGTCCTGTCTGCCGGTGTGAAAGAAGCATCATGAATTTTAAAATGGACAGACAGGATCTAGACCGGCAAAAATTAAAAATGAGAAGGAAGAAAGCAGGGGCGGAGTTTTTGGATCGCCCCTTTTTCAATTCGCGAAACGTAGGAACGTGAGATGCCAAGAGAAGCTGCAACTTCTTTCTGGGTATATTCTTTTTCACCATAAAGACCGTAGCGTTTTTTCAGTACCAGCTGTTCGCGGTCGGTGAGAACGGATTCCAGTTTTTCATAGAGAAGAGAAATATCATTTTTCAGGGCAAGCTGCATACAGGCATCTTCTTCATCAGATTCGATGACATCATACAGGCAGATCTCATTCCCTTCCCGGTCTGTACCGATCGGTTCGTATAGGGAGGTTTCCCGGTTACTCTTCCGCTTGGTGCGCAGCATCATCAGAAGTTCATTTTCGATGCAGCGGCAGGCGTAGGTGGCAAGCCGGGCTTTTTTGTCCGGGTTAAAGGTGGAAACTGCTTTGATAAGACCGATGGTTCCGATGGACAGAAGATCTTCTGTATCGTCCTCCAGATGCTGATATTTTTTTATGACATGAGCGACCAGACGGAGATTGCGCTCGATCAGAATATGACGGGCCTCATTGTTACCGTCTGCACTGCGTCTCAGAAGCTCGGATTCCTCTTTTGGAGTAAGAGGCGGAGGAAAGGATTTCAATACGATTACCTCAAAATAGAGTTACTAACATTGTATGTAAAAGTGAAATGTTCTGTGCTTTTCCATTCGGGTTATTTTGCGCTTGTGGTACGTCTGAAAATGCGTTATAATGAGCGTTGAATCATGTAGTAGCAGATATGGTTTACAAAAGAAATGAGATTACGAGAGAAAAGGAAAAAATTATGGGAATAAGGACAAGATTAGCGGTACTTGCCTGTAAGACATCCAATGCAGTCCTGCGGCGGATGGGACGAGGCGGAACGAACCTGCCGGGCAAGATCGCATTAAAAATTGACAAAGATATTTTAAAGGAATTATCACGTGGGGTGAAGGTTACGGTAGTGACCGGAACCAATGGAAAGACGACCACGTCCCGTATGATCGAGCAGGCATTTGAAGAAGCCGGATATAAGTACTTCGCAAATAAATCCGGTGCCAATCTTCTGACCGGGATCATTACGGTGTTTGCACAGCACTGCAGTCTTTCTGGCAAGTGTTCCTACACACACGCACTGATCGAGTGCGATGAGGCAGCGTTCCGCAAGACCAGTGAGATGCTGCCGGTAGAGTGTCTGGTAGTCAACAATATTTTCCGTGACCAGTTGGACAGATATGGGGAGATCACCCACACGTTGAATGCAATCCGCGAAGGAATTACCCACGTACCGGATGCAACCCTGTGCCTGAACGCGGACTGTTCATTGACGTCATCTCTTGCAGATGATGTACCGAATAAGGTTGTATGGTTCGGGGTGGATGTGCCGATTTACAAAGAGACAGCGTTTGAATTGTCTGATGCAGTGTACTGTATTCATTGTAAGACAGAATATGAATACGATTACAGAACTTACAGCCATCTTGGCGGTTTCCGCTGTCCGAAATGTGGATATCACCGGCAGACACCGCAGGTTGGCGTGACGCAGGTAGTGCGTACCGGAGCAGATTCTTCGGATATCGTGTTAAATGCATTCGGGCATAGCCATGATGTGCACATTAATCTTCCGGGAGGTTACAATATTTACAATGCGGCAGCTTGTGTTGCGGCTGCGGAGATTGTTGGAATCGATGAAGACACAGCAGTTGATGCACTCAGTAGATTTGAGTGTGGTTTCGGACGTGCGGAACAGTTTGAACTTGGCAAGTCTAAAGCACGTATGATGCTTGTCAAGAACCCGGCAGGGTACAATCAGGTCATCAACCAGATCTCTAATGATGAGGAAGAGTGCAAGATTGCGTTCCTTCTGAACGACCGTTATGCAGATGGAACCGATATCAGCTGGATCTGGGATGTGGATTTTGAAGCACTTGCCCGCCAGAGCGCACGCTTTACCCGTATTCTGGTATCCGGAGTCCGTGCAGATGATATGGCGCTACGCCTGAAATATGCAGGATTTGACACTGGACGGATTGAAGTGATCCGTGACTATGAGAACCTTTTAGAAGCAATCGGAGCGGATGAGACACCGACATTTATTATGCCGACTTATACCGCTATGTTTGACCTGCGCGGTGAGATCAGCAAGCATACCGATATCAAGGCATTTTACGAATAAGGAGGAAAGGGAATTATGGAACTGAATATCTGTCATCTTTACCCGGACATCCTTAATCTGTATGGAGACCGGGGCAACATCATCACAATGAAACGCCGTATGGAGGATCGTGGAATCAAGGTCAATGTAGAAGGCTGCTCGATCGGAGAGGCGCTGGATGCAAACCGCTATGATATTTTCTTCATCGGCGGAGGTCAGGACTTTGAACAGGAAGTCCTTCTGAAAGACCTGGGGACCGGAAAAGCAGCAGAGATCCGCGCTGCCGTGGAAGATGAAAAGATCTTCCTCGCAATCTGCGGAGGCTATCAGATGCTTGGCCAGTATTATAAGACCTGGGATGGTGTCCAGCTCGATTTTACCGGCGCGATCAACATTCATACCGTTGGATCAAAAGAGCGTATGATCGGCAATTATATGTTTGAGACCCTCCCGGAGAGCAGTGGAGCTGTCGTAGTCGGCTTTGAAAATCATTCCGGCAAGACCTACCTGGGTGAAGGCGTATCACCACTCGGCAAAATGCTCAAAGGCTACGGCAACAACGGAGAAGACCAAACCGAAGGAGCCCGCTACAAAAATGTCTTCGGAACCTATTCACACGGCTCCCTTTTACCAAAGAACCCGGTACTCTGTGATTTTATATTACAAACTGCCCTAGAACGCAAATACGGTCAAATAGAACCACTTGCGCCACTGGAAGACACCCTGGAATTAAACGCCAACGAATACATGAAACAAAGATTAAGCAAATAATGCTTATTTAGAAAATGCCACTGCACACAGGGTTCCATCCCACCTGTGCAGTGGCATTTTGTCCCATCTATGATACATCAAGGCAAAACTTTGCCAGTAAAGTACAGTGGTCGTCGTGGGAAAATCATCTCTTTCGATTCACTTATTGTGCAATGGAGAGAAGACTCAAAAATTGTGGAAGCCATTGCTGACACAATTTTCGCTTTCAGAGGCTTCTCGGAATGGTTTGCACAATGGAATCGAAAGAGATGATTTTCCCACGACGACCTCACAACCTGCTCGTACAAAAATTTCCTCCAACTCATCTTGACAAAATCCCATCCCCATACTATCATAAGGATACATTTTCTAAAAGATATCGGTTTTCTTTTAGCAAATCGCTCATGGCATTTCGCCATATATTTTCTGAAATAAAACTTCTGAACTTTTGCCGGGGAAAGGCAAGGGTGAATTTAATATGGGATTTTATAAGGTACATTCGGCAACGATTCTGGGGCTGAAAGTAGAATTTGTGCAGGTAGAGGCAGATGCAGGGAACGGACTTCCAATGTTTCATATGGTGGGATATCTGTCTTCTGAGGTAAAGGAAGCAGCAGAACGGGTAAGAACTGCCATGCGCAATGCCGGTTATACCATGCCGGCGAAAAAGATTGTGATCAATCTGTCGCCGGCATGTGTCCGCAAGAAGGGATCTGTATTTGATCTTCCAATTGCAGTTGCAGTACTTGGGGCAATGGGGATTTTCCCGGAAAAAGCAGTGGAGGATATTTTACTTGCAGGGGAGCTCGGACTGGATGGAACGCTACAGCCGGTAGAGGGAATCCTTCCGATTGTTCTGGAAGCAAAGAGGGCTGGCTTTAGGTGCTGTGTGATTCCGAAGTCAAATGAGGATGAGGGAAGGCTGGCGCAGGGAATACAGATTTTTGGGGCAGAGACTCTGGAAGAGGTATGCAGATGGCTGAAGGGTGAGTATATGCCTCAGATGGAGAAACCTGATCAGGAAGAGGCTCATGGAATGGAAGAATGGGACATAGATTATAGTGATATTCAGGGACAGGAAGCAGTAAAAAGAGCGACGATGGTGGCAGTGGCAGGAGGACATAACCTGCTTTATGTCGGTCCGCCTGGTTCCGGAAAGACAATGCTTGCCAAACGAATTCCGACGATACTACCACCGCTTGACCGTGAAGAAAGTCTGGAGATCACGGGGATTTACAGTACGGCGGGACTGCTTAAAAGAGAGAATCCGCTGATCTGGAAGAGACCGTTCCGGGAGGTCCATCATACCGTGACGCGGGCAGCACTCATCGGAGGCGGACGAATCCCATCGCCGGGAGAAGCAACACTTGCGCATGGAGGTGTCCTTTTTCTGGATGAGCTGGCGGAGTTCCCAAGAGGTGTTCTGGAGGTGCTCAGGCAGCCGCTGGAAGAAAAATGCATTCATCTGGCAAGGCAGCAGGGAGCTTATATTTTTCCGGCAGACTTTATGCTGGTTGCTGCAACGAATCCATGTCCCTGTGGAATGGCTCCTGGTCCCCAATGCACCTGTACGCCCGGGCAGATCCGGAATTATCAGGGAAAGTTGAGCCAGCCGTTTCTGGATCGGATTGATATCTGCATGGAGGCACCCAAGGTCGAATATGAAGAACTGACCGGAAAGGGAACAGGGATGGATTCCAGAGCCATGCGGGAAAAAGTGATGCTTGCAAGAATGCGTCAGATGGAACGTTTTCGGGAAGAAAAGCTGACAAAAAATGTACAGATGGGACAAAATGAAATTGAAAAATACTGTCATCTTGGGAAAGAGGAAGAACGGATGATGCGCCAGGCTTATGAAGTGATGAACCTGACGGTGAGGAGCTATCATAAGGTGTTGAAGGTGGCACGGACAATCGCAGATCTGGAGGAAAAGGAGGAGATCGATCTTGCGACACTTCGAGAGGCACTGGGGTATCGGGTTATGGATAAAGAATACTGGGGATAAGAGAAATGAGTGAAATGTGGTATACATATTGGCTGGCGTGTGTGGAAGGAATCACCGGTGGCAGGAAGTGTGAATTATGCAGAAAAAACGGATCTGCGGAAGCAGTCTATTATATAGAAGAAAAAGGAATCAGAGAACAGACAATTACAGAAAAAGAGTGGGAGATCCTGAAAGAAAGTAAGAAAAAAAGGAACTGGAGGGAAGCGTATCAAAAAGCGGTAGACCGGGGAATTCAGATGGCAGTCCGTGGCCAGAAAAATTATCCGAAGCGGCTTGAAGAACTTGCGGGAATGCCGTATGCACTCTTTTTTATCGGGGAGATGCCACAGGAGGGAATCCCGTCGGTGGCGGTGGTGGGTGCCAGAAGATGTAGCAGTTATGGTGAAAAAATGACGCTTCGCTTTGTGGAAAGACTTGCGGAGAGTGGAATCCAGATCATCAGTGGAATGGCACTGGGAATTGACGGGATGGCACACCGGGCTGCATTAAATGTTGGAGGAAAGACATTTGCGGTCCTGGGAGGCGGAGCAGATGTATGTTATCCGGCGGCACATAAAGGACTCTATAATGATTTGATAAAGCGGGGCGGCATACTGTCTGAACAGCCACCGGGAACTCCACCGGTTGCCTGGCATTTTCCGGCAAGAAACCGTCTGATCAGCGGACTTGCCGATGTGGTACTTGTTATGGAGGCAAAAGAAAAGAGCGGATCCCTGATTACAGCAGACATGGCTCTTGAACAAGGAAGAGACATTTATGCTCTCCCGGGGATGGTGACAGAGCCGCTGAGCTGTGGTTGTAACCGCCTGATCCGGCAGGGAGCAGGGATTCTTCTGAATGAAGAAGATTTGCTGGAAGAACTGGTTATAAAAGGGCTGCTAAAGAAGAAAATCGCAATTATATCAGACACGAAAAATAAAATAAAGCTTGAAACGAAAGAAAATTTGGTGTATAGTAAGCTCGGTTTGTATCCGCGGGGGCTGGATGATTTACAGAGAGAAACCGGACTTACTCCACAGGAGGTGATGGGAATCTGTGTATCTCTTCAGTTGAAAGGATGCATTCAGGAAAGATCAAAAAATTATTATGTCAGAGCTAAATGATCTGACACTATTAATATGGAGGAATATAATATATGGCACGTTATCTTGTGATTGTAGAGTCACCGACAAAAGTGAAGACCATAAAGAAATTTCTCGGCAGCAATTACGTGGTAATGGCATCAAACGGACATGTAAGAGATTTGCCGAAAAGTCAGATGGGAGTAGACCTGGAGCATGACTTTGAGCCGAAATACATTACAATCAGAGGAAAAGGTGAGATCCTTGCAGGACTTAGAAAAGAAGTAAAAAAAGCAGATAAGATTTATCTTGCAACTGACCCGGACCGCGAAGGAGAAGCAATTTCCTGGCACTTGATGAAAGCACTTAAGCTGGAAGGAAAGAAAGTATACCGGATCAGCTTTAACGAGATCACTAAAAGTGCGGTAAAGGCATCCCTGAAAAATGCACGTGATATCGACATGGATCTGGTAGATGCGCAGCAGGCGCGTCGTGTGCTGGATCGTATCGTGGGATATAAGATCAGTCCGGTTCTCTGGGCAAAAGTAAAAAGAGGACTTAGTGCCGGTCGTGTGCAGTCTGTGGCACTTCGCATCATTGCAGACCGGGAAGATGAGATCGCAGCGTTTATTCCGGAAGAATACTGGTCACTGGACGCCAATTTCAAGGTAAAGGGAGAAAAGAAGCCTCTTACAGCAAAATTCTATGGAACAAAGGATGAGAAGATCACCATCCATAACGAAGAAGAACTGCGTAAGATTCTTGCAGATCTGGAAGATGCAGAATATGAAGTGGTCGATGTAAAACGCGGAGAGAGAAGTAAAAAAGCACCGCTTCCGTTTACGACCAGTACCCTTCAGCAGGAGGCATCCAAAGCATTGAATTTTGCAACTTCAAAGACGATGCGTATCGCACAGCAGCTTTATGAAGGTGTGGATATTAAAGGAAGTGGAACGGTTGGTCTGATCACTTACCTGCGTACGGATTCGACCCGTATTTCTGAGGAGGCGGATGCAAATGCAAGAGCCTATGTTGGAAAAGCCTACGGAGAAGAGTATGTGGCAGAGACTGCATCGGAACAGAAGCAGAAAAATGACGGGAAAAATATTCAGGATGCACACGAAGCCATCCGCCCGTCAGATGTTACCCGTGTTCCGGCAGAAATCAAGGAATCTCTTACAAGAGACCAGTTCCGTCTGTATCAGCTGATCTGGAAGCGTTTTGTGGCGAGCAGAATGCAGCCGGCAAAATATGAGACAACTTCTGTTAAAATTGGAGCAGATGATTACCGTTTTACGGTATCGGCATCTAAGATTATATTTGAAGGTTTCCGTCTGGCATATGTGGAAAGCGATGAGGAAAAACAGAGTGGAAATGTAATGGTCAAGAGTATCGATAAAGATTCAGAACTGACGAAAGAATCCTTTGACTATAAGCAGCATTTCACACAGCCACCTGCACATTACACCGAGGCATCTCTTGTAAAGACACTGGAAGAACTTGGAATCGGACGTCCGAGTACCTATGCACCAACGATCTCTACGATTATTGCAAGAAGATACGTTGCAAAAGAGAACAAGAATCTTTATATGACTGAGCTTGGTGAAGTGGTCAATAATATTATGAAGCAGTCTTTCACAAGCATTGTCGATGTCAACTTTACCGCTTATATGGAAGGACTTCTGGATATGATCGCAGAAGGAAAGGTAGAGTGGAAATCGGTTATCAGCAATTTCTATCCGGATCTGAATGAAGCGGTTGAAAAAGCAGAAAAAGAGCTGGAAACAGTTAAAATTGAGGATGAGGTAACCGATGTAGTCTGCGAAGAATGTGGAAGAAATATGGTCATCAAATACGGTCCTCATGGAAAGTTCCTTGCATGTCCCGGATTCCCGGAATGCCGCAACACCAAACCGTATCTGGAGAAGATCGGAATTGCCTGCCCGAAATGCGGAAAAGACATTGTACTGCGTAAGACAAAGAAAGGCAGACGTTATTACGGATGTGAGGATAATCCGGAATGTGATTTTATGTCATGGCAGAAGCCATCAGAAGAAAAATGTCCGAAATGCGGAAGCTATATGGTAGAAAAGGGAAATAAACTTGTCTGCGGTAATGAACAGTGTGGGTTTGTTAAAAATAAAGAGAAAGATGAAAAATAAATCAAATTTCATTGAACTATTCAGAATTGTATGATAATATATTTATATGCACATTTTTTTGACTAATTTGTGTGCATAATTTCAACAATATTTCATATTCGTGAAAAATGCGAACGGAAACGCACATTTTTAATAAAAGTATATGGAGGCAGATATGAGCGTACAATTATTGGATAAAACAAGAAAAATTAACAAACTGTTGCACAATAATAATTCAAGCAAAGTTGTGTTTACAGATATCTGTGAAGTTCTGACAGAGATTCTGGCATCGAATGTACTGGTAGTCAGTAAGAAAGGAAAGGTACTCGGTGTCAGCACATGTGAAGGAGTCCCGGAGATCCATGAACTTTTGCAGGACGAAGTGGGAGAACATATTGATCCGATGTTGAATGAACGTCTTCTCAGTATTCTTTCCACAAAAGAGAATGTTAATCTGCAGACCCTTGGATTTACAGCTGATGTATCCCAGGGATATCAGGCGATCATTACTCCGATCAACATTGCAGGAGAGAGACTTGGAACTCTGTTTTTATACAGAAAAGAGTCCATGTACGAAATTGATGACATCATTTTGAGTGAGTATGGAACCACTGTCGTGGGACTTGAGATGCTCCGCTCTGTTAATGAAGAGAGTGCAGAAGAGACCAGAAAAGAACAGATCGTACAATCTGCGATCAGCACCCTTTCTTTCTCTGAGCTGGAAGCAATCATCCATATTTTTGATGAACTTAACGGAATGGAAGGGATTCTGGTGGCAAGCAAGATTGCAGACCGTGTGGGAATCACCCGTTCTGTAATTGTCAATGCACTCCGCAAATTTGAGAGTGCGGGTGTGATCGAATCCCGTTCATCCGGTATGAAAGGAACTTACATCAAGGTTGTGAATGATTACGTGTTCAAAGAACTGGATAAGATTAAAAAAGAAAAAATGAATTAAGGATAAAAGTAAAAGAGGGGTATCAGACAAATCTGATGCCCTTTTCTTTAACGGGGAATTATATTTGTAAAAAGGAGAGAAGAGAGCATGTATGATGGAGATAAAGCTGTACTTACGATGGTACAGTATCTGAAAGAAGATAAGGAAAAAGATGAGAATATTTATGAGGCAACAGTCATAGAATATCAGAAGGAGATGGAGCAGGTACATCTGATCCTGCGCTCAGGCAGTCTTTCTGATATTTCACTGGATGCAGTATATGAATGCCGGATCCGGACGATCACTTGTGAGACTGTGTGTACAGGGATGATAAAGGAGCGTTATGAGAACCGTGCAGGTATGATTCTGGTTCTGCAGGTGACGAATGGATTTTATGAAATAAATCTAAAGTAATTATAAAATTCAAAATCGAATGTT
Source organism: Coprococcus sp. AF102-57 (assembly GCF_027686195.1). NCBI lineage: Bacteria > Bacillati > Bacillota > Clostridia > Lachnospirales > Lachnospiraceae > Coprococcus > Coprococcus sp. AF102-57. The sequence goes on along the minus strand of NZ_JAQCSY010000001.1, from coordinate 207,584 downwards.
GACAAAAAAGAAAGAGAGTGCTATCTTATACCTAGAAAGTTTTTAGCACTCGATTTTGTTGAGTGCTAACAAGATAGAGTTAGGAGGAATTATAATGAAATTAGAACCATTAGCTGACAGAGTTGTATTAAAACAGTTAGTTGCAGAGGAGACTACCAAATCAGGAATCGTACTTCCTGGACAGTCAAAGGAAAAACCACAGCAGGCAGAAGTTGTTGCTGTAGGACCTGGCGGAGTTGTTGATGGAAAAGAAGTTACGATGAATGTTTCAGTAGGTGATAAAGTTATCTATTCCAAATATGCAGGTACAGAAGTAGAACTCGATGATGAAGAATACATCATTGTAAAACAGAATGATATTCTTGCAGTGATCAGATAATCCGGCAGGATATCATATACAGATAAAAATCAGATTTTCAGATCAGAACAGAATTTTATTTTTAAGAATCAGGAGTGATAAAAATGGCAAAGGAAATTAAATACGGAGCAGACGCAAGAAAGGCACTGGAAGCAGGTGTCAACAAACTTGCTGATACAGTAAGAGTAACAATCGGACCAAAAGGAAGAAACGTAGTCCTGGATAAATCATTCGGAGCACCGCTTATCACAAATGACGGTGTAACAATCGCAAAAGAAATCGAACTGGAAGATGCATTTGAAAATATGGGAGCACAGCTGATCCGTGAAGTTGCATCTAAGACCAACGATGTTGCAGGTGATGGTACAACAACAGCAACTGTTCTTGCACAGGCTATGGTACACGAAGGAATGAAGAACCTGGAAGCAGGTGCAAACCCGATCGTATTAAGAAAAGGTATGAAGAAAGCAACAGACTGTGCTGTAGAAGCTATCAAGAAGATGAGCAGCAAAGTTACAGGAAGAGAGCAGATCGCAAGAGTAGCAGCTATCTCAGCAAGTGATGACAGTGTTGGTGAGATGGTAGCAGAAGCTATGGACAAAGTTTCCAACGATGGCGTTATCACAATTGAAGAGTCAAAGACAATGAAGACAGAGCTTGACCTTGTAGAAGGTATGCAATTCGACCGTGGATATATTTCAGCATATATGTGCACTGATATGGAAAAGATGGAAGCAAATCTTGACGATCCATATATCCTGATCACAGACAAGAAGATTTCTAATATTCAGGAAATCCTTCCACTGCTGGAACAGATCGTACAGTCAGGAGCAAAACTTCTTATCGTAGCAGAAGATATCGAAGGAGAAGCTCTTACAACTCTGATCGTCAACAAACTGCGTGGAACATTCAATGTAGTTGCAGTAAAAGCACCTGGATATGGTGACAGAAGAAAAGCTATGCTGGAAGATATTGCAATTTTAACAGGCGGACAGGTAATCTCAGAAGAACTTGGTCTGGAACTGAAAGATACAACAATGGCACAGCTTGGACGTGCAAAATCTGTAAAAGTTCAGAAAGAGAATACAGTCATCGTTGATGGTATGGGCGATAAGGCTGCTCTGGAAGCCAGAATCGGACAGATTAAAGCTCAGATCGAAGAGACAACATCTGATTTTGATAAAGAAAAACTTCAGGAAAGACTTGCAAAACTCGCCGGCGGAGTTGCAGTTATCCGCGTAGGTGCTGCTACTGAGACAGAGATGAAAGAAGCAAAACTCCGTATGGAAGATGCTCTTAATGCAACAAGAGCAGCAGTAGAAGAAGGAATCATTGCAGGTGGTGGATCAGCATACATCCATGCATCAAAAGAAGTTGCCAAACTTGCAGAAACTCTGGAAGGTGATGAAAAGACAGGGGCAAAAGTAGTCCTCAAAGCTCTGGAAGCACCATTATTCCACATTTCAGCTAACGCAGGTCTTGAAGGCGCAGTTATCATCAACAAGGTAAGAGAAGCTGAACCGGGAAATGGTTTTGATGCTTACAATGAAGAATATGTAGATATGGTGAAAGCAGGTATCCTCGATCCTGCAAAAGTAACAAGAAGCGCATTGCAGAACGCTACAAGTGTTGCATCTACACTCCTTACAACAGAATCCGTTGTTGCTAACATCAAAGAAGATGTACCGGCTATGCCGGCAGGCGGAGCTCCGGGAATGGGCATGATGTAAGCTGAAAATGTGTTTTTTAGAAAACTCCTCAGAAGAGGAGTTTTCTTTTTATTATAAAAGTGTTACAATAGTTTTAATATATATATTTGGAGGTTAGGATATGGGTGATTTTTACACAGAACAGCTGGTGAAGAGGCAGAAAGCATCTTCGACGACGCTGATCAAAGCAATACTTATCATACTTACTGTTCTGTCGGTCGTACTTATATTTATGATCCCATTCGGAATAATTGGTCCGGTGATCATGATCGCACTGGATGTTTTTTTGTTCCGGAGTATGGATGTTGAATATGAGTATTTATTTGTGAATGGGAGTCTTGATATTGATAAGATTATGGCAAAATCCCGTCGGAAAAATATGTTTTCCATGGAGATGACGGATCTTGAGATGATGGCACCTTCCGGTTCGCCGGAACTCAGACCTTATCAAGGACTGAAAGGAACCGATTACAGTTCAGGTATGCCGGGGGCAGATACATATGAGCTGATCGTTGTAAATAACGGGGAAAAGAAAAAAATTATTTTTGAGCCAAATAAGACAGTTTGTGAAGGACTGAAGATGCTGGCACCAAGAAAAGTATTTTGTAAATAATTCCCGAAAGACGTGCAGAAAAGCTTGCAGGTTCCGGGGTACAATTGCATCCAGAAAGACGGTTACGTAAAATTATCAGTGATCTGTAGAAATGTGATTGTCACGGACGGACGAATGTACTCGATAAAGGACTTGACATAGCATAGATTTATGCGTTATCATAGCAGATAATCAAAATTACAGACGAGAGAGAAAGGAAGAAAAATCATGGGAAAGATTATTGGAGAAGGAATCACCTTCGATGATGTACTTCTGGTACCTTCTTATTCAGAAGTAATTCCAAATCAGGTTGATTTATCAACTTATCTTACAAAGGGCATTAAGCTTAACATACCGATGATGAGTGCGGGAATGGACACTGTTACCGAACATCGTATGGCGATCGCTATGGCACGCCAGGGAGGTATCGGTATTATTCACAAGAATATGTCGATTGAACAGCAGGCAGAAGAAGTAGACAAGGTTAAGCGTTCTGAGAATGGTGTTATTACAGATCCATTCTATCTGTCGCCGGAGCATACACTGGCAGATGCTAATGAACTGATGGCGAAGTTCCGTATTTCCGGAGTTCCGATCACAGAGGGAAGAAAGCTGGTAGGTATCATTACGAACCGTGACCTCAAGTTTGAAGAAGATTTCTCCAAGAAGATCAAAGAATCCATGACAAGCGAAGGTCTTGTAACAGCACAGGAAGGTATCACCCTGGAAGAAGCAAAGAAGATCCTCGCAAAAGCAAGAAAAGAAAAACTTCCAATCGTAGACAAAGATTTTAACTTAAAAGGTCTGATCACAATTAAAGATATTGAGAAACAGATCAAATACCCACTGTCAGCAAAAGACGCGCAGGGAAGACTTCTGTGTGGTGCAGCGATCGGTATTACAGCGAACTGTCTTGAAAGAGCAGAAGCTCTTGTAAAAGCAAAAGTTGATGTAGTAGTACTTGATTCGGCACACGGACATTCAGCAAATGTACTTCGTACCGTAAGAATGATCAAGGATGCATTCCCGGATCTTCAGGTGATCGCAGGTAACGTTGCAACAGGAGAAGCAACAAAAGCGCTGATCGATGCAGGTGTTGATGCAGTAAAGGTTGGTATCGGACCTGGATCCATCTGTACAACCCGTATCGTAGCCGGTATCGGTGTACCACAGATCACAGCTGTTATGGACTGCTACGAAGCAGCAAAAGAGTCGGGAATTCCGATTATTGCAGATGGTGGTATTAAGTACTCAGGTGATATGACAAAGGCGATCGCAGCCGGAGCCAACGTATGTATGATGGGAAGTATCTTCGCAGGATGCGATGAGAGCCCGGGAACATTCGAACTCTATCAGGGAAGAAAATACAAAGTATATCGTGGAATGGGATCTATCGCAGCAATGGAGAACGGAAGCAAAGACAGATACTTCCAGACAGATGCGAAGAAGCTTGTACCGGAAGGCGTAGAAGGACGAGTTGCCTATAAAGGATCTGTAGAAGATACTGTATTCCAGTTAATGGGCGGTCTCCGTTCCGGAATGGGTTATTGTGGAGCACCAGACATCGAAACTCTTAAGACAACAGGACGTTTCGTAAAAATTTCTTCCGCATCCCTCAAAGAAAGCCATCCACACGACATTCACATCACAAAAGAAGCACCAAACTACAGCGTAGATGAATAAGATGCAAAATTAATCAAGAGAGAAGAATCATTTCCGTAAGAGAGACGATTCTTCTCTCTTACATTATCCAACTATTTTCAAACTTCACCCAAACCTTCAACAGTCAACGGAATCCAGCGGCAATTGTTTTTTCGGAGGGGTACACGTCCCCTTCCGACTACCTTAATAAAAAAATAATAATTTTTTCAACAATTTCTCACCATTTTATGATAGTCTGGATATAGTTGGGATTCCAACAGAAAATTTGCAAAAAACACAAAAGATTGAGATGACGAAATGAACCGAAGAAAGAAGAAAAACACCAGAGCCAACCTGTACAGGGGGGGCGATGGAAAAAGCTATTATGAGGCGAATAAGAGGCGCAGAATGAGCCGTTATATAAAGGTGGGAAGTACGATCCTGATCACACTGCTTCTTGCACTTTCTATTATGAAGATCAGTGGAAGAGGAATCTTTGCACAGAGAGCATACAGTGAGCTTTCTGATGAAGTGATCAGTGCCCAAAAGCCGGATATTGATGTAGAATTGTTGACTGTGAATGAATATTCAAGACCGGGACTTTCAACCAATGAGATTACCGGAATAGTCATTCATTACACTGCCAATCCTGGTTCGACAGCGATGGAGAACAGAGACTATTTTGAGGGACTGAAGGACAGTCACATTACGCAGGCAAGCAGTAATTTTGTAGTAGGACTGGACGGGGAAATCGTACAGTGCGTACCAACCTGGGAGGTTGCTTATGCGTCCAATACACGGAATTTTGATACGGTGTCCATTGAGTGCTGTCATCCGGATGAGACCGGAAAGTTCAACGAGGCAACTTATAAGAGCATGGTACAACTTACAGCATGGCTGTGTGAAAAGTTTTCGCTGACAGAAGAAGATGTGATCCGGCATTATGATATTACAGGGAAAATCTGTCCGAAATACTTTGTCGAAAATGAAGATGCCTGGAAGCAGTTTAAAAGTGATGTAAAAGCGGTCCTGGATAACGCAAAATAAAAAATATCTATTGATTCACTTCCAAAGTGTCTGCTATAATGTTTTAGTATAATGGGCAATTGAAGGCACCCGGAAAGCAGTAGAGTGAGAAACGAGGAATTGATAGATGAACGATTTGGAATTATACCGTGAAGAGCTTGCAAACTGTGATGCGAAGATCACAGAGGCATTAAAAGAAAGATATGCGATCATTGAAAAGATCATGGCATACAAAGAAGAGTATGGTATGCCGATCCTGCAGCCGGAACAGGAAGAAAAGCAGAAGAAGAGACTGATGTTCAGCCTTCACAATGATAAGCACAGAGACGAGATTTATGATGTATTTGAGCGTATCCAGCGCAACAGTAAGAAGATCCAGGCAAGGAAGCTTTTTGATTACAACATTGTCCTGATTGGGTTTATGGGAGCTGGAAAGAGTACGATCTCTGATTATCTTAGTACTATGTTTGCCATGGAAGTGGTTGAGATGGACCAGCTGATTGCAGAACGCGAAGGCATGAGTATTTCCGATATTTTTGAAACCTATGGGGAGGAATACTTCCGTAATATGGAAACCAATCTTCTGATCGAGATGCAGGAGAAGAAGAATGTGATCATTTCCTGTGGTGGTGGTGTGGCAATGCGTGAACGCAATGTCGCAGAGATGAAGAAAAATGGTCGTGTAGTACTCCTTACTGCACATCCACAGACCATTCTTGACCGTGTAAAAGACAGTGACGACAGACCGCTGCTTAATGGACACAAGAATGTAGAATATATCGAGCAGCTGATGGAAGCAAGAAGAGAAAAATACGAGGCGGCTGCAGATATCGTTGTAGATACAGATAACAAGACGGTTCTGCAGATCTGTGAAGATCTGATTCAGAAGCTTCTGGAAATGGATGAGAATCATGTTTAAGACCTTTTATCCGGACGAATATGTAGCGTCCACTTATGTACTGGATTTTGAAAAAATGTATCGGGAAGGCTGTCGTGGACTGGTATTTGACATTGACAATACGCTGGTTCCGCATGGAGCACCGGCAGATGAGAGAGCAATCTGTCTTTTTGACAGGCTGCGCAGCATCGGGTTTGATACATGCCTGATTTCCAATAACCAGGAACCACGTGTAAAGCCTTTTGCCGAAAAGGTGCAGAGCAAGTATGTGTTTAATGCGTATAAGCCTTCCACGAAGAATTATATAAAAGCCATGGAACTGATGCAAACGGACAGAGGAAACACTGTATTTATCGGAGATCAGCTTTTTACGGATGTGTGGGGAGCGAAGCGTACCGGGATGAAGAGTATTCTGGTGAAGCCAATCAATCCAAAAGAAGAGATCCAGATTGTGCTGAAAAGATATCTGGAGAAGATTGTATTACATTTCTATAAAAAAGAGAACGAAAAGAGAATGTCCTGCAAGTAGGCAGGGCATTTTTTGATAGGAAATTCCGAAGGAACTTCCTATCAAATAAAAGGCACTGCGTGCCGAAAATGTGCACTCGCACGAAGATGAAGAATGTCGCAAGCGACTGCGCTTGGCGCGAAAATGTGCCAAGGCACATTCTTTTTAGTAAAGTAAATAGAAATCCCCCGGTTCTCATAACGAGAACCAGGGGACATCAGGGGGGATACTATATTTACAAAATCTTATAAGTAGTCATGTTTGGCAAGAACATTCAGGATGTTACGTCCTTCTTCTGTACCTTCGATGATACGGCGGGCACGTACACTGTCACCGATGTTCATGATTTCAACATCTTCATCTTCGAATTCTTTACGGACTGCATCGAGGATCGGAGCGTTTGCTCTCATACCAAGACATACAAATCCATAATCAAATAGCATTTCTTCTTCATTTCCTTCTGGCGTTTTAACAAGGAAGGAATCTGCTTTAACTTCAAGAAGAGCAGTATTCGGACACTGTTTTACACCATATTTATCCATCAGTGCAAAGGTTCCGACTTTGGATACCGGATCAATTCCGTTACCGATTACCGGCATCATTTCCACAATGCTTACATCAGCGCCACGTGGAGCAAAGAATTCTACTACGTCAAGACCTACGGCACCGCCACCGATAACAACGACTTTTTTACCTTTCAGATCTTCTGGATATTCCATAACATGGTTGATCATATTTGTAATAGAAGAAACTTTTCCGCCCTCTTTGTCAATATTCTCATGAAGACCCTTGATCGGTGGAAGGAGCGGATTAGAACCGGTAGCATTTACAATAATGTTCGGGTTCATGCTTCTGATCATTTCAATCGTAGCTTCCGTGTTCTTGAAGATGAACAGGTTTTTCAGCTTGCTTGCGCGATGGATCAGATAGTTCGGGAAGTCAGCAAGTCTCTTCTTATCCGGGATCTTGGAGATCAGGGCGGCAAGTCCGCCGAGTTCCGGTTTCTTCTCGATTAGGAAAGTAGTGCATCCAACCTCGGCAGCTGTACATGCAGCTTCCAGTCCGGCAGTACCACCACCGATCACAACAACGTTGCAAGGCTTGTTGATTTTCTGCTTTTTGTAATCTTCACCGCCATTTACAGACGGGTTAACAGTACAACGGATCGGACGGTTGATTCCGATACGGTGTCCTGCACATCCGATGTTACAAGAAATACATTTACGGATATCACATTCATCACCGAATTCTACTTTATTTACCCATTCCGGATCAGCGATCAGTCCACGTCCCATACCGATCAGGTCAGCATCGCCTCTTGCAAGAATATCTTCAGCAACCTGTGGGTTACGGATGTTACCCATTGTCATACATGGTTTGCCGTAACGTTCTTTTACAGCTTTTGCCATATAAGAACGCCATCCATCCGGAAGGTAGTTGGCATCAATCTGGTACTGGATGGATCCGTTCAGACCGGCAGATACGTCGAATACGTCAACTTCTTCCTGGAAGTACTGCAGGTAATCAAGACAGTCATCCAAAGTATTTCCGCCTTCCATAAATTCATCCGCACTGATACGAACAAAGATAGGGAAGAATGGTCCAACCTGTCTTCTAACTTCTTCAATAACAAGTTTTGCAAGTCTTGCACGGTTTTCCAAAGATCCGCCGAATTCGTCTGTTCTCTTATTTGTAAGAGGTGAAAGGAACTGGCTTATAAGGTAAGAATGTCCTGCGTGGATTTCTACAGCGTCAAACCCTGCGATCTGAGCACGTTTTGCGGCTTCACCGTATTTTTTAACAATATGCATGATTTCATCTTTTTCCAGTGGACGCGGGATTTCACCGCCTGCTTTTGAAGGAACATCAGAAGCAGAAACCGGCTGCATATTGATACGTGCTGACTGTGCAGAAGCACCGGCATGATTGATCTGGATTGCAATGCAGGATCCATGTTTGTGTACTGTTTCGCAAAGTTTGAAAAGTCTTGGAATGTAGTTATCCTGATCGATACGAAGCTGTGTGGTTCCGTTAGATCCCTGTGGAGAATCAACGCTGGCGTTCTCTACGATGAGAAGTCCTGTACCGCCTTTTGCACGCTGCTCGTAATAATTGATATGAAGAAAACTCATTTCACCATTCTGTTCACCGTAGTTGGTTCCCATTGGAGTCATGACGATACGGTTCTTGACCGTCATATGTTTGATGGTAAATGGCTCGAAAATGTGTTTGTATTTGCTTTTCATTAGAAATTCCTCCGTAAAAATGACTTAATAATCAAAATAAAATGATGTGAGTGTCAAAAGTAAATTTTGCCACTCACTGATGTAATCGGATTGCTCCATTGCTATGCAATTCCTGCAATCCCCAAAAAATCTTAGTTACGCGAGGTTGTCTTATACCGGCTTGGGCGTACCGGTTTTTGTTAAATCCATTATAACCACAAAAAACTGAAAAATACAAATTGAAAATACATAGAAAAATAATAGAATATAACTATTGAAACGGCGAAAAAGATAAAAATAGAATTATACCAGGAAGACAGGAAGTGGAAAAAGATAGACAATTTAAACAAAACTATAGAATAATTAAATAATTTATGCTATGTTTAATATAAGAACAGGAAAGAGGGTGATGGTTTTATGAATCTGAATCAGTTGCATTACTTTGTGACACTAGCACATATAGAACACTATACCAGAGCGGCGGAAATGCTGTCCATTACGCAGCCAAGTCTCAGCCATGCCATCAGTATGCTGGAGCAGGAGCTTGAGACAAACCTGTTTGAAAAAAGAGGGCGTAACGTTGTACTGACAAAGTACGGAAAAGTATTTCTGGAATATGTAGAAGAAGCTTTAAAGATTTTGGACAGTGGTGTAAAAAAGACAAGGGCGTTGACAAGTGACACCGGCGGGGTGATTGATCTCGCATATATTTTTACGCTTGGAAGTGTATTTGTTCCACAGCTTGTAGGCGGTTTTTTGAAGGAACACGAAGACTGGGATGTGAATTTCCGTTTTTCTGTCGGAAATACGACAGAGATCATACAGGGGTTGAAAGAGGAGAAGTATGACATCGCTTTCTGCTCGCGAAAAGAAAAAGAATCCGGGATTGATTTTGTACCGATCGCTAAGGAAAAATTGGTTGTTGTTGTTCCAAGAGACCATGAGCTTGCCGGAAGAGGATCTGTTGATCTGAAGGAAACACTTCCTTATCCCCAGGTATATTTCACCAAGAACAGCGGACTCAGACCGGTGATCGACCAGTTGTTTGAACAAACCGGAGGGACGCCGAAGATAGCATATGAGATTCTGGAAGATGCATCGATGGCAGGTCTTGTGGCAGAAAATTTTGGAATTGCGGTAATGCCGGAGATTCCTATACTTAAAAATCTGAATGTAGATGTACTGGATATTGAGAATCCACCATATGAACGTTATATATATCTGGCGAAGCTGAAGGAAAAATATCTGGCGCCGGTTGTAAAAGAATTTATTGAATATGTAAAAGAAAGCAATGGGAAGGCACTTTAATAGGCCTTCCCATCTCTTTTGACAAACTGGATGAAACGTTTGACAGCGGGAATCTGGTATTTGTCGCGGATGTATCCCATATAAACGGTGTGGGTAAGGTCTGCATCAGCAAGCGGGAGTACGGTTACATTTGCCTGATCAACCGCATCGACCCTGGCAACAAGGGCGATTCCGAAATCTTCGGCAACCAGGGCAGCAATTGCGTTTTCATCCGGACACTCACAGATGATGTTTACCTTCAGCTTCTTTTCTTTATAGAAGTTACGGGTGAAGCCACCGAGTCCGGAATAGCGGTCATACCCGATCAGAGGATAGTCGGTAAGGTCACTGCAACAGACGGATTCTTTCTGGACAAGAGGATGTTCTTTTGGAGTAATTACAACCATATTCTGGTTCAGAATGGGTACAAAGGAAATATCCGGTTCATCCGCAACGAAAGAACCAAAGATCACATCGTGGCGGTCGGATTTGAGCCCCTGGATCATATCTGCAGTGTGCGTTTGGTTAAAATTGAAGGTTACATGCTTGTTGCGGTCTATATCCAGGAAGGATCGCACTGTATGCGGAATATAGTAGTTTGCCAGCGGAAATACATAGGCGATATCAATATGTCCGCCGCTTCCGGCAAGCTGCTTCATCTTATGCTCGGCAATATGTACCTCCTCGAGGATCCGGTTGACATGTTCCAGGAAGACGCGGCCGGATTTGGTGAGGACAACATTGCGTCCCTGATGTTCAAAAAGCATCAGTCCAAGTTCTTCTTCCAGAAGCGACATGGACCGGCTGAGGCTTGGCTGGGAGATCTTAAGTAATTCTGCAGCCTGCCGAAAATGCTGCAGTGTTGCTACTTTTTGGAAATATTCAAGCTGATTTAGCGTCATGGTAAAAAATCCTTTCTATATTATATAAAATAATCATACCATAACTGATGCCAAAAAGCTATCAAAAGCACACATAAGATGTATTTGAACTATCAAATGATATCGTCTATAATTTAACTATCAAGAGGTTGTTTAAAAATTAACAAAAATTGGGCAAACGTTAAAAACATTCTCAAAGAACAAAGAAATAAATTTCGATGGAAGAAGAAAAGGAGAACAAATCATGGCAGAGAGAATTACAGGACACACAGAACTTATTGGACTTATGGCTTATCCAATCAGACATTCAAGCTCACCGGCAATGCATAATGAAGCATTTGCTTACCTTGGACTGGATTATGCTTACCTTGCATTTGAAGTTGACAACAGCACACTGGAAGATGCAGTAAAAGGACTTCGTGCTCTGAAAATGGTAGGATCTAACGTGTCTATGCCAAATAAAACAGTTGTTGGACAGTATCTGGACAAATTATCTCCGGCAGCAGAGCTTTGTGGAGCAGTTAACACAATCGTAAATGAAGATGGTGTTTTAACAGGACACATCACAGACGGTATCGGATTCATGCAGGCATTAAAAGATAACGATATCGATGTAATCGGAAAGAAGATGACAATCGCAGGCGCAGGCGGAGCTGCTACAGCAATTGAAATCCAGGCTGCACTTGACGGCGTAAAAGAAATCTCTATTTTCAATATTCATGATAAATTCTGGGCAAACGCTGAAGAAACAGTAAGAAAGATCAATGAAAAGACAAACTGCAAAGCTACTCTTTACGATCTGGATGACAAAGAAAAATTAAGAGAAGAAATGAACGATTCATACATCTTCGTAAACGGAACAGGTGTTGGTATGAAACCACTGGAAGGAATGTCAGTTGTACCGGATAAATCATTCTTCCGTCCGGAACTTATTGTTATTGATGTTCCTTACTCACCACTGGAAACAAAGATGCGTTCTATGGCAAAAGAAGTTGGATGTAAGACAATGAACGGTCTTGGAATGATGTTATTCCAGGGAGCAGCAGCATTCAAACTCTGGACAGGAAAAGAAATGCCGATCGAACACATGAAAGAAGTATTAAACATCAGATACGATGATTAATACCCGGCAGGCTTGTATTGAATTTAAGAAGAAATCGAAAAAATTTGAAAAACAGGAATGTGAGGAAAAGAGATGAATAAGAAATACATACCCAGCGCCCTGATCCTTTATTTAAACTACTTTATCCATGGTGTCGGATGTTCCATCCTTGGACAGGCAGTCATCAAGGAAGCACTTGCCGCTTCCTGGGGCGTAGAAGTTATGGCAATCACTGCAATTTCAGCAGCACTCGGACTTGGACGTCTGATCGCGCTTCCGTTCGCCGGACCGCTTTCTGACAAACTCGGACGTCGTATTTCAACAGCGATCGGTAGCGGATCCTATGCAATCTACCTGATCGGACTTGCACTTGCATTTAATGCAGGAACAAATGGCGGATACCAGATCGCATATATCTGTGCAATCGTTGGTGGTATCGCAAACTCTTTCCTGGATACAGGAATTTACCCGGCTGTTTCAGAAATCATTTACAAAGCACCGGGCGTTGCAACTATGGGGATCAAATTCTTTATTTCTGTATCGCAGATGCTTTTACCGTTCGTACTTGGTGTAACTGTCGCTACAACAGCAACAGGAGCAACCTCTTACAACACACTGTTCTATGCATGTGGAATCGCTTATCTTGTACTTCTGGTACTGGTTATGATCTTCCCACTCCCGGATACAGATCAGAAAGCAGCGGGAAAGAAAGAAGGCCTGATCGACAGCTTAAAGCATACCCATTTCTCTGTAGAATCCATCGCAATGATCCTGATCGGATTCACATGTACAGGTACCTTCCAGTTATGGCTGAACTGTGCACAGAACTTTGCAAAAGAGAATGTTGGCTGGGCTGATCCGTCCATCATGCAGACATACTATTCAGCAGGAACAATGCTTGCACTCGTTGTAACTGCACTTTTAACAAGAAAGATCAAAGACGTAAGATTTATCCTGGGATACCCGGTAATCTGTCTTGTAACAATGATCGCTGTTCTGGGTGGAAAGAGCCAGACACTTATGATTGCAGGTGCATTCCTGATCGGATGGGCAGGAGCAGGCGGACTTCTTCAGATCGCAACTTCTGTATGCAACATGCTTTTCCCGAAGATCAAAGGAACTGTAACAGCACTTGTTATGATCGCATCTTCCCTGTGTAACTACACCATCCTTACAGCAGCATCCAAAATGCAGCCGTCACAGGTTATGGTTATGAATATCGTTCTTACAGCAGTTGGAGTCCTTCTTGGATTATTTGTAAACTTACGTTATACTAAGATGGTAGAACAGGCTCAGGCTGACAACTAGAAAAAGGAGAAAACAGACATGAGTAAATATGTAGAAGTTCGTGGCGTTAAGATCGGTGAAGGAGTACCGAAAATCTGTGTACCGATCGTCGGAAAGACAAAAGAAGAAATTCTTGCAGCAGCAAGATCTTTTGAGAATGTTGCGCTTGATGTTGTAGAATGGCGTGTAGACTGGTTCGAAGGTGTATTTGACTTTGCACAGGTTGAAGATGTATTAAAAGACCTTCGTCCGGCACTTGGCGAAACTCCGATTCTTTTCACATTCCGTACTTCCAAAGAAGGCGGCGAAAAAGCAATCGAAGCTGACGCATATGCAGAGCTGAACAAGAAAGCAGCAGCAACAGGACTGGTTGACCTTGTGGATGTAGAAGCATTTACAGGGGACGAAGTTGTAAAAGATATCATCGAAGGCGCGCATGCACACGGCGTAAAAGTCGTTGCATCCAACCATGACTTCGATAAGACACCGGACAAAGACGATATCGTAGGACGCCTTGTGAAAATGCAGGAACTCGGCGCAGATATCCCGAAAATTGCAGTAATGCCACAGTGCAAAAAGGATGTACTTACACTTCTTGAAGCAACACGTGAAATGGCAGAAGAACATGCAGACCGTCCGATCATTACAATGTCTATGGCAGGTACCGGACTGATCAGTCGCCTGTGCGGTGAAGTATTTGGTTCAGCACTTACTTTCGGGGCAGTAGGAAAAGCTTCTGCACCTGGACAGATGAATGCATCAGATTTAAGAGAAATCCTGACTCTGATCGATAAGAGCATCTAGTGAAGAAACATCCGGAGAAGTCCTGTGGCGGATCCGTTATGTTTAACCTGAATGAAGAGTGAAAAAGGCAGGATAAAGACCCGCAGTCATACCGGGGATTCCGGTGGATTGCGGGCCTTTATCATATTCTGGTTTTGTAAAAAAACGAACCGATTTCTGAAAATGAAAAATTGTAGAAAATTTTGCTATTTAAAGAGATAAAAGCAAATAGAAAAAATAGACAAATTCTTCGGTAATTGATATCATTTTTGTATGATTATATGAAGGGAGGGCAAATGCGAATGAAGAAAACAGTAATCTGGCTGGATAACTATCTGGAAGAATTTATTATGGTGATAATCCTGATTCTGATGACAGTGATCATGGGGATCCAGGTGTTTTCCAGATATGTACTCGGCTCAGCGCCGTCCTGGTCGGAGGAGATTACCCGTTACCTGTTTGTATGGTCGGGATTTTTGAGCGTCAGCTATTGCACAAAAAAATGTATTTCCATTAAGATCGAACAGTTTGTGTCAATTTTCCCACGAAGAGGGAAGGCACTTTTTAAACTGGTTAACCATACCTTTGAACTGATGGTATTTCTTTATCTGATACCGTTTGCGTTTAAGTATATGATGTCAGCAGTAGAGAGCGGACAGGTAAGTCCGGCGTGTCACATCCCGATGTATTATGTGCAGGCAGCACCGCTTGCAAGTTTTATCCTGGTAGCGATCCGTATTATCCAGCGATGGTTTGCAGAATTAAAAGTAGTAAGAGAAAAAGATGAGAAAGGAGAAAAAGCATGCCGGCAGCAGTAGTATTTATCTTATTTGTAATCTGTCTGATCATTGCCATTCCGGTATCGATCGCGCTTACGATCGCATCGGTCCTTCCGGGTGCTTTTGATCCATCCTTCACAGCCAGCGGACAGTTTGTGATCCGTTCTATGCTGGGAGGAATTGACAGCTTTCCACTCCTTGCGGTTCCGATGTTCGTACTTTCCGGAATCATCATGGCAAGAGGAGGCATTTCCAAAAAATTATTTGATGTATTTTCCTATTTTCTTGGAAATCTGACAGCGGGTCTGCCGTGCGCGGTCATTGTAACCTGTCTGTTTTATGGTGCAATCTCAGGCTCCGGACCGGCGACGGTTGCAGCAGTCGGAAGTATGACGATCCCGATTCTGATCGAGCTTGGATACGATAAGGATTTTTCCGCGGCGATCGTAGCCGTGGCAGGTGGTCTTGGAGTTATTATTCCACCAAGTATTCCGTTTATCATGTTCGGAAGTGCTTCCGGTGAATCAGTAAGTGACCTGTTTATCGCAGGGATCATTCCGGGACTTCTGATCGGCGGACTTCTGATGGTTTATGCAGTTTATTACTGTAAAAAGAATGGAGAGGACAAAGAAAAGATCCGGAAAGTAGTCGGGGAACTTCATGAGAAAGGACTTCTGAAGGTTTTAAAAGAAAGCTTCTGGGCACTTTTGAGTCCGGTTATCATTCTGGGATGCATCTATTCCGGAATCGCATCGCCGACAGAAGCGGCAGTCATTTCGGTGTTTTACGCACTGATCGTCAGCCTGTTTATTTATAAGACGATGACGTTTAAAGATATCTGGCCGGCACTGGTGGAAGGCGTGCGCACCTATGCACCGATCATGTTTATCCTTGCAGCATCGATTGCATTTTCAAGAGTTCTGACTCTGATGCAGATCCCACAGATGGTAAGTACCTGGATCCTGACGCATTTTACCAATAAGATCGTCCTGCTTCTGGTGATCAATGTATTCCTTCTGATCGTGGGAATGGTCATGGATACCACACCGGCAATCCTGATCCTGACACCGATCCTTCTGCCGATCGTAACAGCAGTCGGCATGAATCCGATCCACTTTGGAATCATGATGGTTGTCAACCTTGCAATCGGATTTGTAACACCGCCGATCGGAGTCAATCTGTTTGTGGCAAGCTCGCTTACAGATATCCCGATCATGCGCATTTCCAAACATGCGATGCCAATGATCGGCTACTTCCTTGTTGCACTTTTGTTAATTACATTTATCCCGGCGATCAGCCTGGCACTGATATAGGAGGTAGCAGCATGAAGAAAGCAGTAAGAATGACGGTAGCGGCAGGAATGTGTGCGGCACTTGCACTCAGTGCGGGGTGTCAGAAAAAGACGGTTGCGGATGATGAAGTACAGCGATATGCATGGCCGCTTGCAACGGCAAGTCCGGAGGATACCGTAACACAGATCTATGCAGAAAAATTTGCGGAAGAAGTAGAAGAATTAAGTGATGGCAAGATGAAGATCCAGGTCTATCCGAACGGTACGATCGGAGGGGACAGGGAGCTCCTGGAGAGCTGTAAGGATGGGGACATTCCGTTTGTGATCCAAAATACCGCACCGCAGGTAACCTTCATGCCGGACCTTGCGGTGTTTGATATTCCGTGCCGATTCAGTACGATTGATGAAGTACGTGAAAAGGTAGATGATCCGGAGTTCTATGGGCTTCTGGAGGATGTCTATGAGAATGGCGGGTATAAGCTCCTTGGCTATGCAGACCAGGGCTTCCGTGTCATGTCAACGAACAAAAAGGTCGAATCATTGGCTGATTTTAAAGGACAGAAGATCCGTACCATGGAGAATTCCCACCATATGGATTTCTGGAAAAAACTGAAAGCATCTCCGACACCGATGAGTTTCAGTGAGGTGTATATTGGGCTGCAGCAGGGAACCATTGATGCCCAGGAGAATCCATACGAGGTTATCGTATCCAACAAGCTTTATGAACAGCAGGATTATGTGGTGGAAACCAATCACCTGCCGCATCTGATCTCTCTGATCGTCAGTGATGAATTTTTTCAGGATCTGCCGGAAGATAAGCAGGCAATCCTTGTAGAAGCTGCTGAGATCGCCAAAGAAGAGGCTCGCCAGGCATCGGATGACCGGATTGCAGACAAGATCAAAGTAATTGAGGACAGTGGAACACAGATTGTTACACTTAGTGATGAACTGAGAGCGGAAATCCGTGAGGCAGTGCAGCCGGTTTACGATGAAATCGAGAAAAATGTGGATAAAAAACTCTATAATGCCTATATGAAATAGCAAAAAAATACGGAAAATCAGGGAAATCTGTAATTGATTGAAATTTTTTGTTGAAAAATAGAGTTTTTTATTATAGAATTATAAGTAATGTATATAAAAAGTAAAAGGAATGCCCCAGGGCATATATAAGGAGGATATTACAATGATTTCAGCAGGCGATTTTAGAAATGGTCTTACAGTACTGATCGAAGGTAACATTTATCAGATTCTGGAATTCCAGCATGTAAAACCGGGAAAGGGAGCAGCTTTCGTTAGAACAAAACTTAAAAACATCATCAGTGGTGGTGTAGTAGAAAAGACTTTCCGTCCGACAGAGAAATTCGATACCGCTCATATCGACAGAAAAGATATGCAGTATCTGTATTCTGATGGTGAACTCTATCACTTTATGGATGTTGAGACATTCGACCAGATCGCAGTTGATGGAGATACAGTAGGAGATTCCCTCAAGTTTGTAAAAGAGAACGAGATGGTTAAAGTATGTTCACATGAAGGTAACGTATTCTCAGTAGAGCCGCCGATCAGTGTGGAACTTGAAGTTACAGAGACAGAGCCGGGAGTAAAAGGTGATACAGCTACAGGTGCTACCAAACCGGCTATCGTTGAGACCGGAGCAAGTGTTCTTGTACCGCTTTTCGTTAACCAGGGTGACAAGATTAAAATTGATACCCGTACAGGAGAGTACAGCTCAAGAGCATAATCCTTTCGTCATAATTCACAAAATTAAGACAGAGATAAAAGCCGAAAGCAGAGGCAAGTCCTCATGCTCTCGGCTTTTTTGCATGTCAATACCATTTTGGAGGGGAAAAGAATGTTCTTGTAATCTGAAAAAAGGGCAGATATAATTGGCAGTACACACCTGCTTGAATGCAGGTGATATTCAAATCATAAACTGCCTTAAGATGGCAGAAAAGGTTCTTTGCGGCGCATGGCTTTCTGGAAGGAGAACGGATGAATTATACAGAATTTATGAATGCTATGTTATGCGAGATCAGAGGACAGGTAGATGCGCAGGTGAGGACGGAGTTGTACACCGTGACGAAGAATAATGGAACCAGAAGAACAGGGATTCTTTTTAAGCAGGAGGACAGCAACCTTGCACCGACGATCTATCTGGAGGAATTTTACCAGAAGTACCTGAAGGGGCAGCAGGTACCGGATCTGGCAGATTCCATTTGTAGTATTTATCAGGAGATACGGGTGAAGAAGACCTGTGATTGTCAGAATCTGTTTGATTTTAATCATGTAAAAGAGCATATCGTGTACAAACTGATCCGGCGGGATGCCAACGAAGAACTGTTAAAGCAGATTCCTTATGAGCCGTTCCTGGATCTGGCAGTGGTCTATTATATCCAGATAGACAACACACGCTTTGGCTCGGCGGCGATCCAGATCCGCAACGAGCATCTGCGGTACTGGCGTGTGGAAAAGGAAGAAATCCGCCGTCTTGCCGAGAAGAATACACCGCGGATCTATCCGGTGCAGATCCGGCAGATTGTGCGCTTTATGTATGTGGCGACGAACGAACAGTGCAGTCTGGGGGCAGCAGTGATGCGGTATCCGGATTTCCGGGAAAAGGTCAGGGGGATGATCAGAGGGGATTTCTATATCCTGCCAAGCAGTATCCATGAAGTGATACTGGTGCCGGAAAGCTTTGGACTGGAGCCGGAGCGGATGCAGGAAATGGTAAAAGAGATCAATCAGACCGGAGTGGCACCGGAGGAAGTGCTTTCGGATTCCGTGTATTACTTTGATGGGGAGGAGATTCGGATCGTGGCGAAGTAGGGATAGATTATAAACGTGTATAGAGTAGGGAAAATTGACAGGGAAATATACCATTGTATAGCAGAGGATATAGTAACAGATGAAGTTATTATAACTGTTGTGCAGATTATGCATATTCGGGAAAGACATCCCAATGATTATGAACTTTTTTCTACATACTTTGACGAGATAATACGGGATTCGGATTATATAATTGAAGCGAAGAAACCCAATACAGCGTTGATACTAAAAGAAATTAAGGACGTTAAAGAAGTATTTAAAATGGTTTTACGTTTGATTACATCAAAGGATAATCTGGACTACAAAAATTCAATTATCACATTTATGAAAATAGATGATAAGGAATGGAACAGGCTGCTGCGCAACAAGAAAATTCTTTACAAAAGAGAATAATATTGATATACTGAATGTAGAGAAAAATTCATTCATATGATTATCTAAGGTGGAAGATTTCGTGCGATCCACACGCCGATGGTATAGACAGGGGAAACCTGAGAGATGCAGGAGAAGCGCACGCCTGCTGGATAATCATTTGAAGAAGACTTAAAGAGGTGTCGCAGGTTTGCGGCACCTTTTTGTGTATACGATGAGCCAAGTGCAGATTTGTGCTTGCACAAGAATCTGTATTTTGCGAATGTACATCACCTGGCTGTTAAGCGAGATGGTGTACAAAGTATACGAATCAAGTAGGAGTCAGCTTACGTAATCATACAATAGAAATAAAGAAAGGAATTCCGAGCATGAACACAGAAATTTTAGTAATTGAAGATGACGACCTGGTAAGACAGGGAATCGTAGACATCCTGGAACTAAAGGGATGGAATGCGGTTGCAGCGAAGTCTTGTAGCGAAGCACTCGTAAGGATTCGAGGAGAAGAATATATGCTGTATGTACTGGATATGAAGCTGCCAGACGGGAACGGAATCATGCTCTGCAGGGAGATCCGCAGATATACAGACAATCCCATTCTTTTCTTATCAGCCTATGACAGTGAAGAATTTATCGTAGAAGGATTTGAAGCGGGAGCAAATGACTATGTGATCAAGCCTTTCCGTACATTTGAATTTATTGCGAGAATCAAGGCTTTGCTGCGACGTACCGGTATGCAAAACGGCAAGAAAGTGAAAAAAGGAATCAAAAGCGGAGAATATGAACTGGATTTGCAGAAGCAGATTTTGCAGAAGGATGGTGTCCGAATCGATCTTACAAGGACCGAATATCAGATTCTGTGCAGCCTTCTTGCAAACGCACCGAATCTTGTTGCGAGGGAGTTCCTGTTGGACACGATCTGGGATTTCAATGAAAATTATATCGATGACAATACCTTGTCTGTACATATGAACAGGCTGAGAAAGAAGCTGACTGCAGAAAATGAGCAGGATCCGATTGAGACAAAGCGTGGAGTTGGTTATGCATGGACGCTGAAAGCTGAGGATGTGTATGATGAGATCTGAGAGAAAGACGGAGAAATGGAGAATACCGGGAAAATGGACTCTGATTTTTCTTTTGATATTGCTGGCTTTTTATGGATACCAGAATATTCTTGCAGAAAATTATGAAAGACAGGTTGTTTCCTGGATCGGACAGACAGAAAAAGACAGAACGGTTTCTGCCTTTACAGAACCGGATGAAGAAGCATATCAGAAGGGCTGCGAGGCATTGAAAGAGTCAGGGTATGAAGAGACAGGAAAAATCTGGCTGGAAAAGAGAATCCGAAGTTACGGAATAGGTGTGTTTGTGGCTGCGATCGGCATCATCTGCATTGTTGGTCTGCTGACAGAACTGCACATGGAGAAAAGACGGAAAAAAGCACTGGATAATCAATTGGCAGAAAAAGACAGGGAACTGGAAGCAAAGCTGGCGGAAGAAAAAGAATTTCTGCATCGTGACCGGCAGAAAATGGGAACTTACATGGAAAATATTTCCCATCAGCTAAAAACACCGATTGCGGGAACACTTCTGAATCTGGAGGTGCTTCTTGTGACAGAAGAGGATGAAAAACGGTATCAGAAGCTGGAAGACTGTGTGAAAAAGGTGCAATGGATGTCCGATATGACGATCGTGCTTCTTAGGCTTGCGCAGATTGATTCCGGGAAAATCTGGATGAAGCGGAAAAAAGAAAATCTGACCGGACTGATCGAAGAATGTATAGACAGAACACAGCCTTTAGCGGAAGAAAAAGGAGTTGGATTTGAAATGGATGTTCCAAAAGAATGCCTGCTTTCCTGCGACGGATTCTGGCTGAAAGAGGCAATGGAAAATGTACTGAAAAATGCCGTAGAATATGCAGATACAGGAAGCCTGATTCAGATTCTGCTGAAAGAAGATACGGACTATTATAAGCTGTATATCACCAATCGGGGAAAACGGATTGAAGAAGAGAAAAGAGAGCTGATTTTTGACCGTTTCTACCAGATGGAACAGGGAAGTGGAATCGGAATTGGTCTGCATTTGGCAAGGGAAATTGTCACGCTCCATCAGGGAACACTGAAGGTTGTGGATCGAAGCGGCTTGGAGGAGGCGACAACCTTCCAGTTTATACTGCCGAAGATGATCGCAAAAGATCATGCACAGGAAGAAATAAATCTTACGATTTCGTAAGATTGGGGTAAGTGAATCGAAAGACTGATCTGATATAGTAAGACTAACAAATGAAGGAGGTGGCAGAAGATGAAAACCGTAATCAGACTGGACAAGGTAAGCAAAAGCTATACCCTTGGTGAAAAGAAAATCACAGCATTAAAGGAGTTTTCTTTTGAAGTGAAAAGCGGTGAATTTGTGGCAGTGATGGGACGAAGCGGATCCGGGAAATCTACTTTTCTTAAGATTGCAGGAACACTGGAAAAGCCAGATACCGGAGCAGTCTTCCTGAATGGAATACAGATTAACGGGCTTTCCCAAAAGAAGATCTGCAAGATCCGGCAGAAGAAAATCGGGTTTATTTTCCAACAGTATCAGTTACTGCCGGAGTATACGATCTGGGATAATGTATGCATGCCGCTTTATATCGCGCATACGGTACCGGATAAAGCTTATATCCGACAGCTTCTTGAAAAGGTCGGATTATGGGACAGGAACGGAGATTATCCGGATCAGTTATCTGGTGGAGAGCAGCAGAGAGTGGCAATTGCCCGTGCAATGGCAGCAAAGCCGGGAGTGATCCTTGCGGATGAACCGACCGGGAATCTGGACTATCAGACCGGACAGGAGATCATGAAACTGATCTGCGCATCCAGAGAGCTTTACCGTCAGACAATTGTCATGGTGACACATGATATGGACAGTGCCAATTATGCGGACAGGATTGTGTATATGGAAGATGGTGCATTGCGATGAAAAGAGAGAAAAGACATGGAATTGAACGGGAACTCAGTATAAAAAGAATCCGCAGCCAGAAGAAATACAGTATCCTGATAGTCTCAGTCCTGCTTCTTACCTGCATACTGATTCAGATTGGTTTTCAGATGTCGGAAGGACTGAAAGCCGCATATATCGAGAATCGTAAAGCAGTATATGGGGAGTGGGAACAGGTATTTGTGGATATGGATGAAAGCTCGGTAAAAGTAGCAGAAGAGAATCCATTTCTTGCACAGACCGGGAAAATAAGTATCTATGGGGCGATCGCCGGAGATTATCTGGAAAACCGTCAGATGAATATCGGGACAATGGACGAGACGGCGTGGAAGCTTGGCAGACTGGAAATGAAAGAAGGACGCCTGCCGGAAAATGAGCATGAGATCGTACTGGAATACAGTACACTTCGCTCACTTGGATATGAGGAGATGCTTGGAAAAGAGATTACACTGGATATTACACCGGCGCTTTCCATTCTGGAGCAGGGGGAATCAAAAAGCTATTCGTATACTTTATGCGGGATCCTAAAAGATTATCAGATAAACTGGAAAATCTGCAACCGGCATCGGTTTCCAACTGGAATTGTGACACAGGAAGGCGGGAATAGGATCGGCTCTGTTCAGGATATGCATATGCTTGTAAAAGCGAAAGAAGGCAGTGAAAGTGTTTATAAAGATCTGAAAGACAGCGAAGAATTTACCTGCGGCATGAATGACAATGTGGAACAGGACAAACTTTCTGATGTAAGTCTTCCGTATATGGATTTTCTGGAAAATATCCGTTTGCTGATTGGTGGTGCGTCGATCTGTATCTTGTTTCTTACGGTATCGCGTTCGATTATCTCAAGAGAACAGTTCTGGAGGTTCCTGGATGCACTTGGAATGAGAAGAGGGCAGATGTACCAGATTATTTTCTGGGAAGCAGTTCTGTTTGGTGCAGGAGCTGTTATTGTTGGAAATCTTGCAGGGATTGGGATTTACCAGCTGGTTATCCCTGCTTTTGAAAAGATAACCGAGCAGACATTACCACAGGCGATTGCATGGGAAGGAGTCCTTTTTGGAACTGGCTTCAGTATCTTATGTATTGCTGCAAGTTATGGACTCAGTGCAGTACAGCTTCGCATACTTCTGAAAGAAAAAAAGAAGAAAGTTCAGAAAAGAAGGGGAAAGTACAGGAAGATCGTCCGGTTCACGCCGGGAAGAGTTTTACTTCATAAATGGCAGATGCATCGTGTGCGTAAGAGTGTAGAAATTGTTCTTCTGGCAAGTGCGTTGCTGATCGTGGGATTTGGAAAGATGGAAATATCAACCAGACAGGAAGAACTGAAAGTATATCAAAGGCTGACAGGAAATGGATACTATTTGAGTACAATGGAGATTACGAATTCTCCGGGAATTTCCAGGCAGACAGTTGATAAACTGGAACAGGTTGCCGGAGTAACTTCTGTAGAACAATATCATAACAATGAAAAAGAGGAGTTCTGGATTGATCTGTCAGAATATGTTGAAAGCGAGTATTTTCAGAAAGTAGTCGAAACATTGGTGGCATATCTGAATGAGACATCAATAAAGGAAAAGATATCTATTGAGAAAGTAAGATTGTCTTTGCTTACAATAGACAGATGGCAGGATATACAGCGTTTTCTGAGAAATCTGGATGAAGGCAGCCTGACAAAAGAAGAATTTGAACAGGGAGATTTTTGCATTCTGGATCTTACAGAGTTGCAGGAATATGACGGAAAATATCTGAGTGCATTCAGCCCGGACGGACAAGGAATATCAGAAGATACGGTACAGGTTGGTGATGAACTTCCGGTTTATACATTGAATGAGAATGGAAGTAGAAACGAAAATCCGATTCCAGTAACAGCGATTTTACGTGGCATGAAGGAAGAAGATGTGCGGAATCCACAGATAGGTGGATCTGGTATATCGATGATTGTTGGAAAGAATTTTTGGAAGAAATTTGGGAAAAGCAGAATTATGGAATATGATCAGATCGTAAAAATTCTGGTATCGGATGATGCGGATGCGTATGATACGGAAGGGCATATTCTAAGTATTTTAAAACAGGGAACAGCTGTAAATGTGCAGAATAACCATGAAGAGTATAAGAAAATACGTCAGGAATTATATTCCTTTATAGGAATGTACAGCATTTTTGCAGTGTTTTACATGATTCTGATTTCCATAGTTTTGTATCAGATGTTTCTTGCGGAGAAGCAGGAAGAAAAAAGAGAAGGGGAAATCTTACAGTCACTTGGAATGGAAGAAAAGTTCCTGAAGAAAATGCATCGGATAGAAGTTCTTTGGATGACGGGATGCGCAGGAGTGATTGGAGTTCTTACGTTATGGGGTGCTTGCCGACTGATATAGAGGAGGCTTTGAAGAAAGAATAAATTAGTTGAAAGCAGCCGGAAATGGCTGTAATATAGGCTGGATTTTTCTTGCTCATTATTGGTGTTCTGCTGATTCAGGCAAAGCGTATAGAAGCAAAAGAACGGATTCAGGTGGGAATTGGATTAGTGGCAATAAAAAAGACTGTCAAGACATAAAAGCTTCACAGTCTTTTCACGTCCCTGATCAGAATCGAACTGACGCACCCGCCTCCGGAGGGCGGTGCTCTATCCACTGAGCTACAAGGACATTTACTAATATAGCACTTGCCCAGAAAAAAATCAAGAAGAAATTTCGAACAGGACAAGTAAAACGGGATGAACAGAATAGCAGCCGAAATACCATTTGAAAGTGATTTGATACACAGAGTGGGCATCAGCATAAAGCAATTTTAATGCAGAAAAAGAATAAATAATCGCTTCGACAAAACCAGTCAAAACAAGTCTTCCTTCGCTATTGACGCAAAAGCGGGCATTGCGTATGATAGGTGGCAAAGGAGGAAATGCCATGTCGGAAGAAAAAAGGATGCCCGTCCTTACAGGCAAAAAGAAGCAGATTTTTTACACTGGTCTTGTGTATCTGCTGGTCTGCTTTATGACGGCGGGAGTCACCGTTTTTCTTACGAAAGAGAAAAAAGATGAGGTAAAAGAAGTAAGTGCAGTTGTTACAGAAGAGCCAAAAGTAAATACCGGGTACGCAGCGATGGAAACCAATCCACTTCTGGAGAACCGGGACGAAGAGCTTGCGGGTGCAGTAGAAGCATACTATCAGGAACTTTCCGGAAAAGAAGCCTATGCCGAAGCATACGATGGGATTGCGATTTACACGAAAGACGGCAAAGCAAAAGGCAGCAGGATCCTGTATGTACGGTACAATATGAAGATCCGTGGAATTTACACTGAAGTACCGGGACTTGAAACCTTATATGCGGTCAAGGACAAAGATGGAAAATTCGATATTCAGGCAGAGATCTCTGACGAGCAGATTCAGACGATAATTGAAGAAGTCTCCGCACAGACAGATGTGCAGGAGCTGTTTGCACAGGTAGAAGCGGATTATGAACAGGCACTTGGTTCAGATGCAATGCTCGCACAGGCGGTGGAAGATCTGAAAAATGCGGCGAGTCACTGAAAATCCAGTCTCCGGATTACGATTTTCTATTGCGCTTACATAAGGATTCAGATATAATAAATAAAGCGGCGCAGGCAAAGAGTCTGCGCTAACGTTTATGATGAAAAAGAGAGGAACGATCGATACTATGAAGAAGATCCTGGATCTGATTACAGAAGAAATGGAACAGGCATTTGCAGATGCCGGATACGAGAAAGAACTGGCGCGTGTTACACTTTCCAACCGCCCGGATTTATGTGAATATCAGTGCAATGGTGCGATGGCAGGTGCAAAAAAGTACCACAAAGCACCGATCATGATCGCAGAAGAAGTTGTGGCAAAGATTCCGGAGAACGGATATATCAGCGGAGCAGAAGCAGTTAAGCCAGGTTTCATCAACCTGAAGACCAACCCGGCAGCAGTCGCAGATTATCTGAACCAGATGGAAGCAGACGAAAAGCTCGGCGCGGAAGAAGTAGAGAATCCAAAGACAATCGTCATTGATTACGGCGGACCGAACGTGGCAAAACCGCTTCACGTCGGACATCTCCGCTCCGCGATCATCGGAGAAAGCGTAAAGAGAATCACCCGTTTTATGGGCAATAAAGTGGTTGGTGATATCCACCTTGGAGACTGGGGATATCAGATGGGACTGATTATCACAGAACTGAAGAAACGCCAGCCGGATCTTCCGTATTTTGATGATAATTTCACCGGAGAATATCCAAAAGAAGCACCATTTACCATCAGTGACCTGGAGGAAATCTATCCGGCAGCGTCCGCTTATGCAAAAGAGCATGATGATTACAGAGAAGAAGCACTGGATGCGACCTTCCAGCTGCAGAGCGGAAAGCGCGGTTACCGTGCAATCTGGGATCACATTATGAATGTGTCTGTGACAGACTTGAAGAAAAACTATGCGAACCTGAATGTTGAATTTGACCTCTGGAAAGGGGAATCTGACGCACAGAAATACATCCCGGATATGGTGGAAAGACTGAAGAAGGAAGGCTATGCGCATATTGATAATGGAGCACTCGTGGTAGATGTCAAAGAAGAGACCGATACCAAAGAGATCCCACCGTGTATGATCCTGAAGTCCGACGGTGCAGCACTTTATGATACCACAGACCTTGCAACACTGGTAGAGCGTGAAGAACTGTTCCAGCCGAACGAAGTCATCTATGTAGTTGACAAACGTCAGGAACTGCATTTTGTACAGGTATTCCGCTGCGCGAAGAAGACCGGCATTGTAAAAGAGGATACAAAACTTACTTTCCTTGGATTTGGTACGATGAACGGAAAAGACGGAAAACCGTTCAAGACCAGAGAAGGGGGCGTTATGCGTCTTGAGAACCTGATCCGCGAAATCACAGAAAAGATGTATGAAAAGATCACAGAGAACCGTACAGTATCGGAAGAAGAGGCAAAAGCAACAGCGAAGATGGTCGGAATGGCTGCAATCAAATACGGAGACCTCTCCAACCAGGCAGCAAAAGACTATGTATTCGATGTAGACAGATTCACTTCTTTTGAAGGAAATACAGGTCCGTACATCCTGTACACCATCGTTCGTATCAAATCAATCCTGAAC
The DNA here is from genome assembly GCF_027686195.1 of Coprococcus sp. AF102-57. Lineage (NCBI taxonomy): Bacteria > Bacillati > Bacillota > Clostridia > Lachnospirales > Lachnospiraceae > Coprococcus > Coprococcus sp. AF102-57. Next base: position 179,937 of record NZ_JAQCSY010000001.1, on the reverse strand, counting down.
AAGTACAAAGAATCAGGAAAGAGTATGGACGATATCAAGATCCTTCCGGCTACAAGTGAGAGCGAAAAGGCTCTGATGCTGGAAGCTGCGAAGTTTGGCAGTGTGATGGAGAATGTATACGAAGAACTTGCACCACACAAGATCTGCGCATATATTTATGATCTTGCAAATGCATTTAACCGTTTCTACCATGAGACAAAGATCCTGGCAGAAGAGGATGAACAGAAGCAGAAGAGCTACATTGCCCTTCTTACACTGACAAGAGACATTTTGACAACCTGCATCGATCTGCTTGGATTTGAAGCACCGGAAAGAATGTAAAAAGGCAGAAACATCAGAAGTAATGACAATACGATAAAGAGGCGAGGACATATGACAGAGAAATTGTTTTACACAGACAGTCACCTGCAGGAATTTACTGCGGAGGTTGTGTCCTGCCGCCCGTGTGATAACGGATATGAGGCAGTTCTTTCAAGAACTGCCTTTTTTCCAGAAGGCGGTGGACAGGCAGCAGATACCGGAGTGATTGACGGGATCAGAGTATATGATGTACAGGAAAAAGGAGAACAGATCTTTCACTATCTGGAAGGAGAACTGGAAGAAGGAAAGACCGTGACCGGTCAGATCGACTGGGACAAACGTTTTTCACGGATGCAGCAGCACAGTGGAGAACATATCGTATCGGGAATCGTTCATGCACGTTTTGGATATGATAATGTGGGATTCCATTTGAATGATGAACTGTGCACTCTGGACTTAAGTGGTCCGCTCACGAAGGAGGAGCTTCGCGAGGTGGAAAATGCGGCAAATGAAGCGGTATTTGCAAATGTACCGGTTCAGATAAGTTATCCGTCCAAAGAAAAATTGAAGACGTTGGATTACCGCAGTAAGATAGAGATTGACGGCCAGGTGCGTATCGTGACGATACCGGGATATGACGTGTGTGCCTGTTGTGCACCGCATGTGTATTTTACCGGAGAGATCGGTCTTATCAAACTGGTGCAGAGTCAGAATTATAAAGGCGGTATCCGGATTACTATGCTGTGCGGAAGAAGGGCACTGAAGGATTATCAGCAGAAAGAAGAAAGCGTGAAGGCGATCATGGGAAGCCTTTCAGCGAAGGAAGAATTGATTGCTGAAGCAGTTGAACGCGTAAAAGAGGAATGTACACAGCTGAAGAGTGAACTTGCAGAGACAAGATATCAGATTCTTGAAGCACAGGCAGAAAAAATTCCGGAGGGACAGAAAAAGGTCTGTATTTTTGATAGCAAATTAAGTGGGAATGAACCACGTGAGCTTATGAACCTTGTACTGAAAAAAGGAACAGAAGTATGTGCGGTATTTGCAGGAAACGAAGAGAGTGGATACCGTTATGTGATCGGCAGTGAGACAGAGGATGTGCGCCCGTACAGCAAGATCCTCAAAGAACAGTTTGACGGAAGAGGCGGTGGAAAACCGGTCATGGTACAGGGTTCTGTAAATGGAAGTGAAGAGGCAATCCGAAAAGTTTTTGAGTAAGAGAAGGCGGAGATGAAGAATGCGAGACAGGAAAACAGGGAGAATTATCTGGTATTTGTTCAGTGCGGTTCTGATCAAATGGGGTGTGGAGATCGCAGTAGCGACATTTGCACTTTCCTGCGGTCTGCACAGCAACATGGGAATCGGGGCGATATCTTCGATCATTACGATTCCGATGATTGGGTGGATCTACAGGAAGGATCAGGGACGTTACGAAAAAGAGCAGGAATCCTGGTGGAAATATAAAGCCGCTTCCGGATACGGAATGTGGTTTGTCATGCTTCTTGGCGCAGTGACTGCATGTGTGGCAATGAATGATATTGTCATGTTGATGAATATGCAGAAGATCAGCAGAGTTTACCAGAGCATGGAGCAGACCATCTACAGTACGCCACGCTGGCTTCAGATGGTGGGAGCCGGAATGCTGGCTCCGATTGCGGAAGAACTTGTTTATCGGGGCATGATCTATCGGCGGATGAGAGAGAGCCTCACAGCCATGCAGGCAGGTGTGTTTGTGTCAATCCTGTTTGGAGTGGGGCATGGTAATCTGCCACAGGGACTTTACGCGATGGTACTTGGATTTCTGCTTGCCGGTATTTATGAGAAATTCCGGAATATTGCAGCTCCAGTCCTGTTCCATATTGTTGTGAATATTACGTCATTATTGCTTTCGTGGTATGGAGGCTTTGAATGGATCCTGGGAACAGAGGGAAAAGCAGTTGGAATTACTGTACTGGCTACGTTGATTACTGTTATAATTTATGTAAAAATAAAAAATATAAGACAGGAAATACGATAATTAACTGAAAAATACTGGAAAAGTTCGCGAAATAAATAATATCTGACGATTTCTGTATAATTAGGGGTTTACTTTTGCAGACAAATGCTGTATAGTGTTAAATCATAAAAGCAACAACAAAACCGTTTTACAGAAAGGGCAGGTTATATGAGCGTAATACAACAAAATACAGAACAAGGCTTATACAGCCCTGATTTTGAGCATGACAACTGCGGTATCGGAGCTGTTGTGAACATCAAAGGGCAAAAGAGTCATGATACAGTCGCAAATGCGCTGAAAATCGTAGAAAATCTTGAACATAGAGCTGGCAAGGATGCCGAAGGGAAGACAGGAGACGGTGTAGGAATACTGTTACAGATTTCGCACAAGTTCTTTACAAATGTCTGTCGTCCCCTCGGCATCTTTTTAGGTTCTGAGAGAGATTACGGTGTGGGAATGTTTTTCTTCCCACAGGACGAACTGAAAAGGAATCAGGCAAAAAATATTTTCGAAGTCATTGTCGAAAAAGAAGGACTGAAATTCCTTGGATGGAGGGAAGTGCCGATCCGTAAAGAGATCCTTGGAAAGAAAGCACTCGAATGCATGCCGTGCATTCTGCAGGGATTTATCGAACGACCGAAAAAAGTAAAACAAGGACTGGATTTTGACCGCAGACTTTATGTGGTAAGAAGAGTCTTTGAACAGAGCAGTGATGATACCTATGTAGCATCCCTGTCAAGCAGAACCATCGTGTACAAAGGAATGTTCCTTGTAAAACAGCTCCGGATGTTCTTTGAAGATCTGCAGAACCCGGATTATGAATCTGCAATTGCAGTTGTACATTCCAGATTCAGTACAAACACTAATCCAAGCTGGGAAAGAGCACATCCGAACCGTTTCATCGTACATAACGGAGAGATCAATACCATTCGTGGCAATGCAGATAAGATGCGGGCCAGAGAGGAAAACATGGAATCCGAGCATCTGGAAGGAGAGCTTTATAAAGTCCTTCCGGCAATCAATACCGCAGGTTCCGATTCTGCCATGCTGGATAACACGCTGGAATTCATGGTGATGAGTGGCATGCCGCTTCCGTTGGCAGTTATGATCACCATCCCGGAGCCATGGGCACAGAATGCAACGATGTCACAGAAGATCAAGGATTTCTATCAGTATTACGCAACGATGATGGAGCCATGGGACGGACCGGCATCCATCCTGTTCTCAGATGGAGATATTTTAGGAGCCGTACTTGACCGAAATGGGCTGAGACCTTCCAGATATTACATCACAGATGATGATACACTGATCCTTTCTTCTGAGGTTGGTGTTCTGGATATCCCGCCGGAGAAGATCGTAGTCAAAGAAAGAATCCATCCAGGTAAGATGCTTCTTGTTGATATCGTTCAGGGGCGTGTCATCGACGACCAGGAACTGAAAGAAGAATATGCGGCAAGGCAGCCTTATGGTGAATGGCTGAACAGCCAGCTGGTAAATTTAAGTGATTTAAAGATTCCAAACCAGAAAGTACCGCAGTATTCGAAAGAAGAATGCCAGAGATTGCAAAAAGCATTTGGCTATTCTTATGAAGAAGTAAAGACTTCGATTTTGAATATGGCAATGAATGGAAGTGAAGGAATCGGAGCTATGGGTATCGATGCACCGCTCGCCGTTCTTTCTGAGCAGCATCAGTCTCTGTTTGGATATTTCAAACAGTTATTTGCACAGGTAACGAACCCGCCGATCGACGCGATCCGTGAAAAAATCGTGACTTCGACAACGGTATATGTCGGAGAAGAAGGAAACCTTCTGGAACAGAAAGAAGAAAACTGTCATGTACTAAAGATCAACGATCCGATCCTGACAGATACCGATCTCCTGAAGATCCGTAACATGAAAGTCGACGGTTTCCGTGTGGCAGAAATTTCTACTACCTATTATAAAAATTCCAGCCTGGAAAAAGCGATCGATTATCTGTTTATTCAGGTAGACCGTGCGATCCGTGAAGGTATGAATATCCTGATCTTAAGCGACAGAGGTGTGGATGAATATCATATTGCAATCCCGTCCCTGCTTGCAACCTCAGCGGTTCACCAGCATCTGGTAAGAACTAAGAGAAGAACAGAGGTTGCCATGATCCTTGAGACCGGAGAACCAAGAGAAGTACATCATTTTGCAACCCTTTTGGGATATGGTGCATCTGCGATCAATCCGTATCTTGCACATGAATCGATCAAACAGCTGATCGATACAGATATGCTTCAGAAAGATTATTATGCAGCAGTCAATGATTATAATGAAGCTGTTATAAGCGGAATTGTCAAGATTGCATCGAAGATGGGAATTTCCACGATCCAGTCTTATCAGGGATCCATGATCTTTGAAGCGATTGGATTAAAACCGGAATTCATTGAAAAATATTTCACCGGAACTGTCAGCCGTGTCGGTGGTATCGGACTGGAAGAAATTGCAAAAGATTATATGGCAAGACATTCCGAGGCCTTTGATCCGCTGGGACTTTCCGTAGATCTGACGTTGAACAGTGTGGGACAGCACAAGTCGAAGAGCGGTGGTGAAAAGCATCTGTACAACCCGAGAACGATCCATATGCTCCAGCAGTCTACAAGGCGCGGGGATTATGAGATGTTCAAGCAGTACACACAGATGGTTGATGAAGAATCCAAAGGAATCACACTCCGTGGACAGATGGACTTCAATTATCCAAAGAAAGGGATTCCGCTTTCAGAAGTAGAGAGTGTGGATTCGATCGTGACCAGATTCAAGACCGGTGCAATGTCTTACGGATCAATTTCAAAGGAAGCACACGAAACCCTTGCCCTTGCAATGAATGCGCTGCATGGCAAGTCAAACTCCGGTGAAGGTGGAGAGGATATCGAGCGCCTTGGAACCGACAGAGGCTCTGCGATCAAACAGGTTGCCAGTGGACGTTTTGGTGTTACAAGCAGATATCTTGTCAGTGCAAAAGAGATCCAGATCAAGATGGCGCAGGGAGCAAAACCTGGAGAAGGTGGACATCTGCCGGGGGGAAAGGTTTACCCTTGGGTAGCAAAAACCAGACATTCTACGCCGGGTGTGGGACTGATCTCACCGCCGCCGCATCACGATATTTACTCGATCGAAGATCTGGCACAGCTGATCTATGACTGTAAAAATGCAAACAAGGATGCAAGAATTTCTGTCAAACTGGTATCTGAAGCCGGTGTCGGAACGGTTGCAGCTGGTGTTGCAAAAGCTGGGGCCGGACTGGTTCTGATCTCCGGTTATGACGGAGGTACAGGAGCAGCACCGAGAAGTTCTATCCATAATACCGGACTTCCGTGGGAGCTTGGACTTTCTGAAACACATCAGACACTGATCCAGAACGGACTGAGAGAAAGAGTCCGTATCGAGACAGACGGTAAGCTGATGAGCGGCCGTGATGTGGCGATCGCAGCACTTCTCGGTGCAGAGGAATTTGGATTTGCGACGGCACCGCTTGTAACCATGGGGTGCGTAATGATGCGTGTATGTAACCTGGATACCTGTCCGGTCGGAATTGCAACACAGAATCCGGAACTGAGAAAGAGATTTGCCGGAAAACCAGAATATGTCATCAATTTCATGCGTTTTATCGCGGAAGAATTAAGAGAATATATGGCAAAACTTGGCATTCGTACTGTGGATGAACTGGTGGGAAGGACAGACCTTCTGAAAGTGAGAGATGTGCCGACATCCAAACGTGCCGCAACACTGGATCTTTCCAGAATCCTCAATAATCCGTATGCAAAAGAGAAGAAAGGCATGATCTTCAATCCGAAGAAAGTCTTTGATTTTGAACTAAATAAAACACTGGATGAAAGAGTTCTGGTAAAGGAACTTCTTCCGTCACTGGAAAAGAAACAGAAGAGAATCCTGGAGCTGGATGTAAAAAATACAGACCGTACATTCGGCACAATCTTCGGTTCTGAGATTACAAGACGTTATCCGGACGGACTGGAAGAAGACAGCTATGTGCTGAAATGTAAGGGCGCAGGCGGACAGTCATTCGGAGCATTTATACCAAAAGGTCTGACACTGGAACTGACCGGTGACAGCAATGATTATTTTGGAAAAGGACTTTCCGGTGGTAAACTGATCGTTTATCCGCCGACTGGTGTGAAATTTAAAGCTGATGAAAATATTATTATTGGTAACGTAGCGCTTTATGGTGCAACAAGCGGAAAAGCCTATATCAATGGTGTGGCAGGCGAACGTTTCTGTGTCCGTAACTCCGGAGCAACAGCAGTTGTAGAAGGGGTCGGTGATCATGGATGCGAATATATGACTGGTGGACGGGTTGCAATTCTTGGCAAGACCGGAAAGAACTTTGCAGCAGGTATGAGTGGCGGTGTTGCTTACGTTCTGGATATGGACAGTGATCTTTATACAAAAGTCAACAAACAGATGGTTAATATCGAAAAAGTAACATCTAAGTTCGATGTATCTGAATTGAAAGGTATGATCGAAGAACATGTAGCAGCAACCAATTCCGAGACGGGAAAAGAAATCCTGGATCATTTCAAAGAATACCTGCCGAAGTTTAAGAAGATCATTCCGCGTGATTACGAGAGAATGCTGACCCGCATCCTTCAGCTGGAAGAAAAAGGTCTCAGCAGCGAACAGGCAAAAACCGAAGCATTTTATGCGATCAAAGAAGGAAGATAGGAGGCCAAAAACGTGGGAAAAGCAACAGGATTTATGGATTATGACAGACGCGATGCAGAGTGCGAATCTCCAAAAGAGAGAATTAAGCATTTCCGGGAATTCCACACGCCTCTGTCAAAAGAAGAGCAGGAAATACAGGGCGCCAGATGTATGGCATGCGGCGTCCCGTTCTGCCAGGCGGGACAGATGATCGCAGGGATGGCAAGCGGCTGTCCTCTGCATAATCTGGTGCCGGAGTGGAATGACCTGATTTATCACGGCAACTGGGAAGAGGCATATTACCGGCTGAAAAAGACAAACAATTTTCCGGAATTTACTTCCAGGGTATGCCCGGGACTTTGTGAGGCGGCATGTACCTGCAACCTGCACGGAAGCCCTGTGACGACTAAAGCAAATGAATATGGGATTATTGAAAATGCTTACGAAAAGGGATATGCAAAAGCATGTCCGCCGAAAGCGCGTACCGGCAAAAAGATAGCGATAATCGGTTCCGGACCTTCCGGTCTCACAGTCGCAGATCAGTTAAATAAACGAGGACATCTGGTAACAGTATTTGAGCGGGAAGATAAGCCGGGTGGACTTCTCCGCTATGGAATCCCGAATATGAAGCTGGAAAAACAGTTCATCGACCGGAAACTTGCAGTAATGGAAGAAGAAGGCATCTGTTTTGAAACTGGCTGCAATATTGGAAAAGATAAGAAATCTGCAGAACTTCTGAAAGCGTTTGACCGGGTGGTGCTTTGTTGCGGTGCATCCCATCCGCGTGATATAAAAGTACCCGGAAGAAATGCGAAAGGAATCTACTTTGCAGTAGATTTTCTGAAATCAACTACGAAATGTCTCTGGAAAAATGAGATGCAGTTGAAAGAAGGCGAATATATTTCTGCAAAGGGCAAAAATGTAATTGTCATCGGTGGTGGCGATACGGGAAATGACTGTGTTGGAACGTCGATCCGTCATGGTGCAAAATCCGTTCTTCAGCTGGAAATGATGCCGAAACTTCCGGATGAGAGAAGCGCTATGAATCCATGGCCGGAGTGGCCGAGAGTCTGCAAGACAGACTATGGTCAGCAGGAAGCAATTGCTCTCTGGGGACATGATCCGAGGGTTTATCAGACAACGGTAAAGGAATTTGTTAAAGATAAGAATGGAAATCTTTGCAAGGTGGTTCTTGTGAAACTGGAAAGCAAGAAGGATGAAAAGACCGGACGTATGATGATGGCAGAGGTTTCAGGAAGTGAGTACACGGTAAATGCAGAACTGGTGCTGATCGCAGCGGGGTTCCTCGGAAGTGAAGATTATGTGACAAAGGCATTCGGTGTGGAAGTCAATGAGCGCACGAATGTTAAAACAGCTCCGGGTGAGTATAAAACGAATGTGCCGAATATATTTACGGCAGGAGATATGCACAGAGGACAGTCGCTGGTTGTGTGGGCAATCCGGGAAGGAAGAGAAGCGGCACAGCAGATAGATCTGGATCTGATGGGGTATACGAATCTGTCAGTACAGTAATTAGTGGCGTTTGATTTTATGAAGGCGTAGCCCGCCGCAAGGTGTAGGAAGTGGTTCCTGCACCTTGCGGCGGGCTACGCCTTTAATGAAAATGTGCAATAGATTTATTTTTCAGGTACGATTTCTAACCAGTAGCCGTCTGGGTCTTCGATGAAGTAGATGCCCATGGACTCATTTTCGAAACAGACGCAGTTCATTTCTTTATGGTGTGCGAGGGCGGCATCCATGTCGTCTACGGTGAAGGCGAGGTGGATTTCGTTGTCACCGAGGTCGTATGGGCGGTCCATGTCGCGAAGCCAGGTGAGCTCGAGCTGATGAACGGAGCTTCCATCACCGAGGTAGACGAGCTTAAAACTTCCGTCAGCAGCATCTTTTTCGCGGACTACGGTGAGTCCGAGTGCATCTTTGTAGAATTGAATTGATTTTTCAAGGTCACGTACATTTAAGTTGTTATGGTTGAATTTGAAATTCATAGTGGAATCCTTCTTTCTTATTTAGTATTCTAGATTTATTGATTATGAAGTCAGTTTAGCATAAATAATAAGGATTACGCAAGGAATGGTTATTAGGAGTGATAACGAAAATATCAGTATATTATGATACCCTAGTAGAATATTACAAAAATGTTAAATTGTATTGCAAAAAATAGAAAAATGGTATATAATCGAGCACAGGGTTAGGAAAATAATTAGTAAAAAAATATAGGATGGGTGATTATGAGAAAATTTAAACATGTATTTGTGGCATCTGTTCTTGCAAGTTCACTGGTAGTTACGCCAGTATTTGCGGATGATGTCAGCAATCTGCAGAATAGTAAAAATGCAGCACAGAGCGAAGTGGATTCTCTTCAGTCAGAATTGCAGACACTAATTGAAAAAATGAGTAAGCTGGAAGATGATCTGGTGTCAACAGGTCAGCAGATCACACAGGCACAGGATGATCTTACTGTTGCTGAAGAAAAAGAACATCAGCAGTACGAAGATATGAAGAAGCGTATCAAGTATATGTATGAAGAAGGCAACTCGACTGCGATTGAGACTCTGATCAGTGCTGAGAATTTCTCAGACTTGCTTAACAAAGCAGAGTATGTTCAGAACGTACATAGTTATGACAGAAAGCAGCTTCAGGAATATATTGATACCAAGCAGCAGATTGCAGATCTGAAAGCACAGCTTGAAGAAGATCAGGCGAATCTGGAGTCTATGCAGTCTGATTATGAAGCAGAGCAGACGACGCTGAGTAATACGCTGGAATCTAAGAAAGAAGAAGTCGCAGATCTGGATGAACAGCTTCAGGCAGCTGTAGCAGCAGCTGAAGCAAAGAGGCAGGCAGAAGAAGCTGCAAAGGCAGCAAAAGCAGCTGAGTCAACAAAGTCAAATTCGACCGTTGCATCGACAAGCAACAGTGGTTCACAGACTGTAGGTAATACAACAAATAATAATGGTAATAACAACACAACCGTTACACCGAGTGCACCAAGTACCCCGACAGTGACTCCGGATACAAGTAATAATAACAGCAGTAGTGATAACGGTGGAAGTACATATGGCAACGGAAGCGCTATTTTAAGTGCAGCAGCAGCATACCTTGGAGTTCCTTATGTATGGGGCGGTACTTCGGGAAGTGGTGTTGATTGTTCAGGTCTTGTATACCTGGCACATCAGGCATGTGGTATTCCAATTACACGTAACTCATACAGTCAGGGAAGTGGCGGACAGGCAGTGTCAGACCCACAGCCGGGTGATGTTGTATGTTACGGAGGACATGTGGGAATCTACGCAGGAGGTGGACAGATGATTCATGCACCGCAGCCGGGCGAGGTCGTATGTTATACAAGTGTTGATTATGCATACCACTGGTATAGAAGATACTGGTAAGATATAAGAGTTTTAGCGTAAGTAAAAAAATTTTTTTGCGGAAATCGACGAAAACGTACATAATTCCGTGGAAAGTTAAATTGAAAAAATTCAAAAAATCGACGAAAACGTACATAATTCCATGAGAAGTTAAATACTGATTTTTGCTAAAAACTTGAAAAACGTACAAAATAAAAGAGATTTTCATTTGGCATAGGCCATTTGAAAATCTCTTTTTTGAAACTATTTTATTAACCTAAAAAAACTTCTTTTTTCTACGGCGTCCTTTGCAATAAGGACAGGATTCCCGATGTCTCTTTTGATAGAAAACTTTATCAGCTGGACTCAATGGATATTTATGTTCAGAGCTTCTTTTACAGTTCCACCAAACCTTTTGTGAATATGTATCTAATATTTCATCGGGATTTACAAGGCAATAGTTTGCAATAAAATCCCAATCTTCCATTAAATCAGGATGAAGCGCGGCAAAGGATGTTTTTCCAGGAAGTGCTTTACGACCAGAGCAATAAGGGCAATCTGTAACTCCATTTATAACATCGATGATTCGAGCTGAATAATCTTCATGGCAGATAGGGCAAGTCCAAGTGGCCACATAGGTATTAGGAAGAACATGATCAGCTGAAAGCTTGTTTTGCTTTGACCACATGTTAGCGATATCAGGATATTTAACAGCCAGACTATTAAATCCGGGAAGCACTTTTTTGTTGTTACAATAAGGGCATTCTACTTTGCCATTTATTACTTTATTAATCCGGGCAGGATAATCTCCATGGCAAGTAGGACAAGTCCAGAATGCCATAGTAGTATTAGGAAGGGTTTGATCAGCAGACAAGTTATTTTTGTCGGACCACATAGCAGCAATATCAGGATATTTGGTAGCCAGACTATTAAATCCAGGAAGTAGTTTTCTGCCGTTACAATAAGGACAATCAGCATTCCCGTCTACGACCTTGTTAATAGGAGCATTATAGTCGCCATGACAAACAGGACAAGTCCAGACAGCATTATTACCATTTACAAGTGTTTCGTCTGCTGAAATTTCGTTTTTCTCAGACCATATGGCAGCAATATCTGGATGTTTTACAGCAAGTGTATTGAATCCAGGAAGTGGATATTTCTCAGAACAAAATGGACATTCTTTCCCATTTACTATTTCTTTAACATAGGCACCGTATTCTCCATGACATGTATTACAGATCCATTTAAGCCAACGCCTGGAATCATAAAAAAGTTCATCGGGTTTCCATATATTATTTGGAGAATATATTGGAATATATTGTGGATAATAATCTGCAAAAGTATTGATGCCCTTTACAAGTTTTGTACCTCTACAAATGGGACATTCAATACCGGCTTGATTAATTCTACCAAAGGAATCCTCGCGAATATGTCCATTTTTGCATTTCCATGAGACTGAAATAGTACTGTAAGGAGCTACAGTATATGGATCTACGGTATTTGTATCTGCGTAGGCTTCCAGATATTCGGGGAATTTACTGGCAAAGCTTTCATCTGGAGATGAGTTTGTCCCAGAACATTTTGGACAAATAGTAGTTATGTCATCAAGAGCACGGATTACAGTTGCAATATATGCCGTAAAATCGGTATGGCAATCGGGACATCTCCAATAAAATAATCTACTTGAAGCCTGTCTGGGAGTAATATCGTCTAATGGACAAATATTACGCTCCATATTATATAAGTCTACTAATTTTGGATGAGATAAACTATAAGGTATTCTCCGCGTATTACGATCTTTACAAGAAGGACATTCAAATACATATTTATTACCTAGCATATCGGTGCCAATTCTTCCAACTATCGTACCGTCCCATTCATAATCACATTTAGGACAATGAAAATGTACTTTTTGATCAGAAGAAATACGGCATTTTCGAATGTCAATTCCGTTTGCTTCGTTAGTTTCAAAATCATAATAATCTGAGAATTCTGGAACTAGAGTTAATACATCATTTATTCCAGGTATGATTACATTATGAGCATCACAATTTTGCCATCCTTTCTATCGAGTCTGGTAGTGATTGTTGAACTCCATTCATAACCACAATCAGGACATTTCCACCAGTAGTAAGTGCTTTGATCACCTATACGAAGAGATAAAGGATCAATTCCTACATTTTTTTCAAAATCATAAAGACGTTTTAAATCAGGAAGTAAAGTGAGAGCATCATTTATTCCGGGAACGAACTTTTTTAAATTTTGGCAACATGGACATTTGCTGTTTTTTGACCGATCTCTCGATCTTATTCCGGCAGACCAACTGTAACCGCAATCAGGACATTTCCAGTAAGCAGCAATATCACTGGCAGAAGAAGTGGTTGAAGGATCTAAGCTATTTTTTTCGTTATCCCAAAACCGCATTAGAGTTGGGGACTCAGAAACAAAAGGAACATGCTGTCGGGTTTTTCGATTTTTATGATCACAGCCAATAATTCTATAAGAATCTCCTTCTTTCAAAATTTGAGAATTTATAATAGTTGTCCATTCACGTCCGCAATCAGGGCATTTACAAGCTATCCTTTCCCGTGATGACCATCCCTGATGTTCGATATCGATATTCTTATTTTTTTCAAAATCATAAATCTTTTTTAGCTCAGGAACCAGAGTGAATACATCATTTACTCCAGGCTGAACGGATTTATTGCTATCGCAGCTTGGGCATTTTCCTTTGGCATCATATCTTGACTGTGGGCTGGTTGGCCATTCTTTCCCACATTTTTTACATTTCCAAAAGAATTTCTTTTTAGAAGATATAAGAATCGTTGCAGGATCAACGGTATTCTTATTAAAATCCCATTGCTCCATTAAAAATGGTACATCTTTAATGGTATCGGGTCTTTTCCCTGTTCCTTTGCAGGCAGGACATTTCCCTTTGGTGCGGGTACGGGTACGAGGCGTTGTAGGCCATTCGTATCCACAGAGTTTGCATTTCCAGTAATATGGGAGACGAGAAATAGAAGAAACCGTTTTTGGATCTTCAGGATTTTTATCAAAATCCCATAGTTCCAGCATTTCTGGAACATCAGCAATTGATTTAAAATCTGACATTTTATATTCCCTCCAAGTTGTTAAAAAGTCCTTGTATAATGTTACTTTCTGATGAATGATTAGCTTGCTTTTCTGGAATTTTATCTTCAGTTTCTATAGGAAGAATGGAACTTGTCGGAGAAATTATTTGTTCGGATAAAGCCTGATTTTTGATACAGGATTCTACATCTCCTTTGATAAGTCCCTGTTCTTTTAAGAGTTCTGTTGCTACATCTGGATAAATATATTGTAAAAGTACTTTTTTATGAGCATCTAACTGTTGCGATAGTTCATGATTTTGCAGCTTTAATTCTTTGTTTGTATTTGATAATGATTGCAATTTATCAGTTAGATTTTCTACTTTTTTAGAAGCGGAATCCAGTTTTGTCTTATAGGATACAGCTTCTTTTTGCATGGAAAGCGCATTCTCACAAATACTTTTGTAGTAGGTGTCCAGTTCGGTAAGTGCAGTGATCATTTTTTGTCTTGTACTGTTGCGGTCAAGGAAAGCCTGAACATCCAGTGTTTTATATGATATGAGAAGAGAAGCCCCTTTTTCTTTTGAAGCCGCAAGTAAAGCCTGAATATGTTCTTTCGCCTTTTCATTTCTACGTAAAGACGTGACCTGATATTTTGGATAACCATTAGCATTTAGGTAATCTGTAATTTGTGTCGGTTGTAATGCACGCTCAGAACGGCCGCTTTCAAGGTAATATGTATCGATTAGAGTAATCAGGGTTTCATCGTCAATGTATTTCTTTCTTGCGGCATACGCATGCGTCTTTGCTGCTGTTTACAGGCGTATCTATTGCTAGTGTAGCAAGAAGATTGGAACATTCGAGTATGACAACAACACAGAAAACATATTTACATATTATTCAGGAATTGGAAAATAAAGATATTGATTTAGTTATGCGTTCATTATCAAGTTTAAGTTAACGAATTACACGGCTTGCGTTGATTAAGAGTGATAAGAAAATGACCTGATTTATTTATACAAAAATCGGTATAAATAAGTTGGGTCATTTATTGTGCAGTATATTTGATTATGGTAATATAAAGATATGAATTTTCCAAAAAAAAAGAGAATGAAAATGAATTTAACAAGTACAAGTAAATTTGTAAGTTTAATCCTGCGCCATAAACCAGAAACAATTGGAATCCAATTGGATGAACATGGTTGGGCAAATGTAGACGGGCTGATTGCCGGAATTTCGAAAACACGTGAATTTAATAGAGAAATGCTGGAAGAAATTGTTTGGACAGATAATAAGCAAAGATTTACCTTTAATGAAGATAAAACAAAGATTCGGGCAAATCAGGGACATTCGATTCTTGTTGATGTAGAATTACCAGCAGCAATACCGCCTGAAACGCTCTGGCATGGAACTGGAGAAAAATATGTTGCATCCATTGATCAACAAGGATTGATTCCAAAGGGTAGGTTATATGTGCATTTATCATCAGACGCAGCTACAGCTACGAAAGTCGGCTCACGTCACGGAAAACCAGTGCTTTATATCGTAAAAACAAAAGAAATGTATGACGATGGATATTCATTTTTCTTATCAAAAAATGGAGTATGGTTAACAAAAGAAGTCCCCGTAAAATATTTAATCAAAGAGGAGCAGTAAGGATGATTTATGTAACCGGCGACTGTCACGCTGATTTTACCAGGTTCAATACTAAAATTTTCCCGGAGCAATATGAAATGACAAAAGATGATTATGTCATTATCTGCGGTGATTTTGGTGGAGTATGGAATCGTTTTGAAGAAAATAAATATGAGAAGCATTGGATGGACTGGCTAGAAAAGCATCCTTTTACAACTCTTTTTTGCGAGGGGAACCATGAGAATTTTGACAGGCTTTACAACTATCCCGTAGAAAAATGGAATGGTGGAAATGTACACAAAATTAGACCTTCGGTGATACATCTTATGCGAGGACAGGTTTTTCAACTTTGCGGAAAGAAATTTTTTGTATTCGGTGGAGCAAAAAGTCATGATATAGACGGTGGGATTTTAGATCCAGAAGCCCCGGATTTTAAGAAGAAAAAGAAAGAACTGGATAAGGAATGGCTGCCTTATCGTGTGAATCACATTTCCTGGTGGAAAGAAGAAATGGCTTCAAATGAGGAAATGGAAGAAGGATTAAGAAATTTATCTCAGTATAACAATGAGGTAGATTTTATTATCAGTCATTGTTGTGCTACAAGTACCCAGAAACAATTTGTAGATAAGACTTTTTCAGCAGATTCCATGACGGATTATCTGGAGTTAGTGAAGCAGCGGGTAAATTTTAAGAAGTGGTTCTTTGGTCATTATCATGATAATAAGAATATTGGACCGAAAGAAATACTGATATATGAGCAGATTATTCGGATACTGTGAGAAATTATAATTTGTGTATGACGAAGGGAGATTTTCGGTTTATGTGTAAATTGATGGAAGAATATGAGAAACGTACACTGAACCGGTTCGTGAAAAAACTTACTGTTCCGGGCGAAAAATGTAATCTGAAGATGCGGATGAATCTGCGCTATGCATGTTTCAAATTTCTAAGTATGTAAAAAGAATCACTTATCAGAAAAATAAAAACAACAGGAGGAACCTAAAAATGGAAGTAATACGCGCAAAAAGTGCCGGATTCTGCTTTGGTGTAAAACGCGCTGTCGATACAGTATATGAGCAGGTTGAAAAACAGATGGGAAAACAGATCTATACTTATGGTCCGATCATCCATAATGAAGAGGTTGTAAAGGACATGGAAGCACATGGCGTAAAAGTCCTGCGCGGTGAGGAAGAACTGAAAGGTCTGGAAGAAGGACTGGTGATTATCCGCTCTCATGGTGTTCCAAAGAGAATCTGTGACCTAATGGATGAAAAAGGCATCGAATATGTAGATGCAACCTGTCCGTTTGTGAAAAGAATCCATAAGATTGTTGCCGAAGAAAGTAAAAAAGGCAGCCGGATCATTATCATTGGTAATCCGGATCACCCTGAGGTTGAAGGAATCCGGGGCTGGGCAGGAGAAAATGTAACCGTTATAAAAAATGCAGAAGAAGCAGAAAAATTTGAAAATACTACATCCGAAAGAATTTGTATTGTGTCTCAGACGACATTTAATTACAATAAATTCAAAGATTTAGTTGAAATTATTTCAGAAAAGGGTTATGATATAAGTGTTTTAAATACGATTTGTAATGCAACCAGAGAGCGTCAGACAGAAGCAAGGAGCATTGCAAAAGAGGTGGATGCTATGATTGTAATCGGAGACAAACATAGTTCCAATACCCAGAAACTGTATGAAATATGCAGCAGGGAATGTCACAATACGTACTATATACAGACACTTGACGATTTTGATATGAATCAATTAAGGTCCGTGGAAACAGTAGGTATTACAGCAGGGGCATCCACGCCCAACAATATAATTGAGGAGGTTCAAAATAATGTCAGAATTAACTTTTGAACAAATGTTAGACGAGTCATTTAAAACAATTCATAATGGAGAGGTCGTAGATGGTACTGTAATTGATGTTAAGCCAGATGAAATCATCTTAAATATAGGATACAAAGCAGACGGTATCATCACCAGAAGTGAATATACCAATGATAACAGTGTAGATCTTACAACTGTTGTTTCTGTTGGTGATCCGATGACTGTTAAAGTACTGAAAGTCAATGATGGAGAAGGACAGGTTCTTCTTACATACAAGAGACTTGTTGCAGAAAAAGGTAACGAAAGATTAAAAGAAGCATTCGAAAACAAAGAAGTCCTGAAAGCACCGGTTACTCAGATTCTTGGCGGTGGATTAAGCGTTGTTGTAGATGAAGCAAGAGTATTCATCCCGGCAAGTCTTGTATCAGATACTTACGAAAAAGACCTTTCTAAGTACAAAGATCAGGAAATCGAATTTGTTATCAGCGAATTCAATCCAAGAAGAAACCGTATCATCGGTGACAGAAGACAGCTTCTTGTTGCTGAAAGAGCAGAAAAGCAGAAAGAACTCTTCGCTAAACTTAAAGTCGGTGATGTGATCGAAGGAACAGTTAAGAACGTAACAGATTTCGGTGCATTTATCGATCTCGGCGGAGTAGACGGACTTCTTCATATCTCTGAGATGTCATGGGGAAGAGTTGACAATCCGAAGAAAGTATTCACAGTTGGTGAAACTCTTAAAGTCCTTGTTAAAGATATCCATGATACAAAAGTTGCACTCAGCTTAAAATTCCCGGAGACAAATCCATGGGCTAACGCAGCTGAGAAGTACGCTGTAGGTACAGTTGTAACAGGAAAAGTTGCAAGAATGACAGACTTTGGTGCATTCGTAGAACTCGCTCCTGGAGTAGATGCACTCCTTCATGTATCACAGATCTCAAGAGCACATGTTGAAAAACCTTCAGACGTACTTTCTGTAGGTCAGGAGATTACAGCTAAGATCGTAGATCTTAACGAAGCTGACAAGAAGATCAGCCTTAGCATGAAAGCACTTGAAAATGCAGAAGCTCAGGAAGAAACTGAAGAATAATTAAATAAGATATACAAGGATAGAGACTGATTGAAGTCTCTATCTTTTGTTTGAAAAAACTAGTAGACATAACTAACTACAGCTGAAAAAGTTTTCGGATCCATAAGTGATCTCGATAAGTAAGATGAAAAATTTTACCGAATAGTCAGAAAATTCACAAAGAGAGGTCGTAGTAGCCTCTCTTTTTTGCGTAAGGAAACTATTGTGTTAAAAAAATGACAAGATGTACTGGAAAATATACAATAAAATGACGAAAGTTACTGGAATTGTAGGATTTATTTTAGTATATTTATAAGAGAGAAAACAGGAAGGAAGGATATCAAAATGGGACTTTTGACATTTAAAGGCGGAGTTCATCCGAACGACGGAAAAAGTCTTGCGAAAGACAAGGCAATCGTAGAACTTCTGCCACAGGGTGATCTTGTATACCCGTTATCCCAGCATATCGGAGCACCGGCTAAGCCAGTAGTAGCAAAAGGTGACCATGTGCTTAAAGGGCAGAAAATTGCCGAAGCGGGGGGCTTCGTGTCTGCACCGATCTATGCATCCGTATCAGGTACTGTAAAAGCGATTGAACCACGTGTGAATCCGACAGGTTCTAAAGTGAACAGTATCATCATTGCAAATGACGGTCAGTACGAAGAAGTAGAATATCCACAGCCAAAACCTCTTTCTGAACTGACAAAAGAAGAGATTCTGAATATCATTGGAGAGGCTGGCGTAGTAGGTATGGGTGGAGCAGGTTTCCCTACCAGAGTGAAGCTTTCACCAAAAGAGCCAGACAAGATTGATTATATCATTGCAAACTGTGCGGAATGTGAGCCGTATATTACTGCTGATTACAGAAGAATGCTGGAGAATCCGGAACTTCTGGTAGAGGGTATGCGTGTGATCCTGAAGCTTTTTGACAATGCGAAAGGTTTATTTGCAATCGAGGATAACAAACCGGACTGTATCGCAAAATTAAAAGAGCTGACCAAGGACGAGCCTCGTATGGAAGTCAGAGAGATGATGACCAAGTACCCACAGGGCGCAGAACGTCAGCTGATTTTTGCAAATACAGGACGTGCGATCAATTCTACCATGCTTCCGGCAGATGCTGGATGTGTAGTAGACAACGTGGAGACCATCATCAGCATTTACAATGCAGCAGTAAAAGGCATTCCTTCTATGGAACGTGTCGTTACTGTAACAGGGGATGGAGTTGTAAATCCTGGCAACTACAAAGTACTCTTCGGAACCAACCAGAACGAACTGATCGAAGCCGCCGGCGGACTCAAAGAAGGCTGTGAAAAAGTTATTTCAGGTGGACCGATGATGGGATTTGCGATGTATACGACAGATACACCAATCACCAAGACATCTTCATCTATTCTTTGCATGTCAAAAGATGAAGTATCAGCCTGTGAACCGACAGCATGTATCAACTGTGGACGGTGCGTTGACGCCTGTCCAAGCCGCATTATTCCGTCAAGACTGGCTGATTTTGCAGAACGCCATGACGAAGAAGCGTTCCTCAAATTCAATGGCCTTGAATGTGTAGAATGTGGATCCTGCAGTTATGTATGTCCGGCTAAGAGACAACTGAAGCAGGCAATCGGATCGATGAGAAAAACCGCACTTGCCAACAAAAAGAAAAAATAGAATAGAGAGGAAGAGGTGAACAAAAGTGAGTGAACAGTTAAAAGTATCATCTTCACCACATATCCGTTCTAAAGAGACAACCGGCAATATCATGCTGTGGGTTATCATCGCTCTGTTACCGGCAACTTTCTTTGGAATTTACAACTTCCGTGACACACATGCATGGCTGCTTGTTATTGTGACAACAGCAGCAGCAGTTCTTACGGAGTACATTTACGAAAAACTGATGCATAAAAAGATTACGATCAAGGATTTCAGTGCCGCAGTTACAGGACTTCTGCTTGCACTCAACCTTCCGCCGACAGCCCCGATCTGGATGGGAATCATCGGAAGTGTATTCGCAATCCTGGTTGTAAAGCAGCTCTTTGGTGGATTGGGACAGAACTTCATGAACCCTGCACTTGGAGCAAGATGTTTCCTTCTTATTTCCTTCACAGGAAGAATGACAAGCTTCGTATATGACGGCGTATCCGGTGCAACACCACTGGCAACGATCCGTGCTAATATCGAAGCAGGAAATGCAGCACTTGACGGTGTGAACAGCATGGACATGCTGATCGGAAATATTGCCGGAACCATCGGTGAGACATCCGTTATCGCAATCGTGATCGGAGCGATCATCCTGATTCTCAAAGGAATCATTGATCTTCGTATCCCGGGTACATATATTGTGACATTTGCACTTTTCATCGGAATCTTCGGTGGATTTGTAGATGGAATTGGATTCTTCAACGTTCAGTACATGACAGCAGAACTCTGTGGTGGTGGTCTGATGCTTGGAGCATGGTTTATGGCAACCGATTATGTAACTTCCCCGATCACCAAAAAAGGGCAGATCGTATATGGTATCCTTCTTGGATGTCTGACTGGTCTGTTCCGTCTGTTCGGTGGTTCAGCAGAAGGTGTATCTTATGCGATCATCTTCAGTAACCTTCTTGTACCGCTGATCGAGAGAGTTACTCTTCCAAAGCCTTTCGGTAAAGGAGGAGAAAAATAATGAATAAGATTATCAAAAATACACTGATCCTTGCAGCAATCACCGTTGTATCTGGTCTGGTACTTGGAGCTGCTTACGAAGTGACAAAAGGTCCAATCGCACAGACACAGGCAAAGCAGAAACAGGAAGCCTGTCAGGCCGTTTATCCGGAAGCAGATTCCTTTGAGGCAATGGACGTAGATCAGAAAGCTGCCAAAGAAGCAATCAAAAAGATGGGAACGAATGCAACAGTAGATGAAGTCTATTCTGCTGTTATGGATGGGAGCGAAGCTGGTTATGTTATAACAGTAACCGATAAAGATGGTTACGGCGGAGATATCCAGATCACAGTCGGTATCATGAGTGACGGTACGGTAAATGGCATTTCTTTCCTTTCCATCAGCGAGACAGCAGGTCTTGGTATGCGTGCGAAAGAACCAAGCTTTTACAATCAGTTTGCAGGACAGCAGGCTGAAAAATTCTATGTATCCAAAGATGGCGGAGACGGACAGCCGATCGATGCTTTGAGTGGTGCAACCATCACTTCCCGTGCAGTCACAGGAGCTGTCAACACAGCACTTGGATATTACCAGACAGCGTTAGGAGGTAGTGGAAATGAATAAATGTACAGAAAGACTTTATAACGGTCTTGTAAAAGAAAACCCGACCTTTGTTATGATGCTTGGTATGTGTCCGACACTGGCGGTTACAACATCCGCAATCAACGGTATTGGTATGGGACTTTCTACCACAGTGGTATTGATTTTCTCAAACCTTTTGATTTCCATGCTGCGTAAGATCATTCCGGATTCGGTTCGTATGCCGGCATTTATCGTAGTCGTAGCAACACTTGTTACTGTGGTACAGTTCCTTCTGGAAGGTTTTGTACCTAGTCTTTATGCATCACTTGGTGTATATATTCCTCTGATCGTAGTTAACTGTATCATCCTCGGACGTGCAGAAGCATATGCATCAAAGAACCCGGTCCTTCCATCTGTATTTGATGGTATTGGTATGGGACTTGGATTCACACTTGGTCTTACCTGCATCGGTATCGTCAGAGAGCTGATTGGTTCCGGAAAATTATTCGGATTTCAGGTTATGCCTGATATCTACGAACCTGTTACTATTTTCATCCTTGCTCCTGGTGCATTCCTTGTTCTTGCATTCCTTGTTGCGGCACGTAACAAGATCATGAAGAAACTGGAAGCAAAAGGAAAGAAAGTTGTCAAAGCGCAGGGATGCTGTGAAGGCGGATGCGCTTCATGCGGCGGATGCGACGGACACGTGTTCCCGACAGGTCAGGAAAAGGAATAGGAGGGAGATAAGAGATGAAAGAATTACTTATTATAGCAGTTGGTTCGGCGCTTGTTAACAACGTCGTACTCAGCCAGTTCCTCGGTATCTGTCCTTTCCTTGGTGTTTCTAAGAAAATTGAGACAGCAGCCGGCATGGGCGGCGCAGTTGTTTTCGTTATTACAATCGCATCTTTCATTACCGGTGCGATCTACCAGTTCATCTTACATCCGGCAGGATTTGAGTATCTGCAGACCATCGTATTTATCCTGGTTATCGCAGCACTCGTTCAGTTTGTAGAAATGTTCCTTAAGAAGGTTATGCCTCCGCTTTATAATGCACTTGGTGTATATCTCCCGTTGATCACAACAAACTGTGCAGTACTTGGTGTATCACTGAACTGTGTAACAAAAGGATATAACATTCTTGAAGGTGTTGTATACGGATTCTCCACAGCAGTCGGATTCACGATCGCGATCGTGATCATGGCTGGTATCCGTGAGAAGATCGAATACAACGATATCAGTGAGTCTTTCCAGGGAACTCCGATCGTACTGCTTACTGCAGCACTGATGTCCATCGCGTTCTTTGGATTCTCAGGAATCATTTAACAGAAGGAGGACCGTGTTATGAGTATAACAGGAGTATTGATTGCTGCACTTATCGTAGGCGGTACCGGCGTATTCATCGGTGTCTTCCTTGGAATTGCAGGCAAGAAATTTGCAGTTGAAGTAGATGAAAAAGAAGAAGCGATTCTCGCAGAACTTCCGGGTAACAACTGTGGTGGATGTGGATATGCCGGATGTTCCGGTCTTGCAGCAGCTATCGCAAAAGGAGAAGCTCCGGTAGGACAGTGCCCGGTCGGCGGTGCTCCGGTAGCAGCAAAGATCGCAGCGATCATGGGCGAAGAAGCCGGTGAAAGCGTACACGAAGTTGCATTTGTAAAATGTGCAGGAACCTGCGAAAAAGCAAAACAGGCATATGATTATACAGGAATTACAGATTGCCAGATGGCAGCCATGATGCAGAATGGCGGATCAAAAGGATGTTCTTTCGGATGTCTTGGTTTCGGAAGCTGCGTAAAGGCATGTCCGTTCGATGCGATCCATATCGTAGACGGAATTGCAGTAGTCGACAAAGAAGCATGTAAAGCCTGTGGTAAATGTATCGCCACCTGTCCAAAACATCTGATCGAGCTTGTACCTTATGAACAGAAGCATCTCGTACAGTGCAGCTCAAAAGATAAAGGAAAAGACGTTATGAGCGTATGTTCCGTAGGATGTATCGGATGTAAGATGTGTGAAAAAGTATGTGAATCTGATGCAGTACATGTAGTAGATAACATCGCACACATTGATCCGGAAAAATGTACAAACTGTGGAAAATGTGCGGAGAAATGTCCGAAGAAGATCATTAAGTAAATAAATAATGAAAAAAAGGATCCGGATGCTGTTTCGGAGGCTAAGAACAAGTTTTTCTTAGGCTTCTGCAAATGCATCCGGATCCTTTTTTATTGAGTTCATTCGACTGCGGAAGGATGAAAGGATGGAAAGAGAAAGTTAGAAAAATTTAATTTTTAGAATATCGTGGGGTATGTTATAATATAGGAAACGGCGAAGGAAAAGAAGATTTGATTATTGGGTTGATGATTGCGTGTAGAAAATCATCCAAAATAGAAATGAAAATAGAGACAAAATACGACATTGCATCATCTGTAAATATTGGCGCAGAGTATGACAAGGGCGTGAAGAAACTCTTTAAGAGCAAAGAGATCATTGTGCCGATTATGGAGATGGTGATCCCGGAATTTGAAGGGTGTTCGCAGGAAGAGATCCTGAATTGTCTGGACCTTGCATCGATTACATCGGATGAGGTTGTCAGTGACGCACCGGTTTCGGAGACGGATGAATATCGGATACGGGACGAAGATGCAGGGATATTTGATTATCTTAATCAGATATTTGTGGGAAATATAGAAGAAATAGAGACATATTCACATATTGAATGGGAAGATGAATTTAAGGAGGATGTGGCTATGACGATGACGGGATTTAGTGATGTGTTGGTTAGACGAGGAAGAGAAGAAGGAAGAAAAGAGGGAAGAGAAGAAGGTAGAATAGAAGGGCGAGCGATAGGACAGGAGGAGACAACGGTTAAATTTATCTGGAGTTTACATGAAATGAAATGCACAGATGAAATGATTTCGGAAGCAGTAAAAAGACCGGTTGATTATGTGCAGGATATTTTGAAAAAAGATGCACCTCAATAAGAAAGTTGGGAACACTTTTGTGAAAAATAGATTAATAGCAGGAATAAAGATGCTTTTACAGGACTTATGGAATATCCGCATTGCGATTCTTGTATTTGCAATTTATTTTGTTATAGGAAGAAAGTTTTTATACAGTCTGTGTCCAATGGTGATCATGACGGGATTTCCTTGTCCGGGATGCGGGCTTACAAGAGCGATGTTTATGGTGCTGCGAGGGGACTTTGCCGGGGCATGGAAAATGCATCCGTTTATTTATGGTGTGATTATTCTGGTGGGATGGTTTGGCGTGCGGAGATACATACAGAGAAAAGAAACGAAGAGTCTTGGGAAATGGGTGATTCTTCTGTGCGTAGGACTGATTCTATATTATGTGTACCGAATGGTAAGGCATTTTCCGGGAGATGCTCCGATGAGTTATTACTATGGAAGCGTGGGATACCGGGTGTGGGAGATAATTAGAAGTGGAAGAAATTATTTATAGTAGAGTATATAAAAGTGCCGCGAAGTCATCAAAACGATGGAGCGGCACTTTTTTGGATTAATCATAAAAACAAATGTCGCTTATCTTCCACTTAAGCGACTTTTTTTACCCAGTATTTTTCTACAACATAAATAATGTTATCATTTTTAACATATTTCGTCAAGTTAGGCATAACGGATTTAGGTGCTTTAACTGTAAAACTTTATCAAAATATCGCAACTTTTTTTACTATTTTGACACCCTAATCATATACGGAATGTTCTACCGGTTCGGTCTGATCGATGTACCGGACGAGGTTAAGGAGAATATGAGGAAAAATGATCGAAGCAATAAAAAACAGAAGAAGCATCAGAAAATATAAGAACAAAGCTGTGGACAAGGATGAGTCATTCATTCCGAGACGAAGAGGTGGAATTTAGAAATTTATTTTAGGATATAATTATTACTAAAAGATAATGTTGAAAACAATCTTGGATAAGTGGTAAAATCGTTTGGAGGCACAAAATGAAAAAGTATGCGATACCATTGTTGTAATTGAAGTGAGCCTGTTGAAGGAAGAAAGAATAAAAATATCTAAAATAATTGATTTGATATGATACTAAAAAGGAAGGTGATTAGAAATCAAGTTGTACAAAAAAATAATAATTCAAGATTTTAATCAACCAGTAATGTGGCTGATTCCGGCAATCATTTTTAGTGCTTGTCTTGTATTTTTTATTAGTTGGGTGTATGAGAAAGGTTCTCAAAAGCAGGAAAAGGATAATGGAATTAATAAAAAATATAGAATTGCGTGGATATTATTTATTGCCTATATTATTGTTACCTTTCAGACTGTCTTTTTTTCAAGAGAAGCGGGGAGCAGGAAAGAAATTAGTTTAGTGTTATTTGAAACATGGGGACATTCTTTCCATATGCATGCTATGTTTATTGAGAATATTATTATGTTTATTCCTTTTGGTGTATTGTTACCAATAGTTTTTAAACAAGTCAGAAGCGGTTGGAAATGTGTGCTGATTGGTTTTTTATGTTCCTGTGGTATAGAGATCACACAGCATATTACGCAGAGAGGATATTTACAATTGGATGATGTGGTAACAAATACAATTGGGATGTTTATCGGATGGGCGATATGGAAGATCGTATGCAAGTGTCTCAGAACATGTCTGAGTGAAAAGTGCTGATATTATCCAGAAATAATTTCCTGGAATTTCAATATTCGATTTGCGGGGAGTACAGAGCATTCTGGATAATTGCGGCAGATATATCGAATATAAAAATGCTGATGAACTGGTTTTTATAACAAATTCAAGTGCACTTCTAGTCAGATATCTGAGTGCGGGTTGCAAGAGACTCTGGACATGCTATTCAGAGTATTTCATAGTGAGCGAGGAAGAAGGCTTGCAAAGAAAATAGTAGATTTTTTGTTGGAAGATGAAGGATGTGCAGAATGCTTTCCGTGCAATTTAATCGAAGAGTTTAAATGATAAAAACAGCAAAGAACATCAGTGTCTGATTGAGAAGGGAAGTTCTTGATGTTATATCTGCTGGGAAGCTCTTCCCGCGCTAATCCTAGCGCAGGAAGACTCTCAGCATTTTTCCTTTCCAGAACCGGTACTTCTGATACCGGATCGGCAGATCCATCCAGGTTTTCTTATCGACTATGCTTCTCTGATGTGTGAAGCATTCAAATCCTTCTTTTCCATGATAGCATCCTATGCCGCTTTCTCCGACACCGCCGAACGGCATCTGGCTGGTGGCGAGGTGGATGATGGTATCGTTGATGCAGCCGCCGCCAAAATGGCATCTGGCAAGGACTTTCTTTTTGGCAGCAGGATCTTCGGTGAAAAGATAGAGTGCAAGCGGGTGGGGATGGGATTCGACCTGCCGGATTGCATCATTCAGGTCAGAATAGGTAAGTACCGGAAGAATCGGTCCGAAAATTTCTTCGCCCATGACCGGATCGTCCCAGGTGACATCCTTTAGGATGGTCGGGGCAATGCGCAGGGCAGACGGATCGGACTCACCTCCACAGATCAGCTTGTCGGCAACAATCAGGTTCTGCAGCCGGTGAAAATGTTTTTCGTTGATGATTTTCCCATAATCCGGATTTTGAAGAGGCTGTTTGCCAAACTGCCGGTGGATTTCTTTTTCCAGTGCCTGAAGCAGCTGGTCGCGAATGGAAGCATCGCAGAGGATATAATCCGGGGCAACGCAGGTCTGTCCGCAGTTGAGGTATTTTCCGAATACGATCCGTCTTGCGGTGAGAGAAATTTTCGCTGTGGAATCTACAATACACGGACTTTTTCCGCCAAGTTCCAGAGTGACAGGAGTCAAATATTCGGCAGCGTGACGAAGGACTTCTTTACCGACCGTTTTTCCTCCGGTGAAGAAGATTTTATCAAACTGCTGGTTTAAGAGTGCCTGATTTTCCTCCCGGCCTCCGGTGATCATCGTTACATATTCCGGTGGATAGCATTCCTTGAGAAGCTGACTCAGAATCTGACTGGTGTGTGGAGCGTAAGCGCTTGGCTTCAGGATGACGGTATTTCCGGCGGCGAGCGCATCGATCAGCGGTTCTAAAGTGAGGAGTACCGGGTAATTCCAGGGACTCATGATCAGTACGGTTCCGTATGGAGATGGCGTCCGGAAACTTTTGGCTGCATACTGTGCCAGCGGAGTAGGGACGGTTTTACAGCGCACCAGCTTTGGTAAATGCTTTTGCATCCAGGTGAGCTCGGAAAGCGTCAGACCGATTTCACACATATAGCTTTCCATCCGGCTTTTTCCAAGATCCGCTTTTAGTGCAGTGTACAGATCTTGTTCATGGCGTTTGAGTGCAAGTTTTAGCTGTTCTAATTGTTTTAATCGAAAAGAAAGCGGAAGTGTTGCGCCGGTTGCAAAAAAATCACGCTGCGTGGAGATCCGCTGTCTGATTGTCTGTTCATCCATGTGTTTTAACCTCCCAGGTATCTGGATATTTAAGTTTCGATTCCTGTTTTCCAAATTGTGTTTGGTGTTAGAATATTTTTGAAGAGTCTTTTATACTGAAAATAACGTATGTTTCTTTTATGATAACGAAAATAAGGGAATTCTTCAATGGTGTGAGTGGCGAAAATGGAAAGAATGTGATAAAATATTTTTGTTTGCAGCAGCAGACTCGCATAATTTTATCAAGACAGGAGTTTTAATATATATGGGATACGAGCGTTTGGAAAAGAGTTTAATCGATCTGGTAAAGGAAGAGCAGGCAAAGCTCGGATATCGGAAAGAGATGATCCGGCTTTATTATCCGCTCAGTTCACTGAATCATTTTATGGAGGCGAATGCAGATGCGGAAGAGATGCAGGAGCTCCTTGCAGATTTTCCGAAAGCAGCAGAAGATATTTTCGGGGAAGTCGGGATTACACATGTAAAGGACCGTTTTTGCTTTGCTTTATCGGAAAAAGCATCGGAATATGTGCATGAAAATATGAAACCGAATGAATTTATCAAAGAACTGGTGGAACTTGTCGCAAAGCATGGCTGCACGATTGAAGATATCGAAGTATTGTTCCGTTCTCATTCAGACAAGATCGTGACAGAACCTATGGACAATGGAGAATTTGACCGGATGATCCGGTTTGAAGAGGGAGAAGACAAGTATTATTATTGCTTTAAAGATGAAGGATGCCATATTATTTATCATCGTTTCCTGCCGGAAGATTATGCAGATTTTGACTTTAAACCAGATAAGAAAATAAGAAATCGAGGTAACACCAATGAAAATCGGAATATATGATTCAGGGATCGGCGGACTTTCTGTGCTTCACCGCGCACTGAAAAAGATGCCGGAAGCAGAATTTATATATTATGCGGATACAAAGCATGTTCCATACGGAGAAAAGACGAGGGAACAGATCAAAGGATATGTGGAAGAGGTTCTGAATTTCTTGATTGCGAAGGAGGTTGATGCAATCGTAATCGCCTGTAATACGGCAACCAGCGTGGCAACGAAAGAATTCAGAGGCGAATTTGCCGTACCGATCGTCGGTATGGAACCGGCAGTCAAGCGCGCGCTCAAGCTCTATCAGGATATGCAGAAACGGATTCTGGTAACAGCAACACCGGTTACGATAGCCGGAGAAAAATTACACAGCCTTCTGGAAAAAGTAGATACCGAACACGAAGTAGACCTTGCGCCACTTCCAAAACTGGTTCGCTTTGCCGAAGCCGGAAGATTCCAGGACCCGGAAGTAGATGAATACCTGAAAAACAGCCTTCAGAGCTATACACTCAACCAGTATGCTGCAGTCGTACTTGGCTGTACTCACTTCAACTACTTCAAACAATCCTTCCGCAAAATCTTCCCGGGAGAAATCCATTTCGTAGACGGCAACGAAGGCACTCTCCGTCAATTAAGAAGAGTCCTCCCCGAACAAACCACCCCGGGAGAACCCAGCAAAGTCACCTACTACTTCTCCGGAGAACCTGCTGATGATGAGGGCATGAAGAAAATCCAGGCATGTATGACGCAGTTAGATAAAGTATATGAGATCAAGTAAATACTGATATCGAATAAAATCCACCCCATTCCTATCTTGTGCAATGGAGATGAGACTCAAGAATCGTGGAAGCCTTTGCTGAACACGATTCTCGCCCTAAGAGGCTCATCGGAATGCTTTGCACAATTTGGAATGGGGTGGATTTCATTCTTCTCTGGTGGTGTCACAACCTATCTTATTGTACTTCCTGTATCCCGGAAATATCACTATCTATCATCATCGAATAATTGGTATAATACACGACAAACCCAGGCTTGCTTCCATTTGGTTTCTTAACCTGCTTTTTCTCTACATAGTCAACCTCCACCTTTTCAGCCCCGGAATTCTTCGAGTAATGCGCAGCAAGTCTGGCTGCCTCTTCAAAGGTCCGGTCCGGAAGTTCTTCCCCGTTCGTCTTCACGATGACATGGGAACCTGGTGCTTTTTTCGCATGGAACCACCAGTCCCCGCCATTTGCAAAATGGAAGGTGAGTTCTTCGTTCTGAAGATTATTTTTTCCAACATACATATGGAAACCGTCTGAAGAAATATAGTGGAACGGTTTGCTTGTGATCTTCACCTTTTTGGCAGACTGCTTTCTGCGGATAAATCCACTTTCGATCAGTTCTTCCTTGATCTGGATCAGGTCATCCTCGCTTCGTGCAATATCCAGGGATTTGCTGACGGACTCCAGATAATCAATCTCATCTTTCGTTTCTTTGATCAGTTCTGAAAGAGCCTCGAAAGTACGTTTTTGTTTATTATATCGGTCAAAATATTTCTTTGCATTTTCCTGTGGTGTTTTCTGCGGATCCAGCGGAATTTTGATCATTTCGTTAGTATAATAATTGAGTGCTTCCAGTTCTTTTGCACCTTCTTCCAGATTGTAACCGTAGGTGTGGATCAGTTCCCCGTATACCTTGTATTTATCGCGGTTTTCCGTATCGCGAAGCTGCTTTAACTGCAGGTCATATTTCTTACGGTTACGTTCCAGTGCTGTCTGAACCACACGGCGCAGATCCGAAGATTTCTGGCGGATTCGGGTGATCAGATCACGGGAAGAATAATAAGTCCGGATCACTTCGGAAATCGAATCATAAGATTTTACCTGATAGTTGGAAAAGTGGGTGAGCAGAAGAGATGAGAACTCTTTCGGCTCATTTCCATCATAATAAATAGCAGGAGAGAATTTGCTTTCTGTCACCTGCTCCATAAAATAGGTAAACTGCCGGTACAGATGAGCCAGCAGATCACCGGACATCTCCGATGCCGGAACAGAAGAGTCGATTCCTGCCAGATAGCAGATCTCTTCGGCGACAACCGGACTGATTCCGGTAAAACTGTTGTAGATCGCTTTTCCGACCGGCATTGGTTTGGAGCGAAGTTCCTGTGTGAAATTTTCCTCCGGTATGCCAAGTGGATTCTCTTTTTTCATAGTATCCGGGATAAAATATTCTCTTCCCGGAAGAACCTCACGCACAGAACTCATCTGCGCGGAAACATGCTTGATACTATCGATGATCATTCCTTTTTCATTACAGAAAATAATATTGCTGTGCTTGCCCATGATCTCAACGATCAGGGATTTGCGGCACAGATCTCCAAGTTCATCCAGGTGCTCAATCTCGAAGCGGATGATCCGTTCCAGGGAAGGCTGAGAAATGCCTACGATGCGGCCATTTGCAATATGTTTTCTCAGAAGCATACAGAAATTCGGTGCAGTCATCGGACTTGGTTTGTTATCTCTGGACAGATAGATCAGCGGCAGGGATGCACTTGCGGAGATGACCAGTCTTACCTGTCCTTTTGCAGGTTTGATCGTGAGAAGCAGTTCATCATTTTCCGGCTGTGCGATCTTGGCGATCCGTCCGTTCAGGATGGTATCATTTAATTCTTTTACGATATTTGCGATTGTAATTCCATCAAAAGCCATTTTAAAAATTCACCTCATATTTATCCGGGAATATGCCAGGGCATATTCTTTTTTCAATGGGCTCATTATAGCATAGAGAGGCATGCATAGACAAGTGAAAATGCCCTGTCACCCGGTTGACGAGTAAGTGTAAATGAACTATAATAATCGATAGTAAAACGGCCCTTAAAAGGTCAGTAAGAAGAGGGAAAATCAAATGATAAAAAGTATGACAGGCTTTGGACGGTGTGAGATCGCCGAAGCAGACCGCAAATTTACCGTAGAGATGAAGGGGGTTAATCACCGTTACCTGGATGTGAATATCCGTATGCCAAAGAAGCTTAACTTCTTTGAGTCCGCGATCCGCAACCTGCTTAAGCAGTATGTGCAGAGAGGAAAGATTGATATTTTCATCGGGTATGAAGATATGACAGAAAGCCAGATGACTTTGAAATATAACCAGAAGCTGGCAGAAGAATATATGGCAAGCTTTAAGCAGATGAAAGAACAGTTTGGGCTTGACAATGATGTGCGGGTATCCACACTTGCACGCTGCCCGGAAGTCCTTACGATGGAAGAACAGTCTGTGGATGAGGAAGAACTGTGGAGTGGTCTTGAAAAAGCAATGAAAGGCGCATGCGAACAGTTTGTACAGACCAAGACTACAGAAGGTGAGAACCTGAAAAAGGATATCATTGGCAAGCTGGATGGAATGCTGGAAGTTGTTGCCAGGGTTGAAGAGCGATCTCCGCAGATCGTTGCTGAATACCGGGAGAAGCTGGAAACGAAAGTGAAGGAGCTTCTTGGGGACACCCAGATTGACGAAGGACGGATCGCGGCTGAGGTTGTGATCTTCTCTGACAAGATCTGTACAGATGAAGAAGTGGTAAGGCTGAAAAGCCATATCAAGCATATGAAGGAAACTCTGGAACAGACAGAGGGAATCGGACGCAAGCTTGATTTCATTGCGCAGGAGATGAACCGTGAGGCGAACACGATCTTATCCAAGGCAAATGATCTGGAAGTATCCAATTATGCAATCGATCTGAAGACTGAGATTGAAAAAGTCCGTGAGCAGATTCAAAATATTGAATAAAGCTTTGAAAAATGTAAAAAGATGTGTTAAAATAACATTTCAATGTCTGAGTATGCAGGAGAACTGATTATGAGAGAAAAAAAAGGAATTCTTATTGTAGTATCCGGATTTTCCGGAGCCGGTAAGGGAACACTGATGAAAAAGCTGATGCAGGACTATGATAATTATGCATTATCGATCTCTGCAACCACGCGGCAGCCTCGTGTCGGGGAAGAAGATGGAAGAGAGTATTTTTTCAGAACCAAAGAAGAATTTGAAAAAATGATTGCGCGTGATGAGCTTATAGAGTATGCTAGATATGTAGAAAATTACTATGGAACTCCGAAGCAGTATGTTATGGAGCAGTTAGAGGCAGGCAAGGATGTGATCCTTGAGATTGAGATCCAGGGTGCGTTGAAAGTGAAAGAGAAGTATCCGGATACCCTGCTGATGTTCGTGACTCCGCCGAGTGCGCAGGTACTGAAAGACAGACTGGTAGGACGGGGAACCGAGACCGCAGAAGTGATCGATTCGAGAATGAAGCGGGCAGTAGAAGAATCACAGGGCGTAGAGAAGTACGATTATCTTGTGATCAATGATGACCTGGAGCGCTGCGCAAAAGAGATGCACAGCATTATTCAGGGTGAGCATGACCGGGTAAGCCGGAATGCTGACTTTATAGATGATATCAGAAAAGAACTGAAGGAACTGTAGGAAAGGAGCAGAATTTATGTTACATCCATCATATACCGATTTGATGAAAGTAGTAAATCAGGACGTGGAAGAAGGCGCAACTAAGATTGTCAACAGTCGTTATTCTATCGTTCTTGCAACAGCAAAGAGAGCGAGACAGATCATTGACGGCGAGATGCCGCTTGTTCCTGTTAAGGACGGCGAAAAACCGCTTTCTATTGCAATTGATGAGCTGAACAGTGGAAAGATCAAAATTATTGCAGAAGACGCAGATAAATAAAAGAAGTTCGATACCCTGCAGCTGTCTGCGGGGTATTCTTATGATAGGGGATTTTATTTTCCGGTGAAGATGATTTCCCCTGCCGCCCAGAAATTATGCTTGAGGAGAAATTTATTTTATGAATATATTATTCATTTCATTAGGCTGTGACAAGAACCTTGTGGATTCGGAGGTCATGCTTGGGATTCTTGCAAAGGACGGTCATCAGATGGTGGACGATGAGACAATGGCAGATGTCATTATCATTAACACCTGCTGCTTTATCCATGACGCAAAGGAAGAGAGTATCCAGAATATTCTTGAGATGGCAGAGCTGAAGAAGACCGGTAGATTAAAAGCCCTGATCGTAACAGGCTGTCTTGCACAGAGATACAAAGAAGAGATCATACAGGAGATTCCGGAGGTTGATGCGGTTCTCGGAACGACTTCTTATGAAGAGATTGCACACGTGATCGATGGAGTTTTAAGCGACAGTCCGATGGAGCGCGGAGATGTGCGCCTGACTATGAAGGATGTGGATTATCTCCCGGTGACAGACACGCACCGTATGGTGACGACCGGCGGACATTTCGCTTATCTGAAGATTGCAGAAGGCTGTGACAAGCACTGTACTTACTGTATTATCCCGAAGGTACGAGGAGATTTCCGGAGTGTGCCGATGGAGCATCTGCTGGAGGAAGCGCAGAATCTGGCAGACGGAGGGGTGAAGGAGCTGATCCTGGTAGCACAGGAGACCACCATGTACGGAACCGATCTGTACGGGGAGAAGAGGCTTCCACAGCTTTTGAGAGCGCTTTGCAAGATCAGAGGACTTCGCTGGATCCGTATTTTATACTGTTATCCGGAGGAAATCACGGATGAGCTGATTCAGGTGATCAAGGAGGAACCAAAGATCTGCCATTATCTGGATCTCCCGATCCAGCATGCAAGCGATGGTATCCTGAAGAGAATGGGAAGACGGACTTCCAGAGCGCAGCTCATCGAGACCATTGAGAAGCTTCGACGTGAGATTCCGGATATCGCACTTCGCACAACTTTGATCACCGGATTCCCGGGAGAGACACAGGAACAGCATGAAGAGCTGATGGATTTTGTGGATCAGATGGAATTCGACAGACTTGGCGTATTTACCTACTCACCGGAAGAGGATACTCCTGCAGCATCTATGCCGGATCAGATCCCGGAAGAAGTCAAAGAGGAACGTCAGGCAGAGCTCATGGAACTTCAGCAGGATATCGTATTTGACCAGGCAGAAGACCGGATTGGGGAAGAGCTGCTTGTGATGATCGAAGGCAAGGTAGCAGATGAGAATGCCTATGTGGGAAGAACCTACCGGGATGCGCCGAATGTAGACGGACTTATTTTTGTGAACACATCGGAAGAACTGATGTCGGGAGATTTTGCAAAGGTAAAAGTGACCGGATCAGCAGATTATGATTTGATAGGAGAGTTATTATGAATTTACCAAATAAGTTAACGATTTTACGAGTGATTTTAATTCCGTTTTTTGTAGTGTTTATGTTATTTGATATTACCGGAGCAGCAGATAAGTGGATCGCACTTGTGATCTTCTGTGTTGCCAGCCTGACGGATATGCTGGATGGGAAAATCGCCAGAAAGTACAACCTGGTAACGAACTTCGGCAAATTTATGGATCCGCTTGCAGACAAGCTGCTGGTATGTACCGCGCTGATCTGTCTGACATCTATGAACCGACTGAATGTCATTGTTGTTCTGGTGATCATTGCCAGAGAATTTATCATCAGCGGATTCCGTCTGGTTGCTTCTGACAATGGAATCGTCATTGCGGCAAGCTACTGGGGCAAATTTAAAACCGTATCACAGATGGCACTGATCATTGTGTTGATCATGGATCTGGGCGGTGTGTGGAATGTTGTAGGAACAGTCCTTACATGGGTAGCACTGATCCTGACCATCGTTTCACTGATTGATTATATCGCAAAGAACAAACAGGTATTAACACAGGGAGGCATGTAAAATGGTTGTAGAGCTGATTTCTGTCGGCACTGAGATTTTACTTGGCAACATTGTGAATACAAACGCAGCATACCTAGCAGAGAAATGTGCTCTGCTAGGTTGTTCTTTATATCACCAGACCGTTGTCGGTGACAATGAAGAGCGTATGGAAGAAGCAATCCGCCAGGCAATAGAGCGCGCTGATATCGTAATTCTGACAGGGGGACTTGGACCTACCAAGGATGATCTGACAAAAGAAGTAACCGCAAAGGTATTTGGCAGAAAACTCTATATGGATGAACATTCCAGGGCACGAATCGGGGACTATTTTGAGAAGATTAAGAGTAAAAAGGTAACAGAGAATAACTGGAAGCAGGCATTGGTTCCGGAAGGCGCGATCGTGATCGACAATCTGAACGGAACGGCACCTGGACTGATCCTGGAGGATAAAGAGCGCGGCAAAGCAGCGATCCTGATCCCTGGGCCTCCGAATGAGATGAAGCCGATGTTTGAACACGACATTGCACCGTACCTCAATAAAAAGCAGCCGGAGGGAATCTATTCCCATATGGTAAAAGTGTGCGGGATCGGGGAAAGCAGGGCAGAGACCATGGTTGCGGATCTGATGGATGCACAGACCAATCCGACGCTTGCGCCTTATGCAAAGACAGGAGAGGTACATTTTCGTGTGACTGCAAGAGCATGCTCTGAAGAAGCGGCAGAAAAACTGATGGAGCCGATGATCGAAGAGATGAAGAAGCGTTTTGGTGATGCTGTTTATACGACCGAAGAGAATGTGACACTGGAAGAGTCGGTGATCCGTCTTCTGGAAGAGAAGAAGATGACTGTGACAACGGCAGAATCCTGTACAGGAGGAAAGCTTTCCGGCAGACTTCTGAATGTGTCGGGAGCTTCCGGTGTGTACAATGAAGGATATATTACTTATGCGAATGCATCGAAGGAAAAGATCCTTGGTGTGAAGCATGAGACACTGGAAACCTACGGGGCAGTCAGTGAACAGACAGCAGCGGAGATGGCACTTGGCGCAGCAAAGGCGGCAGGTGCGGATGCGGCACTTAGTGTAACCGGAATCGCAGGACCTGGCGGCGGCACAGCGGAAAAACCGGTCGGACTTGTGTATATCGGATGTGCGGTAAATGGAGAGGTAACGGTAAGAGAGTACCGTTTTACCGGCAATCGTGAGAAGAACCGGGACTATGCGGTTGCACGTGCAATCACGCTCTTGCGGGAAGAACTTTTAAAGAGGGCGTAAGAGAGAAAATCAGTTCATTCTGGAAAAGATGAGGTACAGAAAAATGATCATAAAAAGACTATATAGCAGTCAGGAGGTTGTGAAAGGTCTGCATCTGGTATGGGATGTATTTATCAGAGAAAACGCCAATTCCTGTACACAGCAGGGAATCGAGGAATTTGCCCGTTTTATCAAGATGGAGAATTTTATGCCTCTTGTCGAAAGCGGAGAGATGATCGTCTTTGGCGCGGTAGAAGGACAGGATCTTGGCGGTGTCGGAGCCGTGCGGAGGGATGGACATATTTCCCTTCTGTTTGTCCGCCCGGATTTGCGGAGAAAAGGGATTGCGAAGGCTCTTGTTGGTGAAATGTGCAGATACTGTACGATGCAGTTTGCTCTGATGCGTATGACGGTCAATGCATCGGTTGTGAGTACGGAAGCTTATCACCATATGGGATTCCGGGATCTGGCACCGGTTCAGGAAAAGAACGGGATCCGTTTTGTTCCGATGGATTTGATGATATCACCGGCAAATGTAAGATCTTCTTATAATGGAAAGAAACATACGGGACTTTTTATCGGGATCGCAGTTACCGTACTTATTTTTTTGATATTCCTGGGACTGCTTTTCGGAAAAATCATCAGCAATTTTGCGAGTGGTGAAGGAAAACAGGAGGATTCGTCACAGTTTTTTGAATATAACCCGGATGAGGACGGAGAAATTGACGATATCTTTGGCAGTAATGGAAATGAAGAGGATAATAAGGACAGCAGTTCTGAAGAAGCACAGGGAATCGAGGCAATTGAAGACTACGAGGCAGAAAATCTGCCGTATACGATCACGGAGGAAAATTACACTTATTTTTCCAATGGAAATAAAGGCGAATATCCGATGCAGTTTGATGTCAAATATCCGCAGATCACAGGTGTGGAAGGTGAAAATATTGACAAGATCAATGAAATGCTGAAGGACTGTGCGATGAGTACGGTCAATACCTTATATCTGGCTCCGAGTGATTCTATGAAAGAGAAAATGTTGGAGGAATCGAACCCGTTTTTAGGAAGTCTTGTAACGTACAAGGTTTCTTATGCAGGAGAAGATTTTATCAGCGTAGCATTCAATGATATTTATTATGCAGGAAATACTTCTGCACAGTATTGTGACCTCCGTACCCGCAACATCCGTATTTCTGACGCAAAGCAGTTTGAAGTGGCAGATATCGTGGATCTAAGCGATGCATTTATGCACGATTGGATGAAAAAGATGAAGGATGAAGCACCATCGGCAGAGGTGTTAAGCAGTGTGAAATTAAATGATTTCCGACAGATTTTAAATGGGGAAATCCTGGAGAACCGGTACTTTGATGCATTCTTTGTAGATAAGGATGGAATTGAGATCGGAATTACTTACCATTACCCGGGAGATGGAAAAAAATCTTCTGCGGAGAGTGGATGGATCACAGCGCCGTTTACTATGAAAGAAATAATTGAATATAAAACAGACAGTGAGTTCTGGAATCTTGTACAAAGTAACAATTGACGAATGTCGAAAATTGTGCGAAAATAAATACATATGGTGTTAAAACAATCACAAACGCCTTATAAAAGAAAAACAGATGTATTTGAAAGGAGTTTTAACATGATTTATTCACATGAAGTAGAAATGATGTGTCCGGTAGCTCAGGGTGCAAACCACGGACCAGCTCCAATTCCGGAAGAAGCAAAATGGGTAAAGGCTAAAGAAATCAAAGATATTTCCGGTCTTACACATGGTGTCGGCTGGTGTGCTCCGCAGCAGGGTGCATGCAAACTTACTTTGAACGTTAAAGATGGTATTATTCAGGAAGCACTTGTGGAGACTATCGGATGTTCAGGAATGACTCATTCCGCAGCTATGGCTTCAGAAATTCTTCCAGGAAAGACTATTTTGGAAGCACTTAACACAGACCTTGTCTGTGATGCAATTAATACAGCAATGAGAGAACTTTTCTTACAGATCGTATACGGAAGAACTCAGAGTGCATTCTCAGAAGAAGGACTTCCGATCGGTGCAGGACTTGAAGACCTTGGTAAAGGACTTCGTTCACAGGTTGGTACAATGTACGGAACTCTCGCAAAAGGACCACGTTACCTGGAAATGGCAGAAGGTTATGTAACAGGAATCGCTCTTGATGACCATGATGAAATCATCGGATACCAGTTCGTAAGTCTTGGAAAATTCACAGACTTTGTCAAAGCAGGCGATACTCCGAACGAAGCTTGGGAAAAAGCTAAAGGACAGTACGGACGTGTAGCTGATGCCGTTAAGATCATTGATCCGCGTAAAAACTAATTACATACATAAGTAATTAACGGGTTATATAGGCAACAATATTTTCAGGAGGACAATTAAATGGCTTTATTTGAATCATATGAGAGAAGAATTGATAAAATCAATGAAGTTTTAAACAGCTATGGCATTGCTTCACTCGAAGAAGCTGAAAAGATTACAAAGGATGCCGGACTGGATGTATACAACCAGATCAAAGGTATTCAGCCAATCTGTTTTGAAAACGCATGCTGGGCTTACATCACAGGTGCAGCAATCGCAATCAAAAAAGGATGTACAAGAGCAGCAGACGCTGCAGCAGCAATCGGAGAAGGACTTCAGGCTTTCTGTATTCCGGGATCTGTAGCAGATCAGAGAAAAGTAGGTCTGGGACATGGTAACCTTGGAAAGATGCTTCTTGAAGAAACAACAGACTGCTTCTGCTTCCTTGCAGGACATGAATCATTCGCAGCTGCTGAAGGTGCAATCGGTATCGCTGAAAAAGCAAACAAAGTTCGTCAGAAACCTCTTCGTGTTATCCTGAACGGTCTTGGAAAAGATGCTGCAAAGATCATTTCAAGAATTAACGGATTCACATATGTTCAGACAGACTATGACTATTATACAGGAGAACTGAAAGAAGTTCAGAGAATCGCTTACTCTGACGGACTCCGTTCTAAAGTAAACTGCTACGGTGCAAATGATGTACGTGAAGGTGTGGCTATCATGTGGAAAGAAGGCGTTGACGTTTCTATCACAGGTAACTCTACAAACCCGACACGTTTCCAGCATCCGGTTGCAGGTACATACAAGAAAGAATGCGTAGAAGCAGGAAAGAAATACTTCTCAGTTGCTTCAGGTGGTGGTACAGGACGTACACTTCACCCGGACAACATGGCAGCAGGACCGGCTTCTTACGGTATGACAGATACACTCGGACGTATGCACTCTGATGCACAGTTCGCAGGATCTTCATCTGTACCGGCTCACGTAGAAATGATGGGTCTTATCGGTGCAGGTAACAACCCGATGGTCGGAATGACAGTCGCTGTTGCTGTAAGCATTGAGGAAGCTCACAAAGCTGGTAAATTCTAAGAAATTTATTTACAGGGAGAGGCGTAGCGCCTCTCCCTTTGCATATACAAATCAAAGAAGAATCTGCCGATCCGATTATTTTATATCAAATCTTTCTTTTGACACCAAATCCTATTTCTTACATATACTAATATCACATCTGATTGAATCGTTTATATATAAAATCTTCCTTAAAGTTCTAAAAAAGAAAGGCAGGCTATCCAGATAATGGAGCAACTTATGGATTATGTAAAACCGGAACTGCTTATTGTGACCGCAGTTCTATACTTTTTCGGAATTGCACTTAAACAAGCAGAATTTATCAAAGATAAATATATTCCGATCACGCTTGGGACGACAGGCATTATCATCTGCGGGATCTGGGTGACATCTACCGCACATTTCGCAGGAGCACAGGATGTGTTGACCGCAGTTTTCGCATCCGTAACGCAGGGTATTGTTGTTGCAGGACTGAGTACCTACATCCATCAGATCATCAAGCAGGCAGGAAAAGAAGAGTAGGAGTAGAAGTGGTATGGCATTAAATGGAATTGATATCAGCAACTGGCAAAGTGGGATCAATCTTGCGGTTGTCCCGTGTGATTTTGTGGTGATTAAGGCGACAGAAGGAACCGGTTATGTAAATCCGGATTACGAAAGAGCCTACCGTCAGGCGAAAACAGCAGGGAAATGCCTGGGCATTTATCACTATGCATCTGGTGGAAATATACAGGCGGAGGCAGAATATTTTCTGAAGAATGCAGGGAGCCGTGTGGGGGAGGCAATGCTTGTGCTGGACTGGGAAGGGCGGTCCAATCCAGCATTTGGTGTGAATGACCGGGAATGGGTGAAAGTCTGGTGTAATTATATTTCAACAAAGACCAGCGTCAATCCTGTGGTTTATGTGCAGCAAAGTATGATGAGCCGGTTGCAGAATATCGGAAACTATGGACTGTGGGTAGCGCAGTACGCGAGTATGGAGCCAATCGGGTACCAGGAAAATCCATGGAATGAGGGTGCATATGCCTGTGTGATGCGGCAGTACAGTTCTTCGGGAAGATTAAGCGGATGGAATGGCAATCTGGATTTGAATAAATTCTACGGAGACCGGCAGGCGTGGAGCCGGTATGCTGGAAAAGGAAACCAGACAACTCCAGAGAAACCTTCTGAAGAGGAAGAAAACCAGGAAGGAACTACGCTGGATCTGGTTTTTTGGACGATGCGTGGAGAATTTGGAAATGGGGAAGAACGGAAAAGCCGGCTTGGAACCAGATATGGAGAAGTGCAGGGGATGATCGACTATATTTCCGGTGCCAGTACAGAGACACTGGCAAAGGAAGTGCGTGCCGGGAAATATGGCAACGGGGAAGTGCGGAAAACGGTTCTGGGAAAACGGTATGAAGAAGTACAAAGCAGAGTCAATGCCGAAGAAAACAAGTATCATATCGTCAAATCCGGGGATACGCTTTCGAAAATTGCAGCGATATACGGAACATCTTATCAGGAAATCGCAAGGTTGAACAAACTACAAAATCCGAATCTGATTTATGTCGGTCAGAGGCTGCGGATCAAATAACCGGCTAATAGATTTGATATTCAGAATCTGGTCCTTGAATTCAGTAATTTGACAAAAA
Organism: Coprococcus sp. AF102-57; assembly: GCF_027686195.1. NCBI lineage: Bacteria > Bacillati > Bacillota > Clostridia > Lachnospirales > Lachnospiraceae > Coprococcus > Coprococcus sp. AF102-57. The sequence goes on along the minus strand of NZ_JAQCSY010000001.1, from coordinate 138,576 downwards.
GAGCTATTGTTTTCAGCTTTTTGGTATGCTATGATGAAAAAAATGAATACATAGGAGGTTTTGGGATATGGATAATAACTTAAATGACCAGACAACTGAGAATAGTGAAGGGGAGGAAAAGAGTACATCTTCTTACACCGATCCCAATGCAGGATATACAGAAGCAGAGCCGCAGGCAAAGAATGACAATAGCGTGCCAAAAGAGGCAGCGGACGATAATTTAAAGCAGGAAGAAAAAAGTCATCCGGCATATACTTACGGTGAAATGCCAAAGTCAGAAAACGGAAGCGGCTACGGACAGTCAGCACCGGGCGGAAGCGCTTGCCATTCCGGAACTTCGGATGGAACTTATGAAAATAATACTTACAACGGAAATTCGTATTATAACGGAACCAATCAGAGCGGAGCTTATACCAATGGGTACTCTGACAACCAGTATCAGAATAGCGGTTATAATACCGGATTTAACGCAAGCGGCTACAATAACAATTACAATAGCCAGAACAATTATCAGATGCCGCCAAAGCAGATGGATCTATCTCCACTTTCTACCGGAGAATGGCTTTTAACGCTGATTGTCGGAATTATTCCATGTGCGGGACTGATTCTGTATATTATCTGGGCGTTTGGTAATAGTGGCAATCTGAACCGGCGTAACTACTGCAGAGCATCCTTGATTCTTCAGGTTATTTTGTATGTACTTGTGGTATTCTTTATTTTGATTGTAGTAGTTGGTGGTGGTATCAGCTATTATGGTTATTAAATAAGTATCTGATGGTGATGGGCTTTTTGGCAAGGCAGCAGTGCTTTGCTGAAAAGCTTTTTCGTTTTTTTAGAAATTCTTTAGAAATCTATTCCGGTTCTCTTTAGCTTTAGGAGATAGACTATAGTCAAGGATGAGAAAAAGAGGAGAAAAGCAGTTATGGAAATGAATCATGTACTGGTCGTTGAAGACGACAAGGAAATCAGAGAAGGTGTGGAAATTTACCTGAAAAGTCAGGGATACGAAGTATTTCAGGCGGCAGATGGAATTGAAGGTCTGGAAGTGATCGAGAAAGAAGAAATCCATCTTGCAATCGTGGATATTATGATGCCGCGGATGGATGGAATCCGTATGACGATGAAGCTTCGGGAAAAATATGATTTTCCGGTGATCATGCTGTCAGCAAAATCGGAGGAAGTGGATAAGATCATGGGGCTGAATATCGGGGCAGATGATTATGTGACGAAGCCATTTACACCGATGGAGCTTCTTGCAAGGGTGAATTCACAGCTTAGAAGATACCGGATGTTTGCAGAGAAGCTGAGAGACCGTGAGGAAAATCAGAATATTCATGTAATCGGCGGTCTGGAGCTGAATGAAGATACGGTGGAGGTATCGGTTGACGGAGAACCGGTGCGCCTGACACCGATTGAGTACAAAATCCTGCTTCTCCTTATGAAGAGTCCTGGAAGAGTTTTTTCGGCAGAGGAAATTTACGAGCGTGTATGGAATGAAAAAGCGATCAATACCGATACGATCATGGTCCATATCCGGAATATCCGTGAAAAAATTGAGAGCTGCCCGAAAGAACCAAAATATTTAAAGGTGGTGTGGGGCGTTGGATACAAAATCGAAAAACAGGCATAAATTTGGGATTGTCCTGATTTTAGGCGTAATCTTACTTGCGACGGTGATCGTGTTAGGAAACTATAATACTTTTTATAAGAATGCAAAAAAGGAGCAGGACAGTCTGACACAGAACTACCGGACGAGTGAGTCCTTTATGAAGACATTTATCCGGGACTGCTATGTATTGTATTCCAAAGAATCCGGAAACGAATATAACGTAAAGTTTCTGGATGATTATTATCCGGAATTTGATGAAAAATTTAACCGGCAGATTGCATATATAAATTACCAGGTGCAGGATGCAAACGGAGAGGTAATCGATGGATACCGGTCGAATAGAGATTCCTGGGAAAAAGTGAAAGATACCGAGCTTGCAGATTATGCTCTTGGGATTAAGATCTCGTTTGACAAAAACGGTGAAATCAAGATTGATCAGGTGATGGGAACGGAAGTAACCAAGCAGGAAGCTGTTCTGAAGATCCTGACCTCAAATCTGCCGGAAAAAATATTTGAATATGAAGATGAAAGTGAGATTGAAAATATTTCGCCAAAAGACAGGACCTATTATTTCATGATGACGGAAGCAAAGCTGAATGCTTATGTTATGCGGGTATATCCGATTACTTCAATGGTGGGAAACGCAGCGGTTTATACAATCTTGACCCTTATATTGTTGGTCGCACTTCTGGCATGGCTGATTCCGATGAAGAAAGATCTGCATACAGGAGATGAAAAAATTTTCCATGTACCATTTGAAATTGCGATAGCGACTGGTATTACTGGAATTAGCCTGATTTTCAGCTATCTTGGAGAACTGATTACGCACGCGAAAGGAAATGTGTGGCCAATCGATTTTCTGGTCTGGTTTGCTTTCTTTGCGGTCATGTACTGGGTATCCGGCTGTGTACGCCAGATCCGGCTTCTTGGAGTAAAGGAATATGTGAAAAAAAGAGTTCTGCTGATCTGGATCTGGAGAAGATTCGGAAACGGAATCCGAGGCGGTATCCACTGGTGCAAGGATAAGATCGAAGCATTTTATCATTCTCTGGATCAGTTTAATTTCAAGGAAAAGAACAATAAGATTATTTTGAAAATCGTGCTGTTCAATTTCGCAATACTGCTGGTGATCTGTTCCTTCTGGTATTACGGAATTGCAGGACTGATCGTATATTCTGTAATCCTGTTCCTGATCCTGCAAAAATATTTTAATGATCTCCGGAAAAAATATGCATTGCTTTTGGAGGCAACTAATAAAATTGCAGACGGAAATCTGGATGTAGAGATTGAAGGTGATCTTGGTGTGTTCAGTCCGTTCCGTAATGAAATCCAGAAGATCCAGACCGGATTTAAGAAAGCGGTAAAGGAAGAAGTAAAAAGCCAGCGTATGAAAACAGAACTGATCACAAACGTATCACATGATCTGAAAACACCGCTGACTGCGATCATAACCTATGTGAATCTGTTGAAAGACGAGAAAGATGAGGAAAAGCGAAAGGATTATATTGATATTCTGGAACGCAAATCTATGCGTCTGAAAGTCCTGATCGAAGACCTCTTTGAGATCAGCAAAGCAAGCAGCCAGAATGTAAAGCTGAATTTGATGAACGTGGATATCGTCAATCTGTTTAAACAGGTAAAATTTGAGCTGGAAGATAAGTTCGAAGAAAAAGGTCTGGAGTTCAGGATCACTTTCCCGGAGGAAAAGGTGATTCTTCGACTGGACAGTCAGAAGACCTACCGGATCTTTGAGAATCTTCTGAATAACATTGTAAAATATGCACTTCCGGGAACAAGAGTTTATGTGGAAATCGAAAAGACGGAGAAAGATGTATTTATCCGCCTGAAAAATATTTCCGCAACCGAGCTCACCTTCAATCCGGAAGAAATTACAGAACGCTTCGTCCGCGGAGATGAGTCCCGCAATACCGAAGGCTCCGGTCTTGGTCTTGCAATCGTAAAAAGCTTCGTAGGTCTCCAGGGTGGAAGCTTCCACATCGAAACCGAGGCAGACCTCTTCAAAGCCGAAATCCGCTGGGCTTTGCCGGGAGAAGAGACAATGAAGCAGGAAGCATAAGAAAAATAAATGGTACCGGATTCAATTTTTTTTACAACTGAATCTGGTACCATTTATTTTTCTGATTTGTCTCATAACCTACATCATTCAACTTTTTTACTTTGGAAATCCGCTGGAGTAATGAATCTCATAATCATCCGTGATAAAGAGTGCCTCTGCCCCCTTGATTTCTTCGATATATTTCAATCCATCATCTAACCCCATCGCAAAGCAGGTTGTACTAAGTGCGTCCGCTTCCGTAGAAGAGTCACAGACAATACTCACCCCAAGCAGATTATTTTTATAAGGATACCCGGTTTTCGGATCTAAGATATGGTGATAAATCTTGTCGTCCACCTTAAAATACCGCTCATAAATCCCGGAAGAAACCACAGATTGATCCTTGATCTTTACACTGGTGATCGCTTCTCCATTCTGTGCAAACGGCTTCTGAATCCCGATATTATAATCCGAGCCATCCGGTTTGCCGCCAAGAGCCAGCACATTTCCGCCCAGATTGATCAGCGCATGGGATACATTCTGCTCTTTCAGATATGCTTTCAGCTGATCCGCAATATATCCCTTTGCAATTCCGCCAAGATCAATAGCCGCTTCCGGATCCAGAAGCTGAACCGTATTTCCATCAACCCTCACATTCTCATATCCGATATGACGTTTCGCTTCCTGAATCGCCGCATCATCCGGAACGGTCCCCGTATTATTCTTAAAATCCCACAAGTCACTAAGTGGAGCGATCGTAATATCAAACTTTCCATCTGCCAGACGGCTGTATTCCACGCCTTTCTGAATCAAATCCACCGTATCACCCGAAAGTGTCACAGGCTCCCCGTTTGCATGGTTCAGCTCATAAATCTCGCTTCCTTCCGAAGTTCGGCTAAACCGCGCATTATAATCCTCGCATTTCGCCACACAAGCATCCAGCACATCCTCTGAATCCTTATCATAAACCGTAATCGTCACCACCGTATCAAACACGGTAACCGTCCGCGACACCGGCTGCGGCGAACTCCCAGAACATCCGCCCAGACAAAAAGTCCCAAACAAACTCAAACAAATACCAATTCCCAAACTTTTTATTTTCATCGCAAACCTCCTCAAACCATAACCTACAGTATTGTTTTTTCATAAACTTCCTAAAAACGACATAATGAAAATTTACGAATCTCAGGTCTGTGCAATCAGCTAATGCACAGCCGTGAGGGAAGCGAAAGTCCTGCACGCCTCTATTTTGTGCAATGGAGATGAAACACAAAAATCGTGGAAGCCATTGCTGAACACGATTTTCGCCCTAAGTGGTTCATCGGAATGGTTTGCACAACTTGAGGCGTGCAGGACTTTCGCTTCCCTCACGGCGTCTCCATTCTCTTCTTCCACAAACCGTCCATTTCGCCAATTACCCCATTATACGTTCCCCCATGAAAAAAATCAATCGAACACTTGATTGCATTAGATAAAATGATGTGTTAGAATAAACAAAGAAAAAGGAGAACCCTATGAGCCATAAAGAAAATAAGCGCCATGAGGAGAAAGCATCCGGTTTCAAAAAGAATGATCTGATTCTTGTCCTCCTTGTATTTGCTGCGGCAAGCATTTTTTTTGCAGGACATCTATTCACGAGCCAGAAAAGCGCAGGCGTTGTAGAAATACAGATTGACGGGAAAGTGGTAGAGACACTGGATCTGCAGAAAGAGCGTGCATTTAAGATCAACGGAGGAACGAACACCGTGCAGATCGAGAACGGAAAAGTGAAAATGGCAGCGGCCAACTGTCCGGATCAGATCTGTGTACACCAGAAAGCAATTTCAAGGAACGGAGAGAGTATTATCTGCCTTCCGAATAAGATTGTTCTGAAAATTGTCGATGGAGAAGAAGCCGAACTGGATGCGGTGACGAATTAAGATATGAAGAAAAATACAGTCAGAATAGCGTGGTTTGGTGTATTTACTGCCCTTGCGCTGATATTTAGTTATGTAGAGACTCTGATCCCGTTTCAGATCGGGATTCCGGGGGTTAAGCTTGGACTGGCGAATCTGATCGTTGTGGTGGCACTGTACAAGATGGGTGGAAAGGATGCCCTGTTGCTTTCGGTGACGCGTATCGTGCTGTCCGGATTTATTTTTGCCAGTCTGTTTAGTATTTTATACAGTCTGGCAGGCGGACTTTTAAGCCTTGCAGTGATGGTGATTTTGAAAAAGCGGGGATCATTCAGTGTTTTTGGAGTCAGCATGGCAGGTGGTGTCTTTCATAATGTCGGTCAGCTGATCGTAGCGATGCTGGTCGTGGAGACATTCAGCGTCGCCTATTATGTGCCGGTGCTTCTGATCGCAGGAGTGATCACCGGATTTATTATCGGAGTTGTGGCAAATGAAATGCTCAAAAGACTTGGCAGCATCGTATTGTCATAGCGTGGGAGGAAGAGATGATTTCATATATAAGAGGGGAGCTTGTAGCTCTCGAAGAAGATAAAGCGATTGTAGATGTAGGCGGCGTGGGCTACGGGATTTTTATGTCCGGACAGGCGATGGGACAGCTTCCGCCGGTTGGGAGTAAAGTGAAGATCCACACCTATCTGAATGTCAAAGAAGATGCTATGCAGCTGTATGGATTTTTAAACCGTGATGCGCTTTCTGTGTTCAAGCTTCTGATCGGTGTCAGTGGGATCGGACCGAAAGGAGGTCTTGGGATTCTGGCGCAGCTTACACCAGACGAACTTCGATTTGCCGTGATGTCGAAGGACATCAAGGCAATTTCAGCAGCACCGGGAATTGGCAAGAAGACGGCGGAGAAGCTGATCGTGGAACTGAAGGATAAGCTGAAGATTGAGGACGTACTGGATCACCAGGTGGAAGCGGCAAATGGAGCCGCTGAAGATACGGTAAATGCACAAGGACTTCAGGCAGATGCGGTACAGGCACTTACGGCGCTTGGCTATGGAAGTACTGAGGCACTGCAGGCAGTACGAAAAGTGGAAATGGATGAGAGCACGACGGTGGAAGATCTGCTGAAGGGTGCACTCAAATATTTGATATAAGAGGATTAGGATGGGAAGAAGAATTATTACCACAGAGAATCTGGAAGAGGATGTAAAAATTGAGAGCCATTTAAGACCTCAGCTTCTGGAAGATTATATTGGACAGGCGAAGGCAAAAGAGACTCTTAAGATTTATATAGAAGCGGCAAAAAGCAGGGGAGAGGCGCTGGATCATGTGCTGTTTTACGGTCCGCCGGGACTTGGAAAGACAACCCTCGCCGGGATCATTGCGAACGAAATGGGCGTAAATATCAAGATCACGTCAGGCCCTGCGATCGAGAAACCTGGGGAAATGGCGGCAATCCTTAATAATCTCCAGGAAGGAGATGTGCTATTTGTAGATGAGATCCACCGACTGAACCGGCAGGTGGAGGAAGTACTTTATCCGGCGATGGAAGATTTTGCAATCGATATTATGATCGGAAAAGGGGCTTCGGCAAGGTCGATCCGTCTGGATCTGCCGCATTTTACACTGGTAGGGGCAACCACCCGTGCCGGAATGCTGACAGCTCCGCTCCGGGATCGTTTCGGGGTTGTGAACCGTCTGGAATTTTATACGGAAAAAGAACTGCAGACCATCATCATCCGTTCAGCAGGCGTGCTGGATGTGGAGATCGATGAAAAGGGAGCCCTTGAGATGGCAAGACGTTCCAGAGGAACGCCAAGGCTTGCCAACCGGCTTTTGAAAAGAGTCCGGGATTTTGCCCAGGTCAAATACGAGGGGGTGATCACCGAAGAGGTGGCAAGGCAGGCACTGGATCTTCTGGATGTGGACCGGCTTGGACTTGATCATGTAGACCGTAATCTTTTGACGACCATGATTGAAAAATTTCAGGGAGGTCCGGTAGGACTGGATACCCTTGCGGCAGCGATCGGGGAAGATGCCGGAACCGTAGAAGATGTCTATGAGCCATATCTTCTGAAGAATGGCTTTTTACAGAGAACACCAAGAGGAAGGGTGGTCACAGATCTTGCGTATACCCATCTTGGATTTGACAAGAACGAAGAATAGAAAGGAAAGAGACGATGCTGAAGATAAAACAATATGTGAAAGCAGAGAGTCTGGAGCAGGCGTATGAACTGAATCAGAAAAAGACGAACCGGATCGTCGGTGGAATGCTTTGGCTGAAAATGAGTACTGCGCAGATCCAGACTGCGATCGATCTGTCCGGACTCGGACTGGATCAGATTGAAGAGACGGAGGATGCATGGAAGATTGGATGTATGGTATCCCTTCGTGATCTGGAGTTACACGAAGGATTAAATGAATTGAGCTGCAACATGATCAGAGAAAGTGTGAGAAGTATTGTCGGTGTACAGTTCCGGAATCTTGCGACGATCGGCGGAAGTATTTTCGGACGGTTTGGATTTTCGGATGTACTGACCTGTTTCCTTGCACTGGATACAGAAGTAGAACTTTATAAAGGTGGGATCATTTCTCTGGAAGAGTTTGCAAAGATGGAGAGAGATAATGATATCCTTGTCCGTGTGATCGTAAAGAAAACACCAGGAAAGGGAAGCTATCAGTCACACCGTAATACCAAGACGGATTTTCCGGTACTGGCGGTTGCTGCTGACCGTTATGGAGATGAACTGAAGGTGGCAGTTGGGGCAAGACCGATGAAAGCAGTCTGTATTCACGTTCCGGCAGAACAGCTGGATGCGTACACAGATCTGAAAAAATTTGCAAAAGAGCTTGCAGCCCAGGTGCCGATGGGAAGCAATATGCGTGGAAGTGCAGCGTATCGTACCCATCTTGCAGAGGTTCTGATCCGCAGAGCATTAGAGAGAATCACAAACGGAGGTGAAAAGAATGCAGATTAGTCTGACACTGAATGGAAAAAAGATTACAGAAGAGGTCGCAGCTGATCTGCTTCTGATCGATTTCGTGAGAAATCATGGATGTTACAGCGTAAAGCGCGGCTGTGAGACTTCCAACTGTGGACTTTGTACCGTATTTTTAGATGAGAAGCCGGTACTTTCCTGTTCCGTGCTTGCTGCAAGAGCAGACGGGCACAAGGTAGATACGCTGGAAGGACTGCAGGAGGAAGCAGAAGAATTTGGCTCTTTTATCGCAGGACAGGGGGCGGAGCAGTGCGGATTCTGTAATCCGGGTATGATCATGAATGCAATCGCACTTTTCCGCGAGAATCCGGATCCAAGTGATGACGAGATCCGGGAATACCTTGCGGGGAATCTCTGCCGCTGTTCAGGCTACGAGGGACAGCTCAGAGGAATCCATGATTTTCTGGACTACAAAAGAAAAGGAGGAGCCAGATGAAAGCAGTAGGAGTACCATTTGTAAAAAAAGATGCGAAAGCACTGGTGACTGGAAAGCCGGTATATACAAATGATCTGGCACCAAAGGATTGTCTGATCGTTAAGCTTCTAAGAAGTCCGCATGCCAATGCGATGATCCAGGAGATCAAGACAGATGTGGCAATGCGTGTGCCGGGAATCGAAGCAATCTATACCTGGAAGGATGTACCGCAGCAGCGTTTTACAATTGCAGGACAGACCTGGCCGGAGCCTAGTCCGTATGACCGGTTGATCCTGGACCAGCATGTTCGCTTTGCAGGAGATCCGGTAGCGATCATTGCCGGAGAAAATGAAGCCTGCGTAGAACGTGCAATGAAGATGATCAAGGTCAAATACGAGGTCCTTCCGGCAGTATTAGATCCTGAGGAAGCGCTGGATGGTCCAATTCTGGTGCATCCGGAGGACAGCTGGAAGGCATTGTGCCCGGTAGGAGCAGATAACAAGCGGAATCTTTGTGCACAGGCAGAAGATGGACATGGGGATGTAGAGAAAGTTCTTGCAGAATGCGATGTTGTCGTAGAACATACATATCATGTCAAAGCGGCACAGCAGGCAATGATGGAACCATTTCAGACGGTCTGCTTTATGGATATGTATGGAAGACTGAATGTGATGAGTTCTACGCAGATCGTTTACCATGTGCGCCGTATTGTTTCCAATGCACTTGGCATACCAAAATCCAAGATCCGTGCGTTTAAACCGAGGATCGGTGGTGGATTTGGGGCAAAACAGACGGCGGTAAGTGAGGTTTATCCGGCGTTTGTAACCTGGAAAACCGGAAAGCCATCGAAAATTGTATTTACAAGAGAAGAATCCCAGATTGCATCCTCACCGCGTCATGATATGGCGGTGACGGTTCGCATGGGAGCAGATAAAGAGGGAAATATCCGGGCAATTGATCTGTATACACTTTCTAACACAGGAGCATACGGGGAACATGGACCGACAACGGTCGGACTTTCCGGACATAAGGCGATTCCGCTTTATGGTTCATTAGATGCATACCGGTTTCGTTACGATGTGGTCTATACCAACCGGATGGCAGCAGGAGCTTATCGTGGATATGGAGCGACGCAGGGAATCTTTGCGGTTGAGACATCTGTTAACGAACTGGCAGAAAAACTTGGCATGGATCCGATGGAGATCCGTATGAAGAATATGGTCAAAGAAGGACAGTTCATGCCGGCATATTATGGGGAGACAGCGAATAGCTGTGCACTTGATAAATGCCTTGCGAGAGTAAAAGAAATGTCCGGATGGGATGAAAAGTATCCAAGAAAAGTTATGCCGGATGGCAAAATCCGCAGCGTCGGAGTAGCACTTGCCATGCAGGGATCCTGCATTTCCAATGTAGATGTCGGATCTGCAACGATAAAACTGGGCGAGGATGGTGTCTACAATATGTCAATCGCGGCAGCGGACATGGGAACCGGGTGTGATACGATTCTTGCACAGATGGCAGCAGAATGTCTGGACTGTGATCTGGATGATATTGCAGTATCCGGAGCAGATACCGATACTTCACCGTATGATTCAGGCTCTTATGCATCAAGTACGACTTATGTGACCGGTATGGCGGTGACAAGAGCCGGTGAGGAACTGAAAAAGCGGATCGTCAGACAGGCAGCGAAGATGCTGAAATGTGAAGTGGATGAGGTTGATTTCGATGGGCACATTGCAAGAAGCGATAAGACCGGAGAAGAGGTGACACTTGCGGCAATCGGAGCAGGGGCAATGTGCGGAAGTGATATTGCGCTTCAGGTAACAGAAAGCCACAGTTCGCCGGTATCTCCGCCGCCTTATATGGCAGGCGCTGTTGAAATCGAATTGGATCCGGAGACAGGACATGTCGAGATTCTGGATTACTATGCAGTGGTTGACTGCGGAACTGTTATTAACCCGAATCTTGCGAGGGTACAGGCGGAAGGCGGAATCGTGCAAGGAATCGGCATGACTCTTTATGAGAATATTCAGTACACGGAAAAAGGACAGCTTCTGAACAATTCATTTATGCAGTACAAGATTCCGACCCGAATGGATATGGGAAATCTGCATGTGGAATTTGAGAGCAGCTATGAGCCGACCGGACCGTTTGGTGCAAAATCGATTGGCGAAATCGTCATCAATACACCGGCTCCGGCATTGACGCATGCAATCGCAAATGCAACAGGTCTGTGGTTCCGTGAACTTCCGATTACAAGTGAACAGATAGCAATGGGAATTATGGAAAATGAAAATTAAACTGATTTATCTGGCGGCTGGAAACAGCCGCCGTTTTAACAGTCAAAGGATGCAAAATACAGAACCGCCACAATCAGAAACAGAGAACAAACTGCTTTATCTGTTGGATGAAAAGCCGATGTTCCGCTATTTATTCGACCGTCTGGTAAAAGTCTGTCAAAGGCATCCGGAATGGGAAATGATTGTGGTAACACAGTATCCGGAGATTGAGCATCAGGTAAAAGCACTTCAGGAAAACGAGCAACAAGGTGAACGTTTCCCGGTAAAAACAGTGATTTCAAAAGACAGCTATAAAGGAGCAGCCTATTCGGTAAAAGCAGGGATCCGTGCGGCAGGAGATGCTGATGCCTATGCATTTTTTGTGGCGGATCAGCCTTATTTTACAGAAGAAAGCGTGGAAGGATTCCTGGAAAAGATGGAGCGGGAGGCAAAAGTTGTACCGGGATGTGTGACCTGGAATGGACAGGAAGGCAATCCGGTCTGGTTTCCGGCAAAGTACGGGAAAGAACTTCTGGAACTGGAAGGAGATGCCGGAGGAAGAAAGGTGTTCCGCAGATACCGGGAAAAAGCAGTATTTTACGAGGTGAGCCTGGAAAAAGAGTTGGAAGATATTGATTATATGCCGGAAATAGAAAAAATGCGGATAACAGAAGGAGGCACAGAGAAAACTTTCCATGTATATGTCATCGAAAATGGAAAGCTTCAAAGGAAAGAGTCTCTGCTTATGGCACTTGGACTTACGGAGCAGATGGTACCGAGAATTGCTGCCGTGGGTGCGGGAGGTAAGACTTCTCTTTTGAAACAGCTGCTTGCTGAATACCAAGAGAAGGGTGCCCTCCCGGTTTTGGTGACCACAACCCATATGAAAAAAGAGACTGCCCCTTATTTTGTAATGGAGGATTCTATCGAAAAAATTCTGGAAGTGCATAAAAGAGAAGGCATGGTGATCGCCGGTCTGGATGCAGGAGGAGGCAGGATCAAAAGCCTTTCTGTACCGGTAATGGAAAAGATCTGGGAGCTTCCTGCGCCGGTTCTTGTGGAAGCGGATGGTGCACGGATGCTTCCGGCGAAAGTGCCGGGGGAGAAAGAACCGGTTATTCCAAAGCAGATCCAGATAGTCCTTTCTGTATATGGACTCGATGCCATCGGGCAAAGGATAAAAGACTGCTGTTTCCGGCCTGAGCTTGTGGCACAGGTACTTGGAAAAACAGTGGAAGAGGTTCTGACGGAGGAGGATCTGGCAGGGCTGGCTGTTTCGGCAAAAGGTGGGAAAAAGAATGTCCTGCCGGAAATGGATTTCTATATTGTACTAAACAAAGCAGATGACGAAAAACGTCTGAAAATGGCAGAGAGAATCGCCTTAAGAGTAGAACGGGATTCTGGTGAAAAAGTACGGATTACATCGTTTCGTTAATATTTTGGAAAAATAAAGCAATTGTGTGTTGAAAAATGGAACATTGCCGAATTGTCATTGAAAACTATTCGTGCTATCATAGATACGATAGCTTTGACAACGAAAGTTGTAAGTGGGTAGAGAAGGAGGCAAAAAAGTGAGTACGAAGAATAGTAATACTTCACAGGAACTATTTAACCTTAACGGAAAACCATCCTTTGGTCAGGCACTTCCGCTGGCATTCCAGCATGTAGTGGCGATGATCATTGGCTGTGTTGCACCGGCGATCATTCTTGCCGGTGTGTCCGGACTTTCAGAATCAGACACGGTTGTCCTGATTCAGGCATCTCTTGCAATGTCAGCGATTTCGACATTCATCCAGCTTTTTCCGTTTATCAAATTTAAGTCTTATCAGATAGGAGCCGGGCTTCCGGTTATTATGGGAATCAGCTTTGCGTATGTGCCGATCATGCAGTCAATTGCACAGGATGCAGATGTTGGAACAATACTTGGTGCACAGATCGTGGGCGGTATTGTTGCGATTATTGTAGGAATATTTATCAAACAGATCCGTCATCTTTTCCCGCCGCTGGTTACGGGAACGGTTGTATTTGCAATCGGACTTTCGCTGTATCCGACCGCAGTCAATTATATGGCAGGTGGAACAGGAAGTGCGGATTATGGTTCATGGCAGAACTGGCTTGTTGCGATCATCACACTGGTAGTCGTAACAGGACTGAATCATTTTGGAAAGGGCTTTTTAAAGCTTTCTTCCGTTCTGATCGGAATCATAGTTGGATATGTAGTTGCACTTGGCTTTGGAATGGTGGATTTTTCTTCCGTATTAACGGCAAAATGGGTACAGTTCCCACAGCCGATGCATTTCGGAATTAAATTCGAGCCATCCTCATGTGTTGCGATTGCGGTATTGTTTGCAATCAGCTCTATTCAGGCAATCGGAGACTTTTCAGCAACGACGACCGGAGGAATGGACCGTATGCCGACGGATGAGGAATTAAGCGGTGGTATCATTGGTTATGGAGTCAGCAATATTGTCTGCGCATTTTTCAGCGGACTCCCGACAGCAACCTACAGTCAGAATGTCGGAATCGTAAGTTCTACGAAAGTAGTAGCAAAGAGAGTATTTGGAATTGCAGCGATGATCATGCTGGTTGCAGGAATCATGCCAAAGATCGCATACATTCTTCTAACTATTCCGTCATGTGTGCTTGGAGGCGCAACAATCTCTGTATTTGCAATGATTTCCATGACGGGTATCAAACTGATCAATAATTCAAAGATGAATTATAGAAATACATCCATCGTAGGACTTGCCATTGCACTTGGAATGGGTGTGACACAGGCAAATGCAGCACTTGCGCAGCTCCCTGCATGGGTAACAACCATTTTCGGTAAATCACCGGTTGCACTGTCTACTCTGGTTGCAGTGTTCCTGAATCTGGTTTTACCAAAGGAGAAAGAAAAGTAAATGAAGATCCTGATAAGAGGAGCCGGGGATCTTGCCACAGGAATTGCGGCAGAGCTGTGGGAAAGAGGACATCAGATCCTGATGACGGATGTTGCCATCCCACTCACCGTCAGACGTGAGGTGGCATTTTCAAGAGCGGTGTACGAAGAACATGCAGTGGTAGAAGGAATAGAAGCAGTTCTTGCCGACAATTTTGAAGAAGCAGAAACAATTATGGCAACACGGAAAATTGCTGTCATGGTGGATGAAAAAGCAGAAGTGCGGAAAGAATATCTGCCGGATGTACTGGTTGACGGGATCATGGCAAAAAAGAATCTTGGGACCCGGATCAGTGACGCTCCTCTTGTTATCGGTATCGGACCGGGCTTTACGGCAGCCGGAGACTGCCATTTTGTGATTGAAACGCAAAGAGGTGAGCATCTGGGCGAAGTGATCTGTGAGGGAAGTGCAATCCCCAACACCGGAATTCCGGGAAATATTGGCGGCTATACGGTGGAACGCCTTTTAAAGGCATCCGCAGACGGAATCATGCATCCGGTCGCGAGAATTGGTGATGTGGTGAAAAAAGGGCAGATTGTTGCAAGGTGCGGAGATGAACCTGTCTATGCGAGGCTCCACGGGATTGTCCGTGGGATGCTCCAGGAAGGTGTACCGGTCAAAAAAGGATTGAAGATCGGAGATGTGGATGCAAGGATAGAGGAAAAACTTTGTTATACGATTTCGGATAAAGCACGAAAGATCGGAAACGGAGTTGCGGAAGCAATCGATCTTGTCTATAAAACAAAATAAAAAGTTGTCTGGACAACTTATTTATCCATCCTTTTTATGGTAAAATATAAAAAGGTTTGGGCAGAATACCTGCCGCAGTGACGGCAGGTATTTTTATGCCATAATCCATATAAAGTGAGGAACAAAAAATGAAACTGGTAAGAACAGAAGATGCAGTGGGGCAGGTGCTGTGCCATGACATTACACAGATTATTCCGGGAGTTGTAAAGGATGCTGTTTTCCGGAAGGGACATATTGTTACCGAAGAAGACATTCCGGTACTTTTATCTGTGGGAAAAGAGAATCTTTATATCTGGGAAAAACAGGAAGGTATGCTTCATGAAAATGAGGCGGCTGAGATCTTGCGTCAGATCTGTCAGGGTGAGCATATGCATCCTTCCGAAGTGAAGGAAGGAAAAATCGAACTGATCGCCGACTGTGAAGGGGTATTGAAGATCAATACCGAAAAGCTGAATGCGGTGAACAGTCTTGGTGAGATGATGATCGCATCCAGACATGGAAATTTTCCGGTGAAAGCCGGAGATAAGATTGCAGGAACAAGGATCATTCCGCTTGTGATCGAAGAAGAAAAGATGCAGAAGGCCTGTGAAGTGGCAGGAAAAGAACCGATTTTCCGGATTCTTCCGTACCAGAAGAAAAAAGCGGGAATCGTAACGACGGGAAGCGAAGTGTATTATCACCGGATCGAGGATAAATTTACTCCGGTTGTAATCGAAAAACTGAAAGAATGTGGCGTTACAGAGGTGAAGCAGATCCAGTGCAACGATGATCATGAGATGATCACAGAAGCAATCCAGACTCTGATCGAGGATGGTTCTGACCTGATCGTCTGTACCGGTGGAATGAGTGTAGATCCGGATGACAGGACTCCGCTTGCGATCAAAAATGCCTGTACGGAAGTGGTGACTTATGGGGCACCGGTTCTTCCGGGAGCCATGTTTATGCTTGCTTATTGTGAAAAAGAAGGCAGACAGATTCCGGTCATGGGTCTTCCGGGATGCGTGATGTATGCAAAACGGACGATTTTTGATCTGGTTCTTCCGAGAATTATGTGTGATGAAAAGCTGCATGAAAAAGATTTCCAGCTTCTTGGACAGGGAGGACTTTGTCTGTCCTGTCCGGTGTGTACGTTTCCAAACTGTGGATTTGGAAAAGGAAAATATTAAAATTATGAGAAAGAATAACTTATTTAAGAAAACAGTGGCAGCAGGTCTGGTTCTGCTGATGGCAGCATCACTTGCTGCATGTGGTGGTAAAAAGACCGACACAAAAACAGAAGACAAAAAGACAGAAACAAAGGCTGACAAAGAAGAGGATGTAGATCTTCAGGTATTTATCGCAGCCAGCCTGAATACGGCAATGACAGATATTGCAGAGCGTTATGAAAAAGAGCATCCGAATGTGAAGATCGTCTACAATGCAGACAGCTCAGGAACTCTGCTGACACAGATCGAAGAAGGATATGAGTGTGACTTGTTCTTCTCCGCAGCACAGAAACAGATGGATCAGCTTGAGGCTGACGGACTGGTAGTAGAAGGAACACGCCATAATGTAGTGAACAATCAGGTAGTTGTTATCACATTAAAGGACAGTGATACAGCAGTAACCGGGCTTGAAAACATAAATGAGGCAAAGAGCATTGCACTTGCAGGCGGAAGTGTACCAGTTGGAAAATACACCCGTCAGGCGTTGATGAATCTCGGAATTCTGGACAAAGTAGACGATGCGTCTACCATCACAACAGAACAGGTTTCTGAAGCTCTTGGTGGAGCAGAAATCAGTGAGCAGGCAAATGTAAGCAAGGTGCTGATTGCCGTTACAGAGGGTGCATGCGAAGTTGGAACAACTTATTATTCTGATACATACGGATATGAGGATCAGATCAAGATCCTTCAGACAGTAAGCTATGATCTGACAGGTAACGTGATTTATCCGATCTGCCGTGTAGAAAATAAAGAGGCAGATGATGCAAAGAAAAAAGCAGCCGATGATTTCCTTGCATATGTAACATCCGATGACGCAAAGAAGATCTTTGACAGCTACTATTTCGATACAAACGTAGAGTAAAAGAGGAACGATATGGAAGAAATAAGACAGATCCTTGCAGGACTTGACTGGAGTCCGCTTTTCATTTCAATTAAAACAGGAATTGCAGCAACGATCGTGTCATTCTTCCTGGGAATATGGGCAGCAAGAAAGGTGTTGAAAGCGAAGACGGGTCTCAGGGCTGTGCTGGATGGGATTCTGACACTGCCGCTGGTGCTTCCGCCGACGGTTGCAGGATTTTTCCTGCTGCTCATTTTCAGTACGAGAAGAACCGTTGGATCGTATCTTTATACGACATTTGATATCAAGATCGTACAGTCCTGGGCAGGATGCGTGATCGCGGCAACTGTGATTGCATTTCCACTGATGTACCGGAATGCAAGAGCAGCATTTGAACAGGTGGATGTGAACCTGATCTATGCGGCGCAGACGCTTGGTATGCCGGAGTGGAAGATTTTCTGGAGGGTGATCATGCCGGCGGCAGGCCCTGGAGTTGCATCCGGTACAATTCTTGCATTTGCAAGAGCGCTTGGAGAATACGGTGCGACCTCCATGCTTGCGGGCAATATTCCAGGAAAGACGGCAACCATTTCCCAGAGGATTGCAATGGTCATCCAGGACGGTGATTATCAGACGGCAGGCGTGTGGGTCGGAATTGTAATCCTGATCGCATTCGGAATAGTAGTGCTTATGAATCTGGCATTTGGAAAGGGAATGAAACATACAAAGCAATGGTAGAACTAGAGATAAAAAAACAGTATGAAAAATTCAGGCTGGATGTTGCCTTTAAAAGTGAAAAAAAGCGAATCGGAATCCTGGGCGCTTCCGGATGTGGGAAAAGCCTGACCTTGAAAAGTATTGCCGGGATCGAAAGACCGGAAAAAGGGCGGATCGTGATTGACGGAGTTACCCTTTTTGATGCCGAAAAAAAGATTTTTCTGAAGCCACAAAAAAGGAAAGTCGGTTATCTTTTTCAGAATTATGCGTTGTTTCCGAACATGACCGTGGAGCAGAATATCGGGATTGGATTTACCGGAAACAAAGAAGATAAGCAGAAAATGGTAGAACAGTTGATCCATCATTTCCAGCTGGACGGACTGGAAAAGCTTTATCCGTCAAAGCTTTCCGGCGGACAGCAGCAGAGAACGGCACTGGCACGGATTATGGCATATGAACCGGATGTGATCCTTCTGGATGAACCATTTTCGGCACTGGATGCGTATCTTCGTGAGCGGATGCTGACCGAGCTGATGGAAATGCTGAGTGATTATGAAGGTACGGTGATCATGGTGTCCCACAGCAGGGATGAAATCTACAGCTTCAGTGAAGAGGTTCTGGTAATTGAAGATGGACATGGAATACGCCTGGGGCCGGTAAAAGAAGTATTTAATGCACCGCGCTATAAAACAGCGGCAAGACTTACCGGATGTAAAAATATTGCAGATGTTTACCGGATGGATGCGCAGACGGTGTATGTGAAAGACTGGGATGTGCAGCTGACTTTTAAAAGACGCACTGTGTCGGAGAATGTGAAGGCGATCGGGATCCGAGCTCATGATCTTATTCCGGTGTATGGAACGATATCCGGGGCTATGCTGAAAGTTAAAGAATGGAAAAGTGTGGATTATCCATTTGAACGAAAATATTTTATCCGATGCGAGTCGGGATGTGAGGATTTCTGCTGGTTTGTCCAAAGAGAGATTTCTGCCACTCTGGAAGAAAAAGGAATGCCGGATGCACTCGCATTTCCGGAAGAAAAAGTGCTGTTCCTTGAAGGATAGCGTGACAGATGCTATAATGGACAAATAAGAAAACGGGCAGAAGGTGGCAGCATAAATGCAGAAAGAACAAGACAGGGAAGCGATTTACCGGAGCATTTTCTTCTGTGATATGGATCGGAAGAAGGCGGATGAGATCATTGACCGGTTAGGCGGCAGAACCGTAACCTATGACAAGGGCGAAATCATCATAAGAGAAAGAGAAAAACTGAACAATATCGGAATCCTGCTTGACGGGGGGCTCTGCAAAGTGCAGTATTACCGGGATGGAACCGAACAGCTGGTCCAGAAGCTGGTCAGCTCGTTTGTTGTGGGAGTGGAGATTGCGGTCAGTGAAAAAAAGACGAGTCCTTATGATATTTATGCATCGGAACAGGCGCACATTTTCTGGTTCCCTGTACGGGCGATGGAAGAAGAGGGTGTTCTGGATCTACGTGAGAGGATTGAGTTTTACAAGAAGACGGTTCATTTCCTTGCAAATGAAGATATCCGCAAGTGCAGGAAAATCGAACTGCTGTCAATCAGAGGAATCCGGGAAAGAATCGAGCGGTATCTGAGAGTTCAGCAAAGCCGACACAAAAGCAGTGCATTTGATATTGAATTTAACAGAGAACAGATGGCGAATTATCTGGGAATCAACCGGAGTGTGCTGTCACATGAGTTGAAAAAAATGGAAAAAGAGGGGATTTTGAAGGTCAGAAAGAATCATTTTGAGTTGACTGATAAAGAATAAAACAGAATTTCTGCTGAAAATATCGAAAAGTGGTTGGTTTTTATCAGAATATAGTTTATAATGAAAAAAGGATTAGGCGGCAAGGAGGTTCTTTATGGCATCGTCAAAAAATTATACAGAAGTTTTGATAGGCGGCAAAGTATTTACCCTGAGCGGATTTGAAAGCGAAGATTATCTGCAGAAGGTATCCACTTATCTGAACCATAAAATCGAGGAATGTACAAGCAGCGATGGATACCGCAAGCAGAGTGCGGAAGCCAGAAGTGTGCTTCTTGCTTTAAATATAGCAGATGATTATTTTAAAGCCAAGAAACAGGGCGGCGCATTAGAAAGCGACATCGAGGCAAAAGACAAAGAGATGTACGATTTAAAGCATGAACTGATCTCAGTACAGATCAAGTATGAGAATGCTGAAAAAGCACTGGATAAACTCAAGGCAGAGAACCAGGAACTTCAGATGAAGATCGTACAGCTTGAAACAGAAATGAAAAATCACCGTACAAAATAGACTGTCCTGAGGCAGTCTATTTTTGATACTCCGGTATACAAAGAGAAATGTCTGCAACACAGGGACTTTGTATACAGGTTATTTAAAGATAGAGGAGTTATATGAAAGACAGAGTTGAAATCCTTGCACCGGCAGGGAGTATGGAGTGCCTGAAAGCGGCAATTACAGCAGGAGCTGATGCGGTATATACAGGGGGAGCCCTTTTCGGGGCACGTGCTTATGCACATAACCTGACGGAGGAAGAACTTTTAGAGGCAATTGATTATGTGCATTTGCATGGAAGAAGACTGTATCTGACCGTGAATACACTGATCAAAGACCGTGAGATGGAAAAACAGATGTATGATTATCTGCTCCCTTATTACCGGCAGGGGCTGGATGCGGTGATCGTGCAGGATATTGGACTGTTCCGTTTTATCCGGAAGCATTTTCCAGATCTTCCGATCCACGCAAGTACCCAGATGACGCTTACGGGAGTGGATGGGGCGAAGTTTCTGGAAAAGGAAGGTGCACAGCGGATTGTTACATCCAGAGAACTGAGTATGGCAGAGGTGAAGAAGATTGCCGATGAGACAGAGCTCGAGATTGAAAGCTTTGTACATGGTGCACTCTGCTATTGCTATTCCGGTCAGTGCCTGTTCAGCAGTTTTATCGGCGGCAGAAGTGGCAACCGTGGACAGTGCGCACAGCCGTGCAGACTGCTTTACCGGACACCGGAAGCAAAGAGACCACAGTATCTGCTGAGTCTTAAGGATATCTGTACATTGGAACTGATCCCGGAGATGATCGAGAGCGGGATTTATTCTTTCAAGATTGAAGGCCGGATGAAGAAGCCGGAGTATGCGGCAGCAGTCGCTTTTCAGTACCGGAAATATGCCGATCTTTATCTGAAATATTACGAAGAATGTCCGGCAGAAGAGGATCCGGCAGCGTATGCGATGAAGAAATACCGTGTCCGCGAGGAGGATCGGCAGATGCTGCTGGATCTCTATAACCGTGGCGGTTTCCATACGGGTTATTATCATACACAGAATGGACGGGAGATGATTTCCTTAAACCGTCCGAACCATGCAGGAGTGCCGGCAGTAAAGGTACTTGCTAAAAAAGGCAGAAATGTGACTGCAAAAGCACTGACAGACCTGTATCCGCAGGATATTATTGAACTCCCGATGCGCAAAGGCAGGGAAAAAGCAGATAATTATACCTGTAAGGATGCAGTCAGAAAAGGAATGAATGTGCAGATCCCGGTATTTGCAGATACCCCGTTCAAGAGGGATGAAATCTGGATGCGTACAAGAAACAGCACATTGATTGACACGCTGCGTGAAGAATTTGTAAATGGAAAAATAAAAGAACGGATCTGCGGAACTTTCCGGCTGTATCCGCAGGAAACGGCAACGCTTACGGTGAAGTGCCGGGATGCCGAGATTACGGTTGCCGGTGAAAAAGCACAGGAAGCACTGAGCCAGCCGATGAGCAGAGAGCGGATTGAAAAGCAGCTGCGCAAGACGGGAAATACGGAATTTGAATTTTCCTTTTTAAAGGTCGAGATCGGAGAAAAAGTATTTCTTCCGATGCAGAGCCTGAACGAACTTCGAAGGGAAGCACTGGAGACACTGGAAAAAGTGATCTGTGAGAAATACAGAAGAAGTGGTGAAGTGAAAGATCCGGAAGAAGATACGATAGAGCTTTCAATGGAAGAAGAGGTACTTTCCGGATGGACGGCATCGGTAAGAACCGCAGAACAGATGGAAGTGATTCTGGAAGAAGAAGCAATCGGAAGAATCTATGTGGATTGTACCATGTTCCCTCGCATCTGGGAGAAGGACAGCTATGTGGAGTGGATTACAAAAGTACATGCAGCAGGGAAAGAAATTTATCTGGTCATGCCGTATATTTTCCGGGAAAGAACCCGAAAACAGTATGAAGCTGCATATAACCGGATATTCGAAGCCGGATGGGACGGCATTCTGATCGCCAATTATGAAAGTTTTGCGTTTCTGAAAGAGCATGGTTATACCGGAAGGATTATGACCGATTACAATCTGTATGAATTTAATCAGGAAAGCAGGAAATTCTGGAAGGAAAAGGGAGTTTTTGAATTTACAGCGCCCGTGGAACTGACAGAAAGAGAACTCCAGGATCTCCGGGTAAAGGATGGAGAAGTGATCGTATATGGTTATCTTCCGATGATGGTATCTGCAGGATGTATTCAGAAAACGACCAGAGGATGTCAGAAAAAATCCGGACAGATGACAATAACTGACAGATATCGTAATTCATTTGTGGTAAAAAATGAATGTGATTACTGTTATAATATCCTTTACAATTATGTACCATTATATCTGGGAGACCGGATGGAAGAGGTATATCAGATCGGTCCTGGGCGGATCCGACTGATGTTTACTACTGAAAGGCAGCAGGAGGTAAGGCAGATTTTAAGTGCGTATTTTGAAGGAAAAGAGCTTCCGGAGGGAACGTACACCAGGGGACACTGGAAAAGAGGAATAAAGTAGGTGGAATTTTGATCAATATAATTGTAGAGCTGTCAAAATATCTGATGATAGCCCTAATGCTGGTCTATACATTTGAATGTTTTGCAGTATTTAATTACGCAGATGAGTATACACAGAAAAGTATTTTCAGAAAGCAGAATGTGCTGATGTTTCTGCTTCATATGATTGCATTTCTGGTGATGTATCTGCAGAAAAATGAAACAAAAATGATCGGATTTTACGGGATGCAGGTGGTACTGTTTCTGGCAGTTATTTTGCTGTATACAAAAATTTACCCGCGGGTGTCGCGGCTGGTTGTAAACAATATGTGTATGCTGATGGCAATCGGTTTTATTATGATCACCAGACTTTCGTATTCGCTTGCGGTAAAGCAGTTTCTCATTGTCAGTGCATCCGTAGCGATAAGTCTTGTGATCCCGGTCATCATCCGGAAGGTAAAAGCTCTGTCAGAATGGAAAATATTCTATGCAATTGCAGGTGTTGTAATGCTTGGGGTCGTTATCATTGTAGGACGTGTGACTGGAGGAGCGATGCTGAATGTTGCAATCGGAGGTTTTACCCTTCAGCCATCTGAGCTTGTGAAGATCATTTTTGTAT
Organism: Coprococcus sp. AF102-57; assembly: GCF_027686195.1. Taxonomy (NCBI): domain Bacteria; kingdom Bacillati; phylum Bacillota; class Clostridia; order Lachnospirales; family Lachnospiraceae; genus Coprococcus; species Coprococcus sp. AF102-57. The sequence continues at coordinate 115,450 of NZ_JAQCSY010000001.1, read as the reverse complement.
TTTTCGTTGCGGCGAGTCTGAAGACTGATACTTCATTTAAGAATATTGTGATCACAACGGCAGTGGCAGCAATGCATGTGCTGATCTTGGTTGTATCAAAAGACCTTGGTGCGGCGTTGATCATTTTTGCTGTATATCTGGTGATGCTCTATGTGGCAAGCAGACAGCCACTTTATGTACTTGTCGGGCTGATTGCAGGAAGTGGGGCATCAGTTGTGGCATATAAATTATTTAACCACGTCCGTGTGCGTGTACTGGTATGGAAGAATCCATTTACCGTTTACAATGAAGGTGGTTATCAGGTGGCACAATCCTTGATGGCGATCGGCACAGGAAGCTGGTTTGGAATGGGACTTTTTCAAGGGGCGGCAGATCAGATACCTGTTGCAGAGTCAGATTTCATTTTTTCAGCAATTGCGGAGGAAATGGGACTGATTTTTGCACTTTGTCTGATCCTGGTATGTGTCAGTGTTTATATGATGTTTCTGAATATTGCGATGCAGCTTCGGGACAGCTTTTATAAACTGGTGGCACTGGGACTTGGAACCTGTTATATTTTTCAGACATTTCTGACGATCGGAGGTGTGACAAAGTTCATTCCGTCTACCGGAGTGACACTTCCGCTGGTAAGCTACGGTGGAACCTCCGTCCTCAGTACGATCATTATGTTTGCGATCATTCAGGGACTGTATGTATTAAGAGAAGACGAGGAAGAAGACATTGAAAGAAAAAAATTACAGAGAAGACGAACTTCCAGATCTGGATCAGCAGCTGGAGAGCCTGCCAGACGAGAGCGGGTATCACGACCAAAAGAAGAAGGCAGAAGGAAAAAGCCGCAGCAGACGAACGGATGGCGAACCGAAGAAAAAGGCCGAACGCAGCAGCCTAAAAAACGGACAGCGGCGTCCGAAAGAAGCACAGGCAGAAAGAAGCGGAGCCAGTAAGAAAAAAGAGAAGCAGATGACCAATAAAGAACTGACGAGAGTTACTTATATTTTTGTAACACTGTTTTTGGTACTGATGGGATATCTGGTTTATTTTAATGTGGTAAAAAGTAAAGAGGTTGTCAACAGCACGTACAATATCCGTCAGGATCTTCTTGCGGACCGTGTGCTGCGTGGCAGTATTACAGATAAAAATGGAGAAGTGCTTGCACAGACTGTGACAAATGACGATGGATCGGAAACACGGGAATATCCGGAAGGAGAAGTGTTTGCACATGTTGTCGGATATGCCGCAAAAGGAAAATCCGGACTGGAATCCTCACAGAATTTCAATCTTCTGACTTCAAATGCCTTTTTCCTGGAAAAGCTGGCGAATGAATTTAAAGACCAGAAGAATACGGGAGATACGGTGGTCACAACCTTGGATGCGAACCTGCAGAATGCAGCATATAATGCACTGGGAGATAACAAAGGTGCAGTTGTCGTGATGGAGCCAAGTACAGGGAAGATCCTGGCAATGGTATCGAAGCCGTCTTTTGATCCGAATAATGTTTCGGAAAACTGGGATGCACTGAACAATGACGAGAACAGTTCGCTTCTTAACAGGGCTACACTTGGACAGTATACACCGGGGTCGACATTCAAGCTGGTGACAACACTTGCTTTTATGCGGCAGAATCCAGATTATAATAATTATTCGTTTGAATGTAATGGAGAATTTTCACAGAATGGGGCGACGATCCACTGTTATAACAGCACTGCTCATGGGGAAGAGAATCTGACGGATTCGGTTGCAAATTCCTGCAATTCTTCGTTTTCAAATATCGGGCTGCAGCTGGATAAGGCAGAATGGAGAAAGACTGCCAAACAGATGCTGTTTAACAGCAAGCTTCCGGGTGATGTGAAATATAATGAAAGCAGTTTCCGCCTGAAAACAGATGCAGGAGATGCAGATACGATGATGACTGCAATTGGTCAGGGAGAGACACAGGTCAGTCCGTACCATATGGCGATGATCGTTTCGGCGATCGCAAATGGTGGAAAGCTGATGAAGCCGTATCTGGTGGACAAGATTACAAATTATGCAGGCACAACGGTGAAGAAATATATGCCGGAAAGCTACAAAGAGCTTATGACATCATCTGAAGCTGCACAGCTTACGGAATACATGAAGGCGGTTGTGGATTATGGTACCGGAGCTGCGCTTTCAGGTGCGTCTTATACAGTGGCAGGGAAAACCGGAACTGCCGAGGTCAGTGAAGATGGAAATACAGTACATTCCTGGTTTGTCGGATTTTCCAATATGGATAATCCGGAGCTGGCGATCAGCGTTTGTGTCGAGGATGCAGATACAGCGACCATTACTGGTGTCAGTGTCGCAAAGCAGGTGTTTGATTCTTACTATAATAATTAAAGGTCGGGGAGACAGCGCACATGAGGTTTTACAAAAATCTTTATGTCAGTGAGAGCATGGCAAAAAAGAAAGAAAAAGTGATTGCAAAACTGAATAAAAAAAAATATCCGTTGAATACTTATGTGATCGCACTGATCGAAGAAGGGGAAAATCAGCTGGAATTTTATTCGACGTTGATGTTCCGCCAGGGAAGTGTGATCGATGATGATATTTTCGCAGTTGGTCTTGCAAGCGGATATGATGATGCGCTGTATCTGGTAGAAGAGATCGCGAAGGAAGTTTATGAAAAAACAGGGGATCTGGATATCCGGTCCTACATCAGAGAGCAGGAGAGGGAAGAAGCATGATTCTACATATCATTGGATTGATTTTGAAGATTATCGGGATTTTTCTTCTGGTGATTCTTGGAATCCTGCTACTTGTGATCGGTGTCCTTCTCTTTGTACCGCTGAGGTATGAACTGCGTGCCGAGTTTCCGGGGAAGCTGGAAGATGCGGAGGGGAATCTTAAGATTTCATGGCTACTTCATCTGATTGCAGGAAGAGTGGAGTATCGGAACGGCGATGTGAAATGGCAGGGGCGGATTGCCTGGAAGAAGTTGGGAGATGTTCTGGAAGCGGAAGATAAACCGGTGAGAAAGAAGGAGAAAAAGCCGGATGGCGGAAAAAAAGCCGGTGCGGAGAATGCCAGTGAGAGAACGGCAGAAAGAAATGATGCGGCAAATGTAAAGAAGCCGCAGACGCTGCCGGAAAAGAGAGCCGAAAGCGGAACGTATGCAAAGCCAGAGCATGCGGACGTGAAAGATGAGAAGTCCAAAACAGAAACACAGGGAAGTCCTGACACGAAGGTGAAAACATTTTCAGAAAAAAAAGAAGAGAATGCTACACCGGAAAAGGAAAGTGAATCCAGAGAAAAAAAGGATGTTCATGACGAGAGAGGATCCGGAAAGGCTCACAAAACTCCACGAAAGCGGAAGAAACCAGTCAAAGCATTTGGAAAACTGATCCGGAAGCTCAGTCAGAAGCTTCGGGAAATCCTGGAAAAGATCAAATGTACATGGAAGAATTTATGTGATAAAATAAAAAATATCGCAGATAAAAAAGATAAAATTCTGGAGTTCCTGGAACAGGAAAATCATAAAGCAGCTTTTGCACGTGGCAAAAAGGAACTGGTCTGGGTGAAGCATTTTCTGAAGCCGAAAAAGCTTCGCGTAAAACTGCATTTCGGTTTTGAAGATCCTTACCATACCGGACAGGTACTGGCACTTTGTGGAATGTTTTATGCATTTATCGGAGAAAATATGGATCTGGAACCGGATTTTGAAAAGCGGGTACTGGAAGGTTCCGTTTATGTAAAAGGAAGACTAAGAACAGTTCATATGGCAGTATTTGCAGCAAAGATGCTGCTGGATAAGAATATTCGCAGCACTTATCATGATATCAGGGAGTTTAAATGGTAAAGCATTCGATAGAAAATAACAGGAGGAATCGAAAAAATGGCAGTAGATAATCAGTTTAAAGAGACAGTAGATGCATTGTTTAAAGGGATGAACGGCGTGGTATCATCCAAAACCGTTGTAGGAGATGCGATCCACATCGGAGATACGATCATTCTTCCGCTTGTTGATGTATCTTTTGCAATCGGGGCAGGGGCATTTCATGCGGACAAAAAGGACAGAGGAGCCGGCGGACTTGGCGGCAAGATGATTCCAAGTGCAGTGCTTGTGATCCAGAACGGAACAACTAGACTGGTCAACATCAAGAATCAGGATACCATGACCAAGATCCTGGATATGGTCCCGGATGTGATTGACCGTTTTAAATCCCCATCTGAGGATAAAATGACCGAAGAGGATGTGGCAGATCTGTTAAATGAAGCAGATTCTCCGGAAAATCAGGAATAGACGTAGGTTTCTGGCATATATTTATTGTAAAAGAGGAAAAAGCAGGAACGAAGATGAAACGGGTATTTGGTTTTGCACTGTTTTTTGTGGCACTTGGTATGGTGATCATGATGTTTATTCCGAGCATATTTATCGGAATTCTGATCGTTCTGCTGTGCCTCCTTGTCGGATATCAGCTTTTTTGCTGCTGATTTTGAAAAAATATGAGAACCTGTAGGGGAAACCCTGAAAAAAGCCTTGCGTATGCAGGGCTTTTGTGATACAATGCTAGCGTTGCAAAAAAACACGTGTGTGGTTTATCCCGGTGGTGCCAAAGCTGACAAGCATGGTTCGCGGACATAAGCACACGGAAGTAAAAAACCAATGGAGGAAAGAAACATGAGCGTTATTTCAATGAAACAACTTTTAGAAGCAGGTGTTCATTTCGGACATCAGACAAGAAGATGGAACCCTAAGATGGCAGAGTACATCTACACAGAGAGAAATGGTATCTACATCATCGACCTTCAGAAATCTGTAGGAAAAGTAGATGAAGCTTACCAGGCAGTATCTGACATCGCAGCAGAAGGTGGAAAGATCCTTTTCGTAGGAACAAAGAAACAGGCTCAGGATGCAATCAAGACAGAAGCAGAACGTTGCGGAATGTACTATGTTAATGAAAGATGGCTTGGAGGAATGCTTACAAACTTCAAGACAATCCAGAGCAGAATCGCTCGTCTGAAAGAAATCGAAGCTATGTCAGAAGACGGAACATTCGATGTACTGCCGAAGAAAGAAGTTATCGAAATCAAGAAAGAATGGGAAAAGCTTGAAAAGAACCTTGGCGGAATCAAAGAAATGAAGAGAATCCCGGATGCTATCTTTGTAGTAGATCCTAAGAAAGAAAGAATCTGTGTTCAGGAAGCTCACACACTCGGAATCCCGCTGATCGGTATTGCTGATACAAACTGTGATCCGGAAGAACTTGATTATGTAATTCCAGGAAATGATGATGCTATCAGAGCTGTAAAACTTATCGTATCTAAGATGGCTGATGCTGTAATCGAAGCAAACCAGGGCGAAGCAGAAGAAGTTTACGAAGGCGAAGACGTAGAAACAGCTGAAGAAACAACAGAAGAATAATTCGAACAATCCAAAAGATCATATTGAAAGATGGAGGAAAAAATCATGGCAATCACAGCAAGCATGGTAAAAGAATTAAGAGAAATGACAGGCGCTGGTATGATGGACTGCAAAAAAGCTCTGAACGAATCTAACGGAGATATGGATGCAGCAATCGAATACCTCAGAAAGAACGGCGAAGCTAAGGCTGTTAAGAAAGCCGGACGTATCGCAGCTGAAGGTATTGTTATGGCAGACGTTAAAGAAGATAAGACAGCAGCTATCGTAGAAGTTAACTCTGAGACAGACTTCGTTGCTAAGAACGCTGATTTCCAGGCATTCGTAAAAGCAGTTGTTAATCAGGCACTTACTACAAAAGCTACAGATATGGAAGGATTCATGGCTGAAGCTTGGAACGAAGATGCTTCTAAGACAGTTAACGATGCACTTACAGAAAAGATTTCTGTAATCGGAGAAAAGCTCAGCATCAGAAGATTCGAAAAGATCGTTACAGATGGCTGTGTAGTATCTTATATCCACGGTGGCGGACGTATCGGTGTTCTTGTAGAAGCTGATACAGCAGTTGTTAACGATGCTGTTAAAGAAGCTCTGAAAAACGTAGCTATGCAGGTAGCAGCTTTAAATGCTAAGTATGTAAGCCAGGCAGATGTAGATGCTGATTACATCGCACATGAGAAAGAAATTCTTCTTGCTCAGATTATGAACGACCCGAAAGAATCTCAGAAACCGGAAAAGGTTATCCAGGGAATGATTTCCGGACGTATCAACAAAGAGATGAAGGAAATCTGTCTGTTAGATCAGGTATATGTAAAAGCTGAAGATGGAAAACAGTCTGTAGCTAAATACCTTGACGAAGTTGGAAAAGCTAACGGAACAACTATCACTCTGAAGAAATTCGTTCGTTTCGAGACAGGTGAAGGTCTTGAAAAGAAAAATGAAGATTTCGCAGCTGAAGTTGCAGCTCAGATGAACGCATAATCGAACAGTTCACAAAAGAATTTAACGAAAATGGGATTGCTTTGCAATCTCATTTTTGTTATGAGCAAGTAGCAAAGCGGATTGCGAATGTCCTTTTTTTAGACTTCCGAAGACCATTATTTCCGTTTTCCGCACGAGCTTTCCGGTGGGCAGGTACAGCGTCTTGGTATTGCAAGTGCCCTTGTTATCGGACCAAAGCTGATCGTCTGTGATGAACCGGTATCTGCGCTTGACGTATCGATTCAGGCACAGATCCTGAATATGCTGATGCAGCTTCAGAAGGAACTGGGACTCAGCCTTTTATTTATTTCACACGATATCGGTGTTATCCGTTTTATCTCAGATCGTATTGGGGTTATGTATCTGGGAACACTAGTAGAAGAAACCGATACCGAAGAATTGTTTGCAAATCCACTCCATCCGTACACGAAAGGACTTTTTGCTTCTGTGCCGGATCCGTATATTGAGCGGGACGGATTTTCAGAGCTTTCCGGAGAACAGCCGGTCAGAACCGAAGATTTTAAGGGTTGTGCGTTCTCCACACGCTGTCCGAATGCGACAGAAAAATGCAGACAGGAAGCGCCGGTCTTCAGAGAGGTGAAACCGGGGCATAAAGTAGCTTGTCATATGGTAGAAGAATAGAGTATGTAAGAAAACACCGCAGGAAATGGGGGAATCCTGCGGTGTATTTTTTGTGGATGTAGAAGGGGGACGAAGGGCATGGAGGGGAGGTTGTGAGGGTGCGACATAGAAAAGTAATCCCGTAGATTCCATTGCGCAAATCATTCCAAGGAACCCCTTGGGGCGGGAATCGTGTTCAGCAGAGGCTTCCACGATTCCTGGGTTTCCTCTCCATTGCGCAAAAAGTGAATCTACGGGATTACTTTTCTATGTCGCACCCATTCTACTTTGCTGGCTTTGCCCTTCTGGGTGTTCAATGTTCAAAAAAGTAGTGGGACTGCTGTTATGGGGCATTACATGTATATTTAAAAAGAATGAAAATTCAGTCAAAAAATCAAGCGATATAAAAATGAATGAAAATTAAGAAAATATAAATAGTATTCTCCACTGTTTTCCAGTATACTGAAGCTATGATTGGACATCGGAATTTAAGTTATGGGGCGATGGTATTGTGCGATAACTTAGAGAGACAAATTGGATCTGGAAAGTGCTGCGGCTTCCTTATTGAGGCAATGGAGAGGAAACTCAGGAATCGTGGAAGCCTTTGCTGAACACGATTCCCGCTTTCAGAGGTTCCTCGGAATAGTTTGCCGAAGGGAAGCCGCAGCACTTTCTATATACACTTTGTCGGACTAACTTCAACAAACTTTTACACCTTAAAAGTAGAATGATGAGGAGGGAATGAAAATGAATGTAAATAGGAATTTCAAAGACAATCTGATGGGGAAGAAAAAGGTGATTTTTATTGTATGCTTTATTTTTGCAGTCGCTCTGATTGCCGCAATCCTGCACATGGTTTCGGGAGTGGGAAAGGATTCCGCGAAAAACACCCTCTATGCAGACAAGGTCAGCGTGATCACCGGAAACGGAAGCGGAACCGTGAACCGATTTGCAGGCGTTGTGGAGGCGCAGGATACTTTGAAAATCTCACTTTCAGAAGGACAGAAAGTGAAAGAGATTTTCGTAGAAAAAGGGCAGGAAGTGGAGCCTGGGACGAAACTCTTTGAATATGATACAGAGGAGCTTGCGATGACACTGGAGCAGGGGAATCTGGAGCTGGAGAAGATAGGGAACAGTATTTCCAATCTGAATTCACAGATTGCGGCCTTAACGACAGAAAAAAAGAATGCACCGGCAGGTGAGCAGCTTTCTTATACAACGCAGATCCAGGAGCTGCAGACGAATGTAAAACAGGAAGAATATAATTATAAAGTAAAAGAACTGGAAGTGAACCGGACGAAGAAGAGTCTGGAATCATCCACGGTGACATCCACGATTGCAGGAATCATCCAGGAGATCAATCCGGATCCTGGTTATGATGATTACAGTGGAGAAAAGCAGGCATTTATGAGCATTCTTTCTACCGGAAAATACCGAATTAAGGGAAAGATCAATGAACAGAATATCGGTGAGCTTCAGCCGGGAATGGATGTGACGGTGCGGGCAAGGAATAACCAGGAGGAAATCTGGAAGGGATCTGTAGATGTGATCGACACAGAAAAACCGGAGAGCAGTTCACAAAGCGAGATGTATTCCGGTTCGGATTCTTCTGCCCGGGCAACTAAGTATCCATTTTATGTAACGCTTGAAACCAGTGATGGTCTGATGCTGGGACAGCATGTATATATCGAGCCTGGAACCGGAGTAAATACAGAGGGATTACATCTGATGACTGCTTATATTGTAGATGCAGACGGGAAAGAGCCTTACGTTTGGGTAGCAAATAAAAAGGACAGACTGGAAAAGAGAAATGTAAAGCTTGGTGCTTATGATGAGGAGCAGGATACATGGGAAATCACAGAAGGACTGAAAGAGACGGATTACATTGTCTGGCCGGATGGAGAATGTAAAGAAGGAGCAGCCGTTCAGAAGAACGAAAATGTACAGGCAGGAGGCATGGAAGAGGGGGAATAAAGGATGATTTTTCAAAAAAGAAATAAGAAAAAAATTCTTCAGATCGGGATTGCTTTGGTTGTCTGTGTATGTGTCATTGGAGGCGGCATTATATTTGCAATGAAAAAAAATGAAAAAGCGGTCAAGGTAGCACCGGTAGCAAGTATGAGTAATGGTGGATGGTATTCAGAATCGGATATTTATGATTATGCGAAGGTGCAGGCAGGTGCGAGCCAGGACATTTACCATGATGATACCCTTACGATCAAGGAGATTTATGTCAAATCAGGGGATACGGTGAAGATCGGCGATCGTCTGGTTGCCTATGATACTACGCTTGCAGGACTTGAGCAGGAGATGAAGCAGATGGAGATTCAGGGGATTGAACTGAATATTCAGAATCAAAAGGCAGAATTAGAACAGTTGAAAAATGCAAAGATTGTTTCGTCTTTTGAAAGAAGCCAGGATGAACTACGAAAAATGACTGCAAAAGGAACCAGACCTGGAATAATACGGACTGCGGATACAAAGAAAAATGAAGGGGAAAATCCGGATACTTCCGAAAATCCTGAGCAGCCGGAGACACCAGAAAATCCGGAAGGACCGGAAAAACCATCAATCGGGAAACCGTTTCCGGAAGAACTGAAGGATAAGATCATTTATAAAGAGATTACAAAGGACGCTGCTCCTTATAATGAAGATGGAGATGGAACAAAAGAAAAGCCGTATCGCTATCTTTGTGCGCCGGGAGCAACGGTAAATGCGGAGTTCATGCTGAAAATGCTGGAAGAGAGGGCAGTCTGTATCTTTGATGTAGTGGATCAGGAGAAGGAACCGACGCTTCTTTTATACTCCTGGACGCTGGACGGAAAGACCGGACAGGTGATAAAGCCCGAAAATCCGGAACAGCCGGAGACACCGGAAGAGCCGAAAATTCCGGACGAACCGGATAATCCTGGTGGATATGAGGAGCCGGATCCGGGAGATGCAGATGGAATGACCAGGGAAGAGCAGGCAAAGCAGATCCAGGAAAAAGAGCAGAAGATCAAGGATCTGGATCTGGAAAAGCGAACAGCACAATTGGAATTGAAAAAGCTGGATAAAAAAGTAAATAATGGTGTTGTAAAGAGTACAGTAGAGGGAACGGTAAAAGCTGTACTTGACGAAGAAGAGGCAAAGCTGGAGAATAAACCGGTTATATCTGTGACCGGAAAAAATGGTTGTTATGTAATCGGAGGGATTGCCGAAAGCAGCTATGATAAATTAAAAGAGGGTATGAATGTGATGGTGACTTCCTGGAATACGGGGAACTCTTATGAGGCAACGATCACCAGTATCGGTAATTCACCGGTTGAAAGTATGAAGAGCAGCGAGAATCCTAATATGTCCTACTATCCGTTTACTGCAGTGGTTGAGAAAGATGCAGACCTTTCATCTGGTGAGGGTGTCAGTATTTCCGTAGACGGACTTTCGGGTGACAATGGGAATTCGATTTACCTGGAACAGATGTTCATAAGAGAAGACGGAAACCGCTCCTATGTATACAAGAAAGGAAAACATGGAAGGCTGGAGAAGCAGTATGTAGAGGTTGGAAAAAATATGTACGGTTCCATTGAAATCGTTTCTGGACTTACCATGGAGGATGAGATTGCATTTCCGTATGGAAGAAATGTAAAAGAGGGTGCGAAGACAAAGACAGTGGAGTCATTGTATGATTATAATTAATGAGGGGGTGAGGAGATGCTTGAAGATATCAGGCTGGCATTTCAGGGAATCTGGAGTCATAAGTTGCGGTCTGCGCTGACGATGCTTGGTATTATTATCGGAATCGGATCGATCATTGCAATTGTTTCGACGATCAAAGGGACCAATGAGCAGATCAAGAAAAATCTGGTTGGCGCGGGAAATAATGCGGTCAATATCCAGCTTTATCAGGGAGACTGGACACTGGATCTGTCTTATCAGGAGGTTCCGGATGGAATACCGGAGATTTCAGATCAGGTACTTGGTGAGATCCAGGCATTGGATGAGGTGGAAAGTGCAGCCCTTTATCACAGACGGAATGAATATGATGCTGTATATGCAGGCAGTCAGAAGCTGGCAAGCTGTAATATTTTTGGAATAGATTCCAATTATCTGGATGCCTATGGATTTCAGATCACAAAAGGGCGTGGCTTTTCCGAAAAAGATTTTACTGCAAACCGAAAAGTTGTGCTGCTTGATAAAACGACAGCCACAGCTCTATTTCCGGATGGAAATGTGATTGGAAAGATTATTGAGGTTAAAGGGGAGCCATTTACGGTGGTCGGTATGATGGCGAGAAAAGAAAATTCGCAGCCGATGATCAATTCGATGGAAGACTATTATCGTTATGTATCCACGGATGGAAGTGGAACGATCTGTATTCCGGATACACTGTGGCCGATTATTTATCAGTACGATGAACCGCAGAATCTGGTTGTCCGCGCGACAAGCACAGATGAGATGACTGCGGCAGGAGAAAAGGCGGCAGGTATCCTGAACAGTTACCTGACCGTGTCTGATGAGACGATAAAGTATAAAGGGGAAGATCTTCTGAAACAGGCGAACCAGATCCAAGAGATCAGCAGCTCGACGAACCAGCAGCTGCTTTGGATTGCAAGCATTTCACTTCTGGTTGGCGGGATCGGTGTTATGAATATTATGCTGGTGTCTGTGACAGAAAGAACGAGAGAAATCGGTCTGAAAAAGGCACTGGGGGCAAGAAAAAGAAGGATCCTGACGCAGTTTCTGACGGAAGCGGCAGTACTTACCCTTCTTGGAGGTCTGATCGGTGTGGTAGGAGGGATTGCGCTTGCCTATATTATTTCCGCAGTCTCGGCAGTTCCGGTGGCAATCAGCGGAGTGTCTATTCTGGTCGGAGTAGTATTTTCCACATTGATCGGAATTATTTTCGGACTCCTTCCGTCGGTGAAGGCGGCGAACATGAATCCAATCGATGCACTGAGAAGTGAGTAGGTTTATGTAGAGAAGAATTATTTGTCGGATCCAAGATTGCAGATAAATGGATAGTATCTGTTCTACAGGAAAGTGGCGTGCCTTACTGGCACGCCATTTTTAAAAATTCTTCCATTGCCCTTGTCTGGTAGCGACCATTTTTCCAGTAGAACCGGATGTCACGGCTGCTTTCGCCTGCAGGAAGCTTATAGTACACCACATCAGAGGTAAGAGGTACTTTTGAGAGCATGATATCTCCGATAAAAGAGATCCCCATGCCGGAGCAGGTGATGTTGTAAGAAGTCATCTGCTGATCCATTTCCAGGATGATATTTGGTTCAAAGAGATTGTTCTGGCAGATCATACGGGCACGTTTTCCAGTGTCGTTTTCCGGTTTCAGCATAATAAAAGGCTCACTTTTAAAGCGTGTCAGAGGAACGGGAGGACAGGATTCTTCCAGAAATTTTTTGCTCAGGATATCTTCTACAGGAAGCTGATAGGAGCGCAGCGTATTATTGATCGGGAATGCTCCCGGAACAGCAAGGATCAGGTGCTCTTCCTGAAATTTACGGTAGCCGTAGATGGTGGCATCCAGAACACTGCTGTCCAGCATCAGATCCAGCTGCCCGTGTCGCAGCATACGGGCAAGATTGGCAGTGGTTTCTTCAACCAGGCTGATCTGGATCAGAGGATATCTGCGGGCAAAATCCGCGATCAGCGAAGGCAGGATCCAGGAGGAAAACAAGTTGCTTCCTCCGAGGGTGAGTGTTCCTTTTTTTAGGTCGCCCCAGTCGTTTGCAAATCCTTCAAATTCATTCTGGATACTTTTTATTTTTTCTACCGCTTTGATATACTGTACCCCACATTCGGTAAGGGAAAGTGGTTTGGTACTCCGGTCAAAGATCGGATATCCGATGTGATGCTCGACACGCTTTACGTTGGCACTGAGTGAAGGCTGTGAGATAAATAACTTCTCAGCCGCCTTGGAAAAGCTTTTTTCCAGATAAACTTCATAGACATATTCCATTCCCTGAAACATAGGTATTCTCCTTTGACATAGTTTTAAAATTATAGTTACTATAAAAATATATGTATTAGATTATATTGTAACACAGAGCTATAATGAAAACAACAAAGGCAATACGCCAGAGAAAAATGGAAAATCGAGGGATTTTGAGATGGAAAATGGAAAAGAAAACAAGACAGGTTATCGTGTAGAACAGGATTCAATAGGGGCAAAAGATATTCCGGGAGATGTATATTACGGGGTACAGTCACTGCGTGCTGCGGAAAATTTCCGTATTACCGGGCTGAATATGCATCCGGAGATCATCAACAGTCTTGCGTACATAAAGAAAGCATCTGCAATCACCAACTGCGAGAGTGGGATTCTGGAAAAGAAAAAGGCAAAAGCAATCGTACAGGCATGTGATGAAATCCTTACAGGAAAATTGCATGAGTACTTTATCGTAGATCCGATCCAGGGAGGTGCGGGTACTTCTCTGAACATGAATGCAAACGAAGTCATTGCCAACCGTGCGATTGAGATTCTTGGCGGGAAAAAGGGAGATTATTCAGCAGTAAATCCGAATGATGATGTAAACTGCGGACAGTCCACAAATGATGTTATTCCGACAGCTGGCAAGATGACTTCACTCAGACTTCTTCAGAATCTGAAAAAAGAACTGCTCAGACTTCATGGAGCGCTCTGCAAAAAGGCAGAGGAATTTGACCATGTGATCAAAATGGGACGCACCCAAATGCAGGATGCAGTTCCGATCCGTCTGGGTCAGGAATTTCAGGCATATTCCGATGCCATCATGCGTGATATCCACCGTATGGATAATGCGATGGACGAGATGCGTACCGTCAACATGGGTGGAACGGCAGTCGGAACCGGAATCAATGCAGATGAAGCCTATGTAAGCCGCATTGTTCCGAATCTTTCAAAAATATCTGATATTCAGTTTGTCCAGGCTTTTGATCTGATCGATGCAACCCAAAACCTGGATCCGTTTGTGGCAGTATCCGGTGCAGTGAAAGCGTGTGCAGTCACACTTTCCAAGATTGCCAATGACCTGCGTCTGATGTCATCCGGACCAAGAGCCGGATTTGGTGAGATCAACCTTCCGGCAAAGCAGAATGGTTCTTCGATCATGCCAGGAAAAGTGAATCCGGTCATCCCGGAAGTAGTGAACCAGGTCGCATTTAACATCATTGGAAATGATGTGACGATCACGATGGCAGCAGAGGGTGGACAGCTGGAACTGAATGCGTTTGAACCGATCGTATTCTACTGTCTGTTCCAGTCGATCGATACACTTGCATATGCAGTGCAGACTTTTATTGACAACTGTGTGACAGGAATCACAGCCAATGAAGAGAGATGCCGTCAGCTGGTAGAGAACAGCATCGGCGTAATTACTGCAATCTGTCCGCATGTAGGCTATGAGAAAGCAGCGGAGATTGCGAAAAAAGCAATGAAGACAGGGGAATCCATCCGTAATCTGATCCTCAGAGAAGGTCTTTTAAGTGAAAAAGAGATGGAAACCGTTCTGGATCCGGTCAATATGACAGAGCCAGGTATTTCGGGAAAAGAACTTCTCAGAAAATAAAGAATAAAATTTTTCTAAAAGACATGATTTTCTCCTTTTAAGGGTGTACAATGAAACATACGCGTTTCATGAGTTACAACTTAAAAGGAGAATTTTTATGCTTCAAATTCAACATATCTGCAAAGAATACCGTACAGGTACGCTGGTACAGAAGGCACTGGATGATGTAAGCCTGAATTTCAGGGACAATGAATTTGTTGCGATCCTGGGACCGAGTGGTTCGGGAAAGACGACGTTTCTTAACATCATCGGTGGACTGGATCGGTACGATAGTGGTGATCTGATCATCAACGGGATTTCTACGAAAAAATATAAAGACAGAGACTGGGATTCCTATCGGAATCATACAATTGGTTTTGTATTTCAGAGTTATAATCTGATTCCACATCAGACGGTGCTTGCCAATGTGGAGCTGGCACTGACTATTTCTGGGATCGGGAAGGAAGAACGGAAAAAGAGAGCGATTGAGGCTCTGAAAAAAGTTGGTCTTGGGGAGCAGTTGCATAAAAAACCGAGCCAGATGTCAGGCGGACAGATGCAGAGGGTGGCAATCGCCCGTGCGCTGGTCAATGATCCGGATATTCTGCTTGCTGATGAGCCGACAGGAGCGCTGGATACGGCGACCAGTGTGCAGGTTATGGAACTTTTAAAAGAAGTGGCAAAAGACCGGCTTGTTGTAATGGTTACACATAACCCAGAGCTTGCTGAAGAATATGCGACCCGTATCGTAACGCTCAAGGACGGAAAGATCCGTTCGGATACGGACGAATTTTATGTCAATGAAGCGGTCATGAAGGAGCCGGAGCATAAGAATATGGGGAAAGCTTCCATGTCATTTCTGACGGCTCTTTCCCTGAGCTTTAATAACTTAAAGACGAAGAAAGCAAGGACTCTTCTGACATCTTTTGCCGGTTCTATTGGAATTATCGGGATTGCACTGATACTGGCACTTTCCAACGGAGTCAATGCCTACATCAAGTCAATTGAAGAAGAGACTCTTTCCGAGTATCCGCTTCAGATCCAGAGTACCGGATTTGATATGACATCGATGATGGTAGGCAATATGGACAGTGGTTCGGGCAGTTCGGATAAGAAGGAGACAAAAAAAGACGGGGAAGTCAAGGTTATGCAGATGATGACCAATATGTTTTCCACGATGGACTCCAACGATCTGAAGTCTTTAAAAGAATATCTGGATGGAGGAAAAAGTGGAATTGAGGACTATACCAGTGCCGTTGAATATTCTTATAATATTTCACCAAGAATCTATCGGCAGAACAAGGATGGTTCCATTCGCCAGGTGAATCCGGACAAATCCTTTGAGTCGCTTGGAATCAGCTCTGGCGCAAGTACCAACAGTCTGATGTCATCGATGATGAGTACGAATGTTTTTTATGAAATGCCTAAGACGGAGGGGCTTTATGAGAACCAGTATGATGTGAAGGCGGGACGCTGGCCGCAGAATTATAATGAATGTGTACTGGTGCTGACTTCGGACGGAGGCATGAGTGATTTTCTCCTTTATACTTTGGGACTGCGGGATCAGATGGAACTGGACGAAATGATCCAGGAATTTATCAATGAAGAAGATGTGAACACTCCGGCAAATATCGGAACATATACCTATGAGGATATTATTGGAAAAACTTTTAAACTGGTCAATGTGTCTGACTGCTACGAATATGACAGCCAGTACGAGATCTGGAAGGATAAATCCGATAATAAGGAATATATGAAGAAACTCGTGGATCAGGGCGAAGAACTTAAAATCGTCGGAATCGTACAGGCATCGGAAGATGCAAATGCTTCCGCTCTGACACCGGGGATTGGCTATCCGCAGAGACTTACTGAGCATGTCGCAAAAGAGGCTGCAAAAAGTGAGATTGTAAAAGATCAGCTGGAGAATCCATCCAAGAATGTATTTACCGGAGAACAGTTCGGAACCACAGAAGAGAAGAACGGACTGGATGCGAACAGTCTGTTTACGGTAGATGAGGATGCATTTCAGAAAGCATTTGTTTTAGACGACAGTGGATTTTCCGGTGATCTGTTGTCGGCAGATTCCCTGAATCTGGAAAATGCATTCCGGATGGGTGGGGATTCTCTGGATCTGTCCGGGATGATAAATCTGGATCAGATCAGTCTTGACGTGTCCGGTATGCCACAGATGAATCTTGGCGATATGATCGGAAGCCTGAATCTTACCGTAAAACCGGGTGGAATGCAGAAGTTGTCTGAGAGTGTTATGGAAGGTTATCAGGAGTATGTGAAATTCCATCCGGAAGCAGATTATTCAAATCTGGCGAGAGATTTTATGGATTACCTGATGACGGATGAAGCGCAGAAGATCCTGAAAGATAATCTGCAGGAGATCATTGAGAGCACCGGTGGGTTTAAGATTACAATTGATCAGATGCAGGAGCTTGTACAGCGTGTGATGGAAGGATATCAAAAGTATGCTGCGGAAAAAGGATATACAGATCCGGATAAATTTGGAGAATACCTGGCGGAGTATTTACAGACCGAGGAAGCAAAAGAGATTATGAATGCCTGGCAGCAGGAGATTTTTGGAGATACGGTGATAAATATTACTTCTGACCAGCTGAAAAAACTGACAAAAGAACTGGCGAGTAGTTATCCGGCATATGCTGCGGCGAATGGAAAAGCAGATCCGACCAAAATGGGAGATTATTTTCTGAACTACCTTGCCACAGCAGATGGAAAACAGCGTCTGATGAACGGGCTTTCCGAGGTGATCGATATGGATCAGCTGGAGAGCCAGTTAAGTGCGACAATGGGAAGTTACATGGCAAAGGCAATGGGAACTTATACCCGAGCAATTTCGGATGTGCTTGAGACACAGATCACTTCGGCAATGAATCAGATCGTCACTCAGATCACAGAAAAAATCGGGAACGCCATGCAGGCTGCCATGGGAAATGTGGGAACCCAGCTGCAGAACATGCTTGGAAGTTCGATGAAGATTGATACCGATGCATTTGCAAAGGCATTTCAGATGAATATGACAGAAGATGATCTGAAAGAGCTGATGACATCCATGACAATGAGCGCGACTGCTTCCTATGACAATAATCTGCAGAAGCTTGGATACGTGGATTTTGCGAACCCGAGTCAGATTTCCATATATCCGACGGATTTTGAGAGTAAAGAAAAAGTGGTGAAAATCCTGGATTCTTATAACGGCCGGATGGAAAAAGAAGGAAAAGAGGAACAGATCATCACTTATACCGATATAGTCGGAACACTGATGTCTTCCGTGACAAATATCGTGGATATCATCAGCTATGTGCTGATTGCGTTTGTGGCGATTTCCCTTGTAGTATCTTCAATTATGATCGGGGTTATCACCTACATCAGTGTACTTGAACGGAAGAAGGAGATTGGAATCCTGCGCGCGATCGGGGCATCTAAGAGAAATGTATCGCAGGTATTTAATGCAGAAACCGTTATCATTGGTCTGTGTGCCGGACTGATCGGAATCGGACTGTCACTGCTGCTTCTGATCCCTGGAAATATGATCATCCATGCGGTGGCAGATAATAACAAAATCAATGCATTTTTACCAGTGCTTCCGGCAATTGTGCTGATTCTTTTGAGTATCGGGCTTACTCTGCTCGGTGGAATCATTCCGTCAAGGAAAGCAGCAAAGAGCGATCCGGTGACAGCGCTTAGGACAGAATAAAAAAAGAGAATGAGGGAAAAGGAAAATGGATAAAGAGAAAAATACAGAAGCAGTGAGTGAGGAAAATATTTACTGTCTGAATGGAAGAGTGCCGGTAAAAAAGGCGATTCCGTTCGGACTCCAGCATGTTCTGGCAATGTTTGTGTCGAATCTGGCACCGGTGCTGATCGTGTGCAGTGCGGCATTTGTGAGAGGATCGGAGAATCACTTAAGTGCTGCGGAAATTACGCAGCTTCTGCAGTGCGCGATGTTTGCAGCGGGGATCGGGACCTGTCTGCAGCTTTACCCGGTATGGAAGATTGGCTCCAGGCTTCCGATTGTTATGGGAGTCAGTTTTACCTTTCTTGGTAGTCTGCTGATGATCTGTACCAATTCGGAACTTGGATATGAAGGGATGGTTGGTGCGGTGATCGCCGGAGGTATTTTTGAGGGACTGGTAGGAATGAGTGCCAAATACTGGAAACGGTTCCTGACACCGGTAGTATCGGCATGTGTGGTGATTGCGATTGGGCTTTCCCTCTTGTCGGTAGGAATGGATTCCTGGGGCGGTGGAAACGGAGCAGAAGATTTTGGAGCGTGGTATCATCTTCTGGTCGGATTTTTCACACTGGTTGTGTGTCTGGCTGCCCGTTATCTGTTAAAAGGTGTATACAAGAACCTGAACGTATTGGTTGGTCTGGTCTGTGGGTATCTTCTGTCCATTATATTTACTGTGGCAGGGATTGCACCGATGGTTGATTTTTCAGGAATTACAAAGACGATCGAGCAGGTTGGTGTATTCAGCCTTCCCAAGCTTGTATTTTTTACTTCCCATAAACCGGTTTTTGATCTGGGAGCATTCTTTACTATTGCAATTGTATTCCTGGTATCGGCAGCGGAGACAACGGGTGCAACTACTGCAGTGTGTACCGGTGCACTTGGACGGGATATCAAGATGGAGGAACTGCAGGGGTCTCTTGCCGTGGATGGATTTTCCAGTGCGATTTCAGGATGCTTTGGATGTCTGCCGCTTACTTCTTTCAGTCAGAATATCGGGCTCGTCACTATGACGGGAGTTATCAACCGTTTTACTATTCTGATGGGGGCTTTGATTTTGATCCTTGCTTCTCTGTTCCCGCCACTTGGAGCTTTTTTCAATTCGCTTCCGCAGGCGGTACTTGGAGGATGTACGGTTATGATGTTCGGATCGATCATGTATGAAGGGATCAAGATGCTCAAAGGGTGTGTGTTTGATGACAGAACTATGATCATCGTATCGCTGGCATTCTGTATCGGTGTCGGACTGACACAGACTTCCGGAAACTTCTTTTCTGCATTTCCGAAGGAGGTAGGAGATATTTTTAATGGAAATGCAGTTGCAGGGGTGTTCGTGGTGTCATTGATCTTAAGTATCTGCCTTCCGAAGAAAAAAACAACAGATTTGTAAAATGTGATAAAAATAAGTCAATCAGAAGGAAGAGATGAACGAGGATGAGGACAAAAAGAAAGATCGAAGCGCAGGCGTCTGAACAATTATAATCGAAAATTGTTGAGCAAATAAGGAACTGGCGGCACGATAAAAAGTGTCGCCAGTTCTTTTTTTGTGTGGAAGTGACCAGTTTCAGAAGCTTGTTCATTATATTTGACTAGCTTGGAAGTATTTGCTGCATAGAGCATCGGAATGTTCAGTAAGCTATGATTCCAATTGTAAGAACTAAAAAAGCATGCTATACTTACGGCAGATGAAAACTGACAGGATAAGACAACAAAGGAGAGGCACATGAATTCTAATTTTGAATATTATAAAGTTTTTTATTATGTGGCGAAGTATGAGAACCTTACAAAGGCATCCAGCGTTCTGAAGACGAGCCAGCCGGCGGTGACGAGAACGATACACAACCTGGAAAATGAACTGGGATGCCGGTTATTTACCAGAAGCAAATCTGGTATGAAGCTGACACCGGAGGGAAGAACCTTTTACAGCTATGTATCGGCAGGGTGCGCCCAGTTTTTTAAAGGGGAAAATGATCTGAGCAATCTGATCAGTCTTGAGAACGGGACAATCTATATCAGTGCGACTGAGACAGCCTTGCACTGCTTCCTGTTCCGGGCAATGGGAGAGTTCAACAGCATTTATCCGAACGTACATTTCAAAATCTTAAATAACAGTACCATGGACTCGGTCAACGCGGTAAAAGAAGGAAAGGTAGACCTTGCATTTGTGTCAACGGATCTGCAGGTAAATAAGCCACTCAGGATGAAGAAACTGCGGGAATACCATGAGGTGCTGATCGGCGGCAGTCGTTACGTAGAATTAAAAGGAAGAAAGATTTCATTGGAGGAGCTTTCGGCTTATCCTTGGATCAGCCTGACTTCGGAGGCACTGACCAGAAAATTCCTGAATAATTATTTTGCAGATCATGGTCTGCAGTTTTTGCCGGATATGGAGCTTGCGACGACAGACCTGATCTTGCCGGCAGTCCGTCACAATCTTGGAATTGGATTTGTCCCGGAAGAATTTGCCGAAGAAGAGAAGAAGGCGGAAAATGTATTTGAAATCGAAGTGGAAGAGAAGCTTCCGACCAGAAATATTATTCTGATCTATGATACTGAGTATCCTCAGAGTATTGCATCGAAGGAGTTTCAGAAGTTTCTGAGCAGTCAGAAGAACTAAAGAAGAAATAGATTTTCAAAGTGGATTGTACAAATCGGTATCCTTTGCAGCCGGGATGTGTATCTGCAAAGAAAAATATAAGGAGAATGCCCCGGAATTTTTTATGTGTGGATCATAAAGTTCCGGAGCATTTTTATATTTGTAAGTATAAAGTTATAAAGTAGAATTTTGGATTAGAAAACGATTGATATTATTTATGCCATTCCCAGTTTCTGATTTCTTCCAGATCCTGTCCGTATTCAGCGATGTACTGCTTGTGCTCAACCAGTTTGTCGTTCATCTTCTGAATCAGGAATGATCCCTTATTGCCAAGCTGTGGCAGATGCATGATTGCATCTTTTACAAGGTTGAAACGGTCGATCTGGTTCTGTACACGCATGTCAAATGGAGTAGTGATCGTACCTTCTTCCTGATATCCATGAACAGAAATGTTGTGGTTGTGACGTTCGTATGTCAGCTCATGAATCAGTGTCGGATATCCGTGGAATGCAAAGATAACCGGTTTATCTTTTGTGAAGATTGCATCGTATTCTGCATCACTTAATCCGTGTGGATGTTTGTGGTCTGATTCCAGTTTGAACAGGTCAACTACATTGACAACGCGGATCTTGAGCTCTGGCATTTCATCACGAAGGATAGTAACAGCAGCCATAACTTCAAGAGTAGGAGTGTCACCGCAGCAAGCCATAACAACATCTGGTTCTTCACCGCAGTCATTACTTGCCCATTCCCAGATACCGATACCCTGTGTACAATGCTTTACAGCCTGTTCCATAGTCAGCCACTGGCAGCTTGGATGTTTAGACGCTACGATTGCATTGACATAGTTCTTACTCTTGATGCAGTGGTCGAAGCATGAGAGTAAGCAGTTTGTATCCGGTGGTAAATACATGCGGACAACGTCTGCCTTTTTATTGGCAATGTGATCCAGAAATCCTGGATCCTGATGTGTAAATCCGTTATGATCCTGTTGCCATACATTAGATGTCAGGATAAAGTTCAGCGAAGCAATCGGCTGTCTCCATGAAAGCTGGTTGCAGACCTTCAGCCATTTTGCATGCTGTGCTGCCATAGAGTCAACGATACGGATGAATGCTTCATAGCTTGCAAAGAATCCATGACGTCCTGTCAGAAGATATCCTTCCAGCCATCCTTCACACATATGTTCACTTAACATACCGTCCATGATACGTCCGTCTCTTGCAAGGCAGTCATCAGTGTCAAGCAAGTCTGCCTGCCAGTCACGTTTCTGCTCTTCAAATACTTTGTACAGACGGTTGGACATACTTTCATCTGGTCCGAAGATACGGAAGTTCTTACTGTCTTCATTTAATTTGAAGATGTCGCGGATGTATCCGCCAAGTTCGATCATATCCTGAGCTTTTGTCTTGCCAGGTTCTACTTCGATTCCGTATGAGCGGAAATCCGGAAGACGAAGGTCTTTCAGAAGAAGTCCGCCATTTGCATGCGGGTTTGCACCAAGACGGGCATCTCCCTTTGGAGCAAGTTCTGCAAGTTCCGGAATCAGATGTCCTTTTTCATCGAAGAGTTCTTCTGCATGGTAGCTTTCCAACCATTCTTTCAGAAGGTCAAGATGTTCTGGTGATTCCATAGAAAGCGGTACCTGATGTGCACGGAAAGATCCTTCAATCTGAAGTCCGTCAACAACCTTTGGTCCTGTCCATCCCTTTGGAGTACGAAGAACGATCATTGGCCAGAACGGACGGGTAGGGTCATTGTTTTCACGGGCATTTTTCTGGATTGCTTTGATTTCTTCGATGCAGGCATCCATAGTCTCAGCCATTTTTCTGTGCATAGTCATCGGATCGTCACCTTCTACGAAGTAAGGTTTCCATCCGCAGCCCTTGAAGAAGTTTTCCACTTCCTCATGAGAAATACGTGAGAAAATGGTCGGGTTACTGATCTTGTATCCGTTCAGATGAAGGATTGGAAGAACAGCACCGTCTGTGATCGGGTTCAGGAATTTGTTGGACTGCCATGAAGTAGCAAGCGGCCCTGTTTCAGCTTCACCGTCACCGACAACAACTGTAGCGATAAGATCCGGGTTGTCCAGAACAGCACCAAAGCCGTGAGCAATTGAATATCCAAGTTCTCCACCCTCATTGATAGAACCTGGTGTTTCAGGAGCACAGTGACTCGGAACTCCGCATGGGAATGAGAACTGCTTGAACATTTTCTTCATGCCTTCCTCATCCTGGCTGATGTTTGGATAAACTTCACTATAGGAACCTTCCAGGTAAGTGTTGGCGATCAGGAAGTTTCCGCCATGTCCCGGACCGGAAAGAAGAATCATATCCAGATCATAACGTTTGATGACACGGTTGCAGTGTACATAGATGAAGTTTTGTCCAGGTACGGTTCCCCAGTGTCCGACGATTTTTTTCTTGATCTGATCCATGGTCAATGGCTTTTTCAGAAGCGGATTATCAAGAAGGTATAACTGACCGGCTGACAGGTAGTTGGCAGCACGCCAGTAGGCATTCATTTTGTTGAGCAGTTCATCAGATAATGGCTGCTTTTCAAGACATAATTTATTGTCTTCCATTTTAGTACCTCTCTCTTTCTCTAATTCATTTTTGTTATTTTTTTAACTGGGTTCATCATATCATGAGTAAAAGATAACGTAAAATAGCAATAATGAATTATATTCATATCAAAATGTTATGGATAGGAAGAGGGGAGTTCCTTAATTTCGTAATAGGTGGTAGACATTGTGAAAAAATTGAAGTATAATTACGAATAGCTGTTTTTATGTAAGATTTTTGAATAAAGCGTTTAAAATGTAATGTTTTGACGGAGAAAAACAGTGTATATAATGTAGATTGACAGTTTTTTAGTGAGGGAGAATTTATTATGAAGACTACTCTGATTATTATGGCAGCAGGAATCGGTTCAAGATTTGGAACAGGAATCAAGCAGCTCGCCAAGATGTCTCCGAATGGGGAGATCATTATGGATTACTCTATTTATGATGCAAAAGAAGCTGGTTTTGACAAGGTTGTATTTATTATCAGAAAAGATATTGAAGAAGAATTCCGTTCTGTAATCGGAAATCGTATCGGAGATCAGATCGAGGTGGAATATGTATATCAGGATCTTGCAGATATTCCAGCTGGTTTTGAAGTTCCGGAGGGACGTACCAAACCTTGGGGAACCGGTCAGGCAGTCCTGTGTTGTAAAGATGTAGTAAAAGAACCGTTTGTGATCATCAATGCAGATGATTATTATGGAAAGGAAGCGTTTAAGCTTCTCCATGATTACTTGATTGCGCACGCAGAGACAGCAGATAAGATGCAGATGGGCATGGCTGGATTTATTCTGAAGAATACGGTCAGTGAGAATGGAACAGTTACCCGTGGCGTATGCGTGGTAGATGAAAATGGAATGCTTGAACAGATTCATGAGACAACAGGAATCAGTATCCAGGCTGACGGGGTTCACTGCGACAGCGAAGAGGTTCAGAAGTGGATCACACCAGATTCTAATGTATCTATGAATATGTGGGCTGGTTATCCGGATTTCATTCAGGTTCTGGATGAGAGATTTGCAGAATTTTTAAAAGATGAAGTAGGAGATCCTTTGAAAAAAGAATATCTTCTTCCAAATATTGTAGGAGATCTTTTAAAAGAAGGAAATGTGGATGTAAAGGTTCTGGAAACACACGATAAATGGATCGGTATTACTTATAAAGAAGATACAGAACTTGCACAGGCCGGATTCAAGAAGATGACAGAAGATGGCGTTTATCCGGAAAAATTGTGGAATTAAACGGATCCTGGAAGTAAAAAACAGAAGAGGAAAGAAAAATATGAATGAATTAAAACAGTTAGAGGCACAGAGAGATGACGAGATCGAGATTGATCTTGGCGAGATCTTTCATTTATTGCTGAATAAATTATGGGTGATTATTCTGTGCTTTATCGTAGGTGGAGTGATTGCGTTTAGTGGGACAAAACTCTTCCTTACTCCGAAATATTCAGCTTCATCGATGATTTATATTTTAACGAAGACAACCAGTGTGACATCTCTTGCAGATATCCAGATGGGATCGCAGCTTACAGCTGATTTTGAAATTCTTGCGACGAGCCGCCCAGTTATAGAAGAGGTGATTGAAAAGTTAAAATTGAAATATTCGTATGATGAGCTTGTGGCAATGATTCAGACAGATAATCAGACTGATACACGAATTTTGCGCTTTACGGTAATTGATGAGAATGCAAAAGAGGCAAAGGCAATTGCAAATGAACTTGCAGAAGTGACAGCAGAACGAGTAGCGTATGTTATGTCTAGTGATAAACCTAAGATTGTGGAGGAAGCGGTGGTACCTAAAAAAGCTTCATCACCGAATACGATGAAAAATACAATAATTGGAGCGTTGGCGGTTGCATTTTTGGCTATAGGAATTATTGTGATTAAATATTTGGTTAACGATACAGTCCAGAATGAAGATGATATTAAAAAATATCTTGGACTTCATATGCTTGCAGCGATTCCGACAGAAAAGAGGGAATCGATTTGAAAGACAGGACAAGAAAGATTATTGTTGCGGTGTTGCTTGTGATAGCAGTCTGCTGTGCAGGTTATCTGATTTGGTATTACGCCACGGCGGCAAAGACGAAGCAGTCGTATGATGATGCAAAAAAGCTGGCAACGGAAAATGTGAAACCGTCAAAAACAGATAGTGATGACGGAGAGCAGACAAAGCCGGAGATACCGGTTGATTTTACTGCTCTTCAGGAAAAAAATCCGGACATTTACGCATGGATTAAGATTGATGGAACAACCGTTGATTATCCGGTTTGCCAGAATAATGAGGATGATAATTATTATCTATCTCATACCTGGGAACGGGTAGAAGCGGCGGATGGTGCTATTTTTACACAGGCATGCAACAGTAAGAATTTTACAGATTTCAATACGGTTATTTACGGACATCAGATGGGTGAGGGTGTAGATACCATGTTTCATACACTGGATCGTTATCTGGAAGAAGGATATATTGAAAAATATCCAAATGTGATCATTTATACACCAGATCATGTTCTGACTTACCGGATTTTTGCGGCAGTTATTTATGACGACCGTCATCTGATCAACTCTTTCAATTATGTAATGGATGACCAGAGACAGGCTTTCCTGGATTCACTTCAGGATTCCAGAGACCTGAGAAGCCGTTACAGTGATATCGAAAGCGTAGGAACAGAAGACCGGATCCTGTCGCTCAGTACCTGTGTGACGGGAGAATCAAACCATAGACTTCTTGTGGAGGCGGTTCTGACAAATGAAGAATAGAAATCTGGTAATCGTGATACTTGCAGTTATCTGCGCAGGGCTGTTGGCAGGTGTCGTTTATACGGTTACAAAAGGGAAAAGCGGTACGCAGAAAAAACAGGAGGCATCGGCAGAAGCGGGTGCAGACGAAACGGAATCACAGTCCGGAATCATCGAAGAAGACGGAAAGAAATACAAACTCAACCCGGATATCAAGACCGTTCTGTTCATGGGTGTTGACAAGGAAGAAAAAGCAGATCTTGGTAATAACCCGGGAGAAAACGGACAGAGCGACAGCCTGAATCTTCTGGTCCTTAATAAAGAAGAGAAGACGGCACAGATCATTCAGATTTCCAGAGATTCTATGGTGGGAATCGATATTTATGATGTGACAGGTAACAGGCTGATGACGGAAAATGGGCAGATCGCACTTCAGTACGCATATGGGGACGGGGTAGAAGAGAGCTGCCGTCTGACATCCGAGAAGGTATCAGAACTGATGTATGGCGTGAATGTGGATTCTTATTTTTCACTGACGCTGGAGGGGCTGGTTGCAGCAACCGATGCGGTTGGAGGAATTACTCTTACCGTGCCAGAAGATTATACAGCTGTTGATCCTGCATTTGAAAAAGGTGCAGAAGTTACTCTTAATGGGGAACTTGCTGAAAAATATGTCCGTAAAAGAGATATTGAAGTCCTTGACAGTAACAATCAGCGCATGGAACGTCAGTCACAGTTTATGGATGCTCTGATCGAGAAGATGCAGAATATTCAAAGCAAAACAGAGTATCTTTCTCTGTACCAGAAATTGGAGGATTACATGACAACAAATATGACTGCGGATGAGATGGAAGAGCTGGCAGATTATAAGATTGCAGAGGACACCGTGAAAGTTCCGGGTGAGATTATTGAGAAAGACGGACATGCGCAGTATCTGGTAGACAATAAAGAATTAAAAAAAATAATATTAAAAATGTTTTACAAAATAATGTAATTGTAGTATAGTATAGCTTGATATAGCGAATATCAAATAAACTATGTGAGGAGGTCAAAGAAAATGAAGTCAAGAATCTTAAAGACAGTTGGTCTTATTGCAGCTATGGTATCTTGCATTGGAATGACGGCATTTGCAGCACCAAGCCCGGCAGCTTCTACAGTTGTTACAGCTGTAAGCAGCGCAACAGATACAGATGGTAATGCAGTGAATGTTTCTATCACATCTGAGATCCCGGCAGAATACACACAGGCAGTTGCAGACATTAAGACTGAAGCAAAATTGAAAGAAGTAATTGGAAGCGATTTTAATGCGAATATGACAGTTGCTGATGTTAAGGAAGTTACAGTGCCGGAAGGAGCTAAATTCCCACTTAAGATCACATTCGTAATGAAAGGCGTAACAGCTTCTTCTAAAGTTCAGATCCTGCATTACAATAGATCAGCATCAGCTTGGGAGAAGATTGATACAACTGTTGCAGATGGAACAGTAACAGGTACATTTAGTTCACTGTCACCGGTTGCATTTGTTGTTGACAAGACAACTCTTACATCCGCTACAGGAACAGCTACTTCACCGGCTACAAGCGCAACAGCTGTATCAGCAGTTGCAGTACTTGGACTGGCAGCAATAGCAGTAGCATTTGGTCTTAAAAAGAAAGCTGTTAGATAATTTACAAACATATGTTGAAAGCGCTTCTTTGTGGCGGTAGTCACCGTGAGGGGCGTTTTCTTTTTGACAGGAGAGATACGTTTTGCTGTTGGTAGATATTCATTGCCATATTCTTCCGGGAGTGGATGATGGAGCACCGGATATGGAGACTTCCAGAGCAATGATACGGGATGCCTATGAGCAGGGAGTACGTTATATCATTGCGACTCCGCATTACAGACCGGAGATGTTTGAGCCTTCCATGAAAAAGGTGATCCGAGTATACCATGAACTTCGCGATTATGCTGAAGAAGTTGGAATTGGACTGAGGCTTGGCTGCGAGTATTACCGGAATGAGCAGATGATCCGGCATCTTGATAAGAAGCTTCGGCCGACGATGCTTGGAAGCAGATATGTTTTGACAGAGTTTTCAACCAATGACAGTTTTGTCACGGTCCGTAATTACATTTATGAGCTGATCACCAAGGGATATCGACCGATCGTTGCACATGTTGAAAGGTATTTTTGCTGTCAGGAACCGGAGAGAATCCAGGAACTGAAAAAACTTGGAGCACAGATCCAGATAAATGCAGATTCCGTATTGGGATATGAAGGACATACGATTAAAAAGTTCTGTGCCGGCCTGATGAAAGATGATCTTGTGGATTTTATAGGATCAGATGCACACAATCTGGAGGGGCGGAAGATGAACCTCGGGAAGTGTGCCACTTACGTCAGAAAAAAGATGGGACAGGATTATGCGGAAGAGATTTTTGTAGATAATCCAAGACGGATATGGAAGAGCAGATAAAGAGATTCAGATAGCCCCGCGTGGGGAAGAAAGCAGGTGTTTTGTTGAAAAAGGTTAATTTATCGATTGAAAAGAAAAGCTACGGGGTGCGTGAAGCAATCCGGACATTGCGTACCAATCTGCAGTTTTGCGGAGATGATAAAAGAGTCATTCTTGTAACAAGCTGTGTGCCGAGAGAGGGGAAAAGCTCTGTTTCTGTTGCGCTGGCAGAATCAATTGCAGACATGGGAAAATCTGTTATTCTTGTTGATGCGGATATCAGGAATTCTGTTATGGCATCGAAACTTCAGATTACCGGTGCAGATAAAGGGCTGTCACACTTCCTCTCCGGACAGTGTGTGCTTGCAGATGTGATTATGGCGACAAATATTCCGAAATTTCATATTCTTCTTTCCGGACCGGAGGCTCCGAATCCGACAGAGCTTCTGGAATCCAAACGTTTTACCGGTATGCTGGAGTCCATGAAGAATGTCTATGATTCTATTATCATTGACTGTCCGCCGCTTGGTCTTGTTATTGATGCGGCAATCATCGGACATCAGAGTGATGGCGCGATCATTGTTGTCGAAGCAGGTAAGACCAAATACCGTCTGGTGCAGAATGTAAAAGACCAGCTGGAAAATTCGGGAGTGTCCGTTCTTGGCGTTGTCCTTAACAAGGTAGAGCGTAAGAACCAGAAGGGATATTATAACAAATATTATGGCTCACAGAAGTATGAGGGCTATTATGGACACAATGAAGAAACAAAAAATGCATAAAAGTGAAAATAACACTTGCAATTGTTAAAAGTTTCTGTTAAAATAATTATTGTTGTGAGTCTGCAAGATTTGTAAGCGGACATTTCAGATCGTTAGGAGGTGCAATCATGGCTAAATGTGCTATTTGTGAAAAGGGTGCTCATTTCGGAAATAACGTAAGTCACTCTCATAGAAGATCATCTAAGATGTGGAAATCTAACGTAAAATCCGTTAGAGTTAAAACGGAAAACGGCGGAACACAGAAAATGTACGTATGTACAAGCTGCCTGAAATCCGGACGCGTTGAAAGAGCTTAATCTGAGCGGAATGATGAGAACCGAAGCTTTTAAGCTTCGGTTTTTTGCGTATACGATGAGCCAAATACGGAGCTGTCCAGATTTGTGCTCGCACAAAAATCTGATTGGATCTGTATTTAGCGAATGTACGACAGTGAACTGTTAAGTGAGCTGCCGTATAATCAGGCAGGTGTCAGCATGCCTGATTATCGGGCTACATTGGTTGTAAAAGCATTGGAAATAGAGTATAATATTTTCAACGTTTAAAAATAGATTTATTGATATGAATTTTGAGAATTGGAGGATGGCATATGAAGGGAAGTATGAGTACTGATTTAGGAATCATCACGATCGATCCGGAAGTGATCGCAAAATATGCAGGATCTGTAGCAGTTGAATGTTTTGGAATTGTCGGTATGGCAGCTGTCAGCATGAAAGATGGTCTGGTAAAACTTTTAAAAAAAGAAAGCCTTACAAAGGGAATCCAGGTCGGAATCTCTGATGAGAATAAGATTACACTTAATTTTCATGTGATCGTAGCTTACGGAGTAAGTATTTCAGCAGTAACAGACAATCTGATCAGCAACGTGAAGTATAAAGTTGAAGAATTTACAGGTATGAGCGTCGATAAGATCAATATCTATATCGAAGGCGTCCGCGTGATCGACTAATTAAGGAGGAACTTGTTGTGGCAACAAAGAGTATCGATGTAGAACTGCTTGCGAAGATGTTTCTTGCAGGCGCACAGAATATAGAAGCAAAAAAGGAATATATCAATGAACTGAACGTGTTCCCTGTGCCGGATGGTGATACAGGAACCAATATGTCTATGACAATTATGGCGGCAGCGAAAGAAGTAACTGCACTGGAAGGCATGGATATGGCTTCTCTTGCGAAGGCAATTTCATCCGGTTCTCTCCGTGGTGCAAGAGGTAACTCCGGTGTTATTCTTTCTCAGCTGCTTCGTGGATTCACAAAATCCATCAAGACGGAAAGTGAAATTGATGTACCTGCACTTGCAAGAGCAGCTGTACGTGCAAAAGAGACAGCATATAAGGCTGTTATGAAGCCGAAGGAAGGTACGATTCTTACCGTTGCAAAAGGAGTGGCTGAAAAGGCTCAGACACTTGCAGAGGAGACAGAGGATCTGGAAGAATTTCTCCCGAAGCTGATTGAAGAGGCAGAGACTGTTCTGGCAAAGACTCCGGATATGCTTCCTGTATTAAAGGAGGCAGGTGTTGTAGATTCCGGCGGACAGGGACTTCTGGAGGTGCTGCGCGGGGCATATGATGCATTCCTCGGCAAAGAGATTGACTATAGTGCACTTGCACCGGCTTCTCCGGCTGTTAATGCAACAAAGGTTGAAAATGAGAGTACAGTGGATATCAAATTTGGTTACTGTACCGAATTTATTATTCTCCTGGACAAAGAATTTACAGAAAAGGATGAAGTAGAATTTAAGGCTTATCTGGAATCGATTGGTGATTCTATCGTATGTGTAGCTGATGAAGACGTTGTTAAGATCCATGTTCATACGAATGATCCGGGACTTGCAATCCAGAAAGCACTTACTTATGGACAGTTATCCCGTATGAAGATTGACAATATGCGTGAAGAGCATCAGGAAAAGTTGATCAAAGATGCGGAAAAGCTTGCAGCAGCCCAGAAAGAAAAAGAAAAAGCCAAAGAGCCGCGTAAAAAAGTCGGATTTATTGCTGTTTCGATCGGAGAAGGATTAAATGAAATCTTCAAAGAACTTGGCGTGGATTATATTATCGAGGGTGGTCAGACCATGAACCCGAGTACGGAGGATATGCTGACAGCGATCGATCATGTAAATGCAGACTATATTTACATTCTTCCGAATAATAAGAATATCGTAATGGCTGCAAATCAGGCGCGTGATCTGACAGAAGACAAGGATATTATCGTAATTCCGACAAAGACCGTTCCGCAGGGAATCACAGCAGTTCTGAATTACAATGCAGAAGAAGATGTGGATACAAATGAAGAGACGATGCTGGAAGCAATCAAATGTGTAAAGACAGGTCAGGTGACTTATGCTGTCCGTGATACCCACATCGATGATAAAGAAATCCATGAAGGTGATATCATGGGAATTGGTGATGCAGGTATCCTTGCAGTTGGTAAGTCTGTCGATGGTACTACAAAGGACATGCTGGCACAGCTGGTAAATGATGATTCTGAACTGATCAGTCTCTATTATGGAGAAGAAGTTTCCGAAGAAGAAGCAGAAAAGCTGACAGCAGAGATTGAAGAATTATATCCGGATATGGACGTAGATGCACACATGGGCGGACAGCCGATTTATTACTATGTGTTGGCGGTAGAATAGACTTATGAATGAGCAGTCAGAAATCCGTAATCTGAAAGGAATCGGGGCAAAAACCGAGGAACTGTTTCACAAGATGGGAATTTTTACCATCGGCGATCTGCTCCGTTATTATCCCAGAGGATATGATGTATATGAAGAGCCGGTAAGCGTAGGAGAGCTGGAAGAAGGAAAGATCAGCACGGTAAAAGGTGTGATATACGGAAGAGTACAGGTTGGAGGAGGAAAGCGTATGCAGATTACGACAGCATACGTAAAAGATCTGACTGGTACTTTGAAGGTGATCTGGTTTCGTATGCCATTTCTGCGTAATACATTGAAGCAGGGAATGCCAGTTATCATAAGAGGACGGGTAGTTTCAAAAAAGGATCAGCTGATTATGGAGCATCCAGAGTTATTTTCACCACCGGATAGTTACGATAAAAAGTGTGGAACTCTTCAGCCAATTTATCCGTTAACTGCCGGTATGACGAACAATGCGGTAGCAAAAGCGGTTAAAGGTGCGATGGAATATCTGGATCTCGTCTCTGATGATCTACCGAAAGATCTGCGCCTTCGATATCATCTGGCTGAGTATAACTATGCGATCCGCGGGATACATTTTCCACTGGATAAGGCAGAATTTTACCATGCAAGAGAGAGACTTGTATTTGAAGAATTTTTAGTTTTCGTGCTTGCTCTTCGCAGGACGAGGGAGCGAAATGAGCGTGCCGAAAACGGATTTGTGATAAAAAGGCGGTCGGAAATCGACCGCTTTCTTGCAAATCTGCCATATGAACTGACCGGAGCACAGAAGAGAGTCTGGGAACAGATCCAGGAGGAGATGTGCGGAAAGCTAGTGATGTCACGCCTGATCCAGGGGGATGTTGGCTCTGGTAAGACAATAGTAGCGCTTCTGGCTCTTCTTCTGGCGGCACTGAACGGTTATCAGGGCGCAATGATGGCTCCGACAGAAGTTCTGGCCAAGCAGCATTACGAATCAATCATAGAGATGCTGGAAAAGTATCAGATTCCGGTGAAAACCGAGCTCTTGACCGGGTCGATGACAGCAAAGGAAAAAAGGGAAGCTTATCAGAGGATTGCTGCGGGAGAAGTGCAGATTGTTCTGGGAACCCATGCACTGATCCAGGAGAAGGTGGAATACCAGAATCTGGCACTTGTTGTTACCGATGAACAGCACCGATTTGGTGTCCGTCAGAGAGAGGCACTTGCCGGGAAAGGACAAATTCCTCATATTCTTGTAATGAGTGCGACACCGATTCCTCGAACACTGGCAATCATTTTATATGGAGATCTGGATATTTCGGTGATTGATGAACTTCCGGCAAACCGTCTGCCAATCAAGAACTGTGTGGTGGATACCAGTTACCGACCGACTGCTTACCGCTTTATGCAGAAGCAGGTCGCCGAAGGAAGACAGTGCTATGTGATTTGTCCGATGGTAGAAGAGAGCGAGGCAATGGATGCAGAGAATGTTCTTGACTATGCGCAGCTTCTGCAAAGTGAAATGGGTGACAAGATTCGGATCGCTGCGCTTCATGGGCGGATGAAACAGGCAGAAAAAGACGAGATCATGGGAGCATTTGCAAAGAATGAGATCCAGGTCCTGGTGTCGACAACAGTTATCGAGGTTGGTATCAATGTGCCGAATGCTACGGTGATCATGGTGGAGAATGCTGAGCGTTTTGGGCTGGCGCAGCTTCATCAGCTTCGCGGGCGCGTAGGACGTGGCAGACACCAGTCCTATTGTATTTTTATGAGTGGTTCGAAGACGAAAGAGACAAAAAAACGACTTGAGATCTTGAACAAATCCAATGATGGATTTTTTATTGCGAATGAAGATCTGAAGCTTCGGGGACCAGGAGATCTTTTTGGAATCCGGCAAAGCGGATTAATGGATTTCCGGATCGGAGATGTGTTCCAGGATTCGGAGCTTCTGAAAAAAGCAGGAGAAGCATCGGGGGAAATCCTGAGGGAAGATCCACTGTTAGAAGGCGAAAAATATAAACTGCTTGGTGAAAAGCTTGCGGCATACGTTTCGGGAAACAATCTGGAAACGACGTTGTAGATAAAAAGATAGTGGGCGAATTGTTCTGCCCACTATCTTTTTATTCATAAAACCAGTAAATAATAAATTTGTTAAGGGATGCTTCTTCACTGTATGAATAAGAAACCTGCCAAAGTCCATATAGCTCACCCAGGTATCCTGCCCCTTCTTCCATGAGGGTTTCATGCATTTCATCCACGACCTCCTGATAGACTGCATCATCTGACATTTTAAATATCGTATAAGCCTCCTGGCTCTCAATCGATCTGTCGGTCACTTCTCGCAGCATACCAGGCTCATAGGTATCATAATACATGCCGTTCATTTGATAATAGTTCAGATTTTCAGACTGACATGACGGATATACATAGTCCGTGCTGATCATATGTGTTTTTTCTAGCTCTTTTTCGCTGCAGCAGAGATAATCGTAAGCAATCAGGTTCGGTATCTGATAGCCATTATCTTCGCCGAGAAAAATCGGATCTCCCCAGGTTGCATCTACATAATAATACTGACCATTGCACTGAACAATATTCCATGCATGGTCTGCGACGCCTCCATTTGGATCTGTAGTCTGTCCGGTTACATAGATACAGTAAATACCCAGTTGTTGCAGCAGATACTGGCAGCTTTTTGCATAGCCGGCACAAACCGATCTTTTTCCGACAAGAGCACTGTAAATATTCTGGTTATCCGGTGCATCAAGATCATAATCTACGTTATTTATGAGATAGGTGTAAATGTATTTTATCTTTTCGTATTCATCTGAAAGGTCTGAAATGCCAGAAAGACAGGTGGCTCTTGCCGATTCAATCTCCTGATTCCGTTGTTCTTTTTCTTCTCCCTCATAAAGATAATTGGGTTCTATTACTACATATCGGCTCTGTCCTTCAGACTGAGAATATTCTGTGGAAGTTGCATTTCCATCACACCAGAAAATTTCCGGTCTGTCATTTAACACATTCTGAAATACTTCATTTGCAGTATCCGCGCTGCTGCAATGCAGATAAATTTCTTTTTTATTTTCCTGGATACCCTGAAGAATTTCCCGGTAAACCGTTTGCTCTTTATCAGAAAGCTGTTCATAGTAGAATTTCCCGGTAACCTCTGCATCCGTAAGTTTTTCCTGTTCGTAAGGAACTTCTTCCTGCGCAGAATTCTCTGCTTTCGGATTGGCTGACATTTGTCTGCCGATCAGGATTCCTCCGGATATAAGACAAAGACAGCCAAGTCCCAAAAGAATGAACGAAAAAAATTTCCCTGTTTGATGCATCTTTTTTCGCATAATCTATTTAATTCCTCCAAATACTCATCTGTATGTTTCATCATAACATACCCTTCATTTTTGCACAACACGGACATTTTTTACATATAATGTTTCTGACAGTATAAAAAGCCTTGAGGATATCAGCTATGAGATTTTTGAAAGCCATGCAGACTTCTGACCGGGGGAATTTGCAGATACAGATTACTTCGTCTGTTGATTCTTTTCCTGTTCCAGATGCGTCAATCCGTATTTCCTATACAGGTATTCCTGAAAACACACTGGAAGAACTGACAACCGATAGTTCCGGACAAAGTGAAACCATTGAGCTTGACGCACCGCCTGTGGAGTATAGCCTGGATGTAACAAATGAAGAACAGCCATATGCGGAATATACTCTGGAAGTAAACGCTCCGGGATTCGAGCCGGTCAACATCGCAGGAACGGAAATACTGGCCGGTGTGACGGCAATTCAGAAGATTCGTCTGCGTCCACTTGTCGCGGAAGACCAGACCCCGGAAATCTTTGTGATTCCTGCACATACTCTGTACGGTGTGTATCCGCCGAAAATCCCGGAAAACGAGATCAAACCGGTAAACGAAACCGGTGAAATTGTGCTAAGCAGAGTTGTCGTGCCGGAATACATCGTTGTTCACAATGGCTCACCACGCGATTCTACTGCACAGAATTATTATGTAAAATATAAAGATTATATCAAAAATGTTGCTTCCAGTGAAATCTATGCAACCTGGCCGGAAAATACGATCCGGGCAAATGTACTGGCAATCATGTCTTTTACGCTGAACCGGGTTTACACCGAATGGTATCGCAATCAGGGCTATGATTTCACAATTACATCTTCTACGGCTTTTGATCACAAATGGATTCCGGAACGGAATGTTTTTGACTCCATTTCTACAGTGGTGGACGAACTGTTTGCAGATTATCTTTCCAGACCGAATGTAAGGCAGCCGATTCTGACACAATACTGTGACGGAAGACAGGTTCAGTGTCCGAACTGGATGACCCAATGGGGTTCTAAAGCACTTGGTGATCAGGGGTATTCTCCGTCGGAAATCCTCCGCTATTATTACGGAGATGATATTTACATCAATACCGCTGAAGAAATTTCAGGCATTCCGTCTTCATGGCCAGGGTATACCCTTTCACAGGGCTCTTCTGGTACAAAAGTCCGGCAAATGCAGGAACAGCTAAATGTCATTGCCGGTGCATACCCGGCAATTCCGAAAATCACAGTTGACGGTATTTATGGTCCGGCAACAGCATCGTCCGTCAGAAAATTCCAGTCGGTGTTCGGGCTTCCGGTAACCGGAACTGTTGATTACCGTACATGGTATAAAATTTCCGAAATTTATGTAGGTGTATCCAGAATTGCAGAATTGTCCTGACTTGGATTTTATATTATGATCTAAGGTTTCTCCCAAAGTCTGCTTTTATGCAAAGAATACCAAATGTGTCATGCTTCAGTTTAAAATGTTTCATACTCATCTGGTGCAGATTACTGCAAAATAAAAAATGCTAAAATTAACAAAACCTCCCAGTGTAATCTGAATTTATTCTCCATATACTAGGAGCGTAACACAAAACAAAATGTTACAAAAAAGGAGGAAATGAATATGGCAAGTCGTTCATCAAACAGAGCAGCCGTGCCAGAAGCAAAAGGTGCACTGGACAAATTTAAATACGAGGTTGCAAGTGAACTGGGAGTACCGTTATCAGACGGGTACAACGGAGACTTAACTTCAAGACAGAACGGATCTGTCGGAGGTTATATGGTCAAGAAAATGATCGAAGAACAGGAAAAACAG
Source organism: Coprococcus sp. AF102-57 (assembly GCF_027686195.1). Taxonomy (NCBI): domain Bacteria; kingdom Bacillati; phylum Bacillota; class Clostridia; order Lachnospirales; family Lachnospiraceae; genus Coprococcus; species Coprococcus sp. AF102-57. Next base: position 78,294 of record NZ_JAQCSY010000001.1, on the reverse strand, counting down.
ATGTCCGGTCGATAGGGACAGTCAGTGAAGGTATCACAGGCATTTCTGCCGGATACAAAAAGGGAATGTCTGATAAACAGGCACTCCCTTTTTCTCTGACCACTAAGCTGGAAATCGGACTTGAACCGACGACCCCTTCATTACGAGTGAAGTGCTCTACCGACTGAGCTATTCCAGCATTCGTACTGCTTTCGCAGTCACGAATTATATTATATCAAATTTTTGAATAAAAGCAACTCTTTTTTAAAAAAATTACACTTTAAAATAAACATAAAAAATAGGTATTGAAATCTGTAACCAGATATGGTAAACTTTTTACAATTTGAGAAAGTGTGGGCGCTCTGGAATTGAAAAGACTCCAAGAGTGCCCCTTTTTTGAGAATAAAAGAGTATTACGAAGGGATAAGGTGAACATATGAAAGCGTTTCTAATTTTAGAAGACGGAACTGTGTTTGAAGGCACAAGCATCGGCTCAACAAAAGATATGATTAGTGAGATTGTATTCAATACTTCAATGACTGGATACTTAGAGGTGCTGACAGACCCTTCTTACGCCGGACAGGCCGTTGTCATGACATATCCGCTGATCGGAAACTATGGTATTACACCGGATATGGAGTCCAAGAAGGCGTGGCCGGATGGTTATATTGTAAGAGAATTGTCCAGAATGCCAAGCAACTTCCGTTGTGAAGGTACAATTCAGGATTTCCTGAAAGAACAGGATATTCCGGGAATTGCAGGAATTGATACCAGAGCACTTACCAAAATCCTCCGCGAAAAGGGTACAATGAATGGTATGATCACAACGAATGAAAATTACAATTTGGACGAGGTACTTCCGAAACTTCATGCATACAAAGTAGGAGATGTAGTTTCCAAAGTAACTTGCAGTGAAAAATATGTCTTAGAAGGCAATGGACCAAAAGTTGCATTGATGGACTTTGGTGCTAAGAACAACATTGCAAGGTCTTTAAATGATCGTGGATGTGAAGTTACCGTTTACCCGGCAAATACACCTGCAGAAGAGATCATTTCCGCAAATCCGGACGGTATCATGCTGTCGAACGGACCTGGCGATCCGGCGGATTGCACTTCCATTATTAAAGAAATCAGAAAATTATACGATTCAGAGATCCCAATCTTTGCAATCTGTCTGGGACATCAGCTGATGGCACTCGCCAACGGTGGTAAGACCTATAAGTTGAAATACGGACACAGGGGCGGAAACCATCCGGTAAAAGATCTGCAGACAGGAAGAGTTTATATTTCTTCCCAGAACCATGGTTATGCTGTAGATGCTGATAGCATTCCGGAAAGCGTTGCAGTACCTGCATTTGTGAACGTAAATGACAATACAAACGAAGGAATGTCATACGTTGGAAAGAATATTTTCACAGTACAGTTCCATCCGGAAGCTTGCCCGGGACCACAGGATTCTGGTTACTTGTTTGACAGATTTATGGATATGATGGGAGGAACAAAATAATGCCAAGAAATAAAGACATAAAGAAAGTATTAGTTATTGGTTCCGGTCCAATCGTAATCGGACAGGCAGCAGAATTTGACTATGCCGGAACACAGGCATGCCGTTCACTGAAGGAAGAAGGACTTGAAGTTGTACTTCTGAATTCGAACCCGGCAACGATCATGACGGACAAAGATATTGCAGACCGCGTTTATATCGAACCACTTACGGTAGAAGTTGTAGAACAGCTGATCCTTAAAGAAAAACCGGACAGCGTACTTCCTACCCTTGGAGGCCAGGCCGGACTGAACCTTGCAATGGAACTGGAAGAAGCAGGATTCCTTAAGGAACATAATGTGAGACTGATCGGTACAACGGCGGAAACCATCAAGAAAGCAGAAGACCGTCTGGAATTTAAAGATACCATGGAAAAGATCGGTGAGCCGGTTGCAGCTTCGCTGGTCGTTGAAAATATAGAAGATGGTGTCGCGTTTGCAGATAAGATCGGATATCCTGTTGTTCTTCGTCCGGCATATACCCTCGGCGGAAGCGGTGGTGGTATCGCACATGATCAGGAACAATTGGAAGAAATCCTTGAGAACGGACTCCGTCTGTCACGTGTAGGACAGGTTCTTGTAGAGCGCTGCATTGCAGGATGGAAAGAAATCGAGTACGAAGTAATGCGAGACAGTGCCGGAAACTGTATTACTGTATGTAATATGGAAAATATTGATCCGGTCGGAGTTCATACCGGTGACAGTATCGTTGTTGCACCTTCCCAGACTCTTGGAGATAAAGAATATCAGATGCTGCGTACTTCGGCACTGAATATCATTACAGAACTGAATATTACTGGTGGATGTAACGTACAATACGCATTACATCCAGACTCCTTTGAATATTGTGTAATTGAGGTAAACCCGCGTGTAAGCCGTTCTTCTGCACTGGCTTCCAAAGCGACAGGATACCCGATCGCAAAGGTTGCTGCAAAGATTGCCCTTGGATATACACTGGACGAGATCAAGAATGCAGTTACAAAGAAAACTTATGCAAGCTTCGAGCCAATGCTTGACTACTGTGTTGTTAAGATGCCGAGACTTCCGTTCGATAAATTTATCAGTGCAAAGAGAATGTTGACGACACAGATGAAAGCTACCGGAGAAGTTATGAGTATTTGCGATAACTTTGAAGGAGCTCTTATGAAAGCAATCCGTTCTCTGGAGCAGCATGTAGACTGCCTGCTTTCTTATGATTTCTCAGCACTTTCCAAAGAAGAAATTCTGGAAAAACTGGAAATCGTAGATGACCGCAGAATCTGGATGATCGCAGAAGCACTCCGCAAAGGAATTTCTTATGACGAGATCCATGCGATCACAAAGATCGACAAATGGTTCATCGACAAGATCGCAATCCTTGTTGAGATGGAACAGGCTCTGAAGACACAGGAACTCACACCGGAACTTCTGAAAGAAGCAAAACGTATTGAATTCCCGGATAATGTTATTGCACGACTGACCGGAAAAGATGAGAGAGAAATCCACGATATGCGTCATGCAAACGGAATCGTTGCAGCATACAAGATGGTTGATACCTGTGCGGCTGAGTTCGCGGCAGAGACCCCATATTATTATTCTGTATTCGGAAGCCAGAACGAAGTAGAAGAGACTTCCGGCAAAAAGAAAGTTCTAGTACTTGGATCAGGACCGATCCGTATCGGACAGGGTATCGAGTTCGACTTCTGTTCTGTACATTGTACATGGGCATTTGCAAAAGAAGGATACGAGACTATTATCGTAAATAACAACCCGGAAACTGTAAGTACCGATTTCGATATCGCAGATAAGCTGTATTTCGAACCACTTACTCCGGAAGATGTAGAGAGCATTGTAGACCTGGAAAAACCGGACGGAGCAGTTGTTCAGTTTGGTGGACAGACTGCGATCAAATTAACAGAATCCCTGATGAAGATGGGAGTGCCGATTCTTGGAACTTCCGCAGAAGATGTAGATGCTGCAGAGGACAGAGAGCTCTTTGACGAGATCCTTGCACAGTGCAATATTCCACGTCCGAAGGGAGATACAGTATTTACCGCTGAAGAAGCAAAAGAGGTTGCCAACCGTCTCGGATATCCGGTACTGGTTCGTCCTTCTTATGTACTTGGCGGACAGGGAATGCAGATTGCAATCAACGATCATGATATTGATGAATTTATCGGAATCATCAACCGTATTGCACAGGATCACCCGATTCTGGTTGATAAATATCTGGTCGGTAAAGAAATTGAGGTCGATGCAGTATGTGACGGAACAGACATTCTGATCCCTGGTATTATGGAACATATTGAGCGTGCCGGAATCCATTCTGGTGACAGTATTTCTGTATATCCTGCGCAGAGCATTTCTGAAGTGACAAAGCGTAAAATTGAAGAATATACAAAGCGTCTTGCAAAAGCCCTTCACGTAATTGGTATGATCAACATCCAGTTCATCGTATGTGGCGAAGATGTTTATGTCATCGAAGTAAACCCACGTTCAAGTCGTACCGTTCCTTATATCAGTAAGGTAACAGGTATCCCGATCGTTCCGCTTGCTACAAGAGCGATCATCGGACATAAGATCAGAGAAATGGGTTACACACCGGGACTTCAGAAAGAAGCTGATTATATTGCAATCAAGATGCCGGTATTCTCATTTGAGAAGATCCGTGGTGCTGATATCAGCCTTGGACCGGAAATGAAATCTACAGGTGAGTGTCTGGGAATTGCAACTACATTTAACGAGGCACTTTACAAAGCGTTCCTTGGAGCTGGAATCAACCTTCCAAAATATAAGAACATGATCATGACTGTTCGTGATGAGGATAAGGGAGAAGCTGTCGAGATCGGACGCAGATTTGAGGCACTTGGCTACCGCATCTTTGCAACACGCGGTACAGCTGATGCATTAAAAGAAGGTGGCGTAAAAGCAATTCCGGTCAATAAGATTGAGCAGGAATCACCGAACCTGATGGATCTGATCCTTGGACACGAGATCGACCTTGTAATTGATACTCCTCCACAGGGAGCAGATCATGCACGAGATGGATTTGTAATCCGTCGTAATGCAATCGAGACAGGTGTCAATGTACTGACAGCTATGGATACTGCAAGAGCACTTGTGACAAGTCTGGAAAATACAGATATCCGTCAGCTTACACTGATTGATATTGCGAAAGTTGAATAAGATGTTATGAATGCGGACAGGCAGGGATTGGATTCTCTGCCTGTTTGTGTTATGGAAAATGCAGGGACGAGACGGACGCTACAGTGGCAAAAGAATGTGAATCTGTGTAGAGAATTTCGGATATTGGCTGGAATTGCGGGGAAGGAGTTTGGTAGTGTGAAAACTATTGTATGTGTGGATAACCGGATGGGGATATGCTTTAATGGCAGGAGAGTGAGCCGGGACCGGATGGTGTCAGAGGATATTCTTGAGATGACGAGAGGGAATGTGCTCTGGATGGCGCCGGAGGCAGATAAGCTTTTTAAAGAAGTCTTTAAAGCAAAAGAAGAGGTATGCCAGGAAACTGGGACTGGGAAGAAAATACAGGACGTAGGGCACCTGGAGGATGAAAAAATGTGGAAGGTTGACCGGAATTTTCTGGAAAAGGCAGAAGAAGAGGATTTCTGTTTTGTTGAGGGGGAGAATCTGGCTGGATATGAGGGGAAGATTACAGAGATTGTTCTGTATAAATGGAACCGGGATTATCCGGCAGATGTATTTTTTGAGGTAGATTTAAGCAAGTGGAGACTGGAAGAGAGAAAAGATTTTTCCGGTTACTCCCATGAGAAGATTACAAAAGAAATTTACAACAGGCAGGGATTGCTATGAAGAAGAAAATTGGGAAAATGAGAGGTGTGCTGCTTCTGACGTTTGTATTGTTTCTGACAGCGTGTGGCACAGGTGGAGCAGATGCGCAAAGTGCATCATATGGAAACAGTCAGGCAGCAGTAGTTGAAAGGCAGTCAGGTAGCGGAGAAAATGAATCGACAGCAGGTGGCAGCCAGGATCCGGTGAACGCTACATTGGATAATATTCCGGCATACAGCGGAACACCATATGTAGTGATTGACGATAATGAACCGGATTTTACCGAAGATGAGCTGACAGATCAGTCTTATGAAAGCTACAGTGATCTGGATGAGCTGGGACGATGCGGCGTTGCCGCGTCCAACATTGGGACAGATCTGATGCCGACCGGGAAAAGGGGAAAGATTGGCCAGGTGAAACCGTCCGGGTGGCAGACAATAAAATTTGACAATGTGGATGGAAAATATCTTTACAACCGTTGTCATCTGATAGGCTATCAGCTGACGGCAGAAAATGCAAACGAAAAGAATCTGATTACAGGAACTCGCTATATGAATGTGGATGGGATGTTGCCATTTGAAAATATGGTTGCCGACTACATCAAAGAGACAGATAATCATGTAATGTATCGTGTCACACCGGTATTTGAAGGGGAGAATCTGGTTGCATCCGGAGTTTTAATGGAAGCAGAATCCGTGGAGGATCATGGAGAAGGTGTGAAATTTAATGTGTATGTCTATAATGTACAGCCGGGAATTACGATTGATTATGCAACGGGAAAGGCAGTACTTTCCGATACGGATGCGTCAGCGGGTACGGGAAAAACCAGTGGAAATACAGAGAAAAAGACGTATGTGTTGAATGAAAATACAAAGAAGTTCCATACGCCGGAGTGTTCAGGGATAAAAGATATCAAAGAAGGAAATAAAAAAACATTTACAGGTTCAAGAGAAGAACTGATTAAAGAGGGGTATAGCCCGTGTGGGAGATGTAAACCGTAAGAGGAAAATAAAAGAAAAACTGCATATTCTACGAAAAATATAAAACAAACGGGAGATTTTTAAACAAAATCTCCCGTTTTCTGCTATAATAGAAAACATACTTAATGAATATACATTAGAGGAAATGTGTAAAAGAAAAAGGAGGAACTTTCTCATGAATACTTATCATATGGGAACAAAATGCGTACAGGGAGGATATACACCTGGAAATGGAGAGCCGAGACAGGTTCCGATCATTCAGTCTACGACATTCAAATACAATACAAGTGAAGATATGGGAAAATTATTTGATCTGGAGGCATCCGGATATTTCTACACCCGTCTGCAGAATCCGACTAACGACCACGTAGCGGCAAAGATCGCGGCGATGGAAGGCGGAACAGCTGCAATGTTGACTTCTTCCGGACAGGCAGCGAATTTCTTTGCTATGTTCAATATCTGTGAAGCAGGAGATCATATTGTGGCTTCATCTTCGATTTATGGTGGAACCTTCAATCTGATCAGTGTGACAATGAAGAAAATGGGAATTGACGCAACATTTGTTTCTCCGGATGCAACAGAAGAAGAATTAAATGCGGCATTCCAGCCAAATACAAAGCTGATGTTTGGTGAGACGATTGCCAATCCGGCACTTACTGTTCTGGATATTGAGCTTTTTGCAAAGGTTGCACATGCGCATGGTGTACCGCTGATCGTGGATAATACCTTCCCGACACCGGTCAACTGTCATCCGATCGAATGGGGAGCAGATATTGTGACACATTCGACTACAAAATATATGGATGGACATGGAGCAGCAGTCGGTGGAGCAATCGTAGACAGTGGTAAATTTGACTGGATGGCTCATGCAGATAAATATCCCGGACTTTGCACACCGGATGAAAGCTATCATGGAATTACCTATGCTGAGAAATTCGGAAAAGAAGGCGCATTTATCACAAAATGTACTTCTCAGTTGATGCGTGATCTCGGATCGATCCAGGCACCACAGAATGCATTTATCCTGAATCTCGGACTGGAATCTCTTCATGTGCGTATGCCAAGACACGTGGAGAACGGACAGGCTGTCGCAGAATTTCTGGAGCAGCACCCAAAGGTTGCTTATGTCAATTATCCAGGACTTCCATCTAACAAATACTATGAAAGAGCAAAGAAATACATGCCAGACGGGGGCTGTGGAGTGGTATCTTTCGGATTGAAAGGTGGAAGAGAAGCTGCTTCCGTATTCATGCAGAATCTGAAGCTTGGAGCGATTGAAACCCATGTGGCAGATGCGAGAACCTGTTGCCTGAACCCGGCAACATCCACACATCGCCAGATGAATGATGAGCAGTTAAAAGAAGCAGGAGTTCCGGCAGAACTGATTCGTATCAGTCTGGGACTTGAAGATAAAGAGGATCTGATTGCAGATATTTCTGCGGCACTTGACGCAATTCAATAATCGTGTCACAATGACAGATAAAGAAATCTGATCAGACAGGAGGAAAAGAGTCATGACAAAGAAATCAGAAAGACAACCAATCAAAGCAGAAAATGTAGCGGGTGGCGCAGGCTATATCCTGAAGGAAGAACTGATCAAAGGTGAACAGCTCGGCGCGTACTGCAAGATGTTCAATGAAGTAACGTTAAAACCTGGATGTGAGATCGGATATCATGAGCATCATGGAGAGACTGAGACTTACTATCTGACAAAAGGGGCAGGCATTTACAATGATAATGGCAAAGAATATCCGGTAGAAGTTGGTGATGTGACTTTCTGCGCAGACGGAAATGGACATGGCATCAAGAATGCGGGGGAAGAAGATCTTGTGTTTGTGGCGCTTATTTTGAAAGAATAGTGTGAAGAGGGACGGATCCCGGCGCAAATGATATTGATCGTCACCTATGAAACTGTCACTGGCAGTTTCATACGGATGCATGGTAACTCCGAAACTTGTACAAAAAAGGGGATGATGTTCGTGTGAACACGGACACCACCCCTATTTTTGTGTGCTCTTAGTCGCAACGATTCAATATCATTTGCGCCGGGATCCTGTGCTGCTCAAAATTTTTAGAAATAAGAGTTGGTGATTTAGTGAATGGTCTTCTTGTGGGGATAGGAAACATTATGCAAAGAAATCCTGTATTCCTTGAAGCAGTCTCTTATTATCTTCCGGAGCCATAATGCAGAACCGGAAGTATTCCCCGCCCAGTTCTTTGAAGCTGGAGCAGTCTCTCACCATCAGACCCTGCTTGATCAGAAATTCAAACACATCCGCAGAAGTAACTCCCTCTTTTTCAATCTTTACCAGTACAAAATTCGCATAAGCAGGATACACAGTCAGCACATTGATTTTGGAGATTTCAGTGCACATTTTGTCTCGCTCGGAGAGGATCAGATCCCGTGTTTTCCGGATATACTCCTGATCCTGGAGCATCTTCTCACCAGCGTAAGCGCCGAGGGTGTTCAGACTCCATGGGTTCTGCATCAGCAGAAGATCCTGAAGAAACTGGCTGTTACTGGTTGCACCGTAGCCGAGGCGGAGACCAGGTGCGGCATAAAATTTGGATACGCCACGGAGAATCATCAGATTATCAAAACTGCTGATCAGAGACATGGAAGAAATTTCATTAATATCCGGTGCGAATTCAACGTAAGTCTCATCGATCATCAAGAAAGAGCCAGCCTCCCGGCAGCAGTCCAGAATGGTCTGGATCTCAGGCATTTTGAGAGCGGACGAAGTCGGATTGTTCGGGTTACATAATATCACCAGATCATAGCCTTTCCTGATTTCTTCGCAGAAGGCATGGATATCAAGATGGAACTGATCTGACTCTTTTAACAGGTAAGTATGGATGGAACTTCCCACCAGATCCAGTTCACGTCCATACTCGGAATAAGTTGGTCCAAGAACCAGTGTTTTTTGTGGTTTCCGTGTCTGGATCAGGAGAGAGATCAGCTCGGTAGAACCATTTCCGACGATTACATGTTCCGGTAAAATCTGGCAGTAATCGGCAATCACTTTTTTCAAAGTAGTGTAATTTCGGTCCGGATAACTACTGAGAAGATCCAGATGTGCAGCAAGATCTTTTTTCAGGTTTTTGGATAATCCAAGTGGGTTGACATTGGCTCCAAAGCAGACGATCTCGTCCACCGGTACATGATAAAATGCGGCGACAGCAGCGGTGTCACTTCCATGAAACTGCGGTTTTGCTTCCATAAATAGTATTCTCCTTTGTGTATAACAAAAATCTGTGAATTAAAAAAAACGGGTATTCCGCATTGCCTGATATGCAGAATAATGTTATAATTTATTATAATGTCTTTTTGAAAAAATGCAATGCAGAAGTAGGTGGCAAGCTTGAAGAATAAAATAAAAAAATTTTCCAAAGGAGATTTTCGAACCGTTCATCCGGAGATTGTACTGCCGGTAACGAATCTTGAGATGACGATCGGGGAAGGAGAGTCCTGCCAGGGAAGTTTCATTTTGAAGAACAGGAAAGAAGGAGATATCAGAGGACTTGTATATTCTTCTTCTTTTCGTATACATTTAGAAGAACAGGGATTTGAGGGCAACCCGGTGGAGCTCCGTTTTACTTATGATGGAAGCGGACTTGCTCCCGGGCATGTTGAACAGGGAAAGTTTACGATTGTATGTAATGGTGGAGAATTTGAGGTAAACTTTACTGCGATCATTGAAAAACCATCAGTCGAGACTTCCTGTGGAAGAGTACAGAATATCCGTGATTTTAAAAGGCTGGCGATGGAGAACTTTATTGAGGCACACCGCCTTTTCAGATCACGCGATTTTTATGACGTGATAAAGTATGAAGAGCCAAGGATAAAGGCACTTTATGATAATATTAGGAAATGGTCTCTCGGTGAGCAGGCGATGGAAGAATTTCTGGTCGGAATCAAACAGAAAGAATGTATTTTCCTGACAATGGGACGGAATCAGAGAACCTTCCGCAATTTAAAAGAAGCAACCCGTGAGATTATTCATTTTACAAAGAATACTTGGGGATTTATGCCTGTGAAGGTGCATGTGAGCGGTGATTTTATCCAGATTGGAAGGGATAACTTTACAACGGACGATTTTGTGGGAAATCTGTTTGATTTCAGTTATATCATTCATCCGGAAAAGGCTCATGCGGGAAATAATTATGGACAGATTGTTTTTGAAAGTCCGTATGAATCGCTGACCTATGAGGTAATGTTGGCCAATCACAAGGATCATGCAGAGAACAGACGTGTGGCAGATAAGACGATTGCATCAATCATAAAGGATTTCCTTGCGTGCAATGCGGAAGGAAAGGATCTGACAGCCTGGGCGGACGCAACAAGAGAAAAACTGAAGGGACTGGATATATATTCAGAAGACGGAGATGTTTATCCACTGTTTGATGCACATCTTAACCTGCTCTGTAAGGAGCCGGACAAGGCCAGTGATATTCTGGATGATTACAATTACAGCCGTTTTTCAGTGAATAAGGATTCCGTCATTTCATCGTATTATCTGTATCTGACTGCACTTTTAAGAAAATCAGGCAGCCAGGTCAACAAAGCGATTGAAGAACTGAATAAGGCATATATGAAAGAACCGACATCGTGGCAACTTGTGTGTATGCTGATTGACATTGATCCGGAATATAAAAACTACAGCAAAAAATTACAGGTTCTGGAACGCCACTGCAGCAACGGTGCGAACCAGGTAATTCTGTACTGGCAGGCATACCGGTGTTTTCTGGAGAAGCCAACCTGTCTGAAAAAGCTCTCGGCATTTGAAGTACAGATTCTCAATTTTGCGCAGAAGCACGGAGTTCTGACAAAGGAAATTGCGCTTTATATGGCGAACCTTGCATCCCAACAGCGGACTTATGATAAGAATCTGGATGTTGTGATGCGGAAGGTTTATCGGATTTTCCCGGATCCACAGATTCTGGCAGCAATTTGTACCCATCTGATCCGTGGCAATCGGACAACACCGGAATGCTTCAAGTGGTATGCCTTGGCAGTAAAAGAAGATCTGAAGATTGCGCAGCTTTTTGAATATTATATGATGACTGTGGATGACAAATATCTGGACAGACAGTTTCCAAAATCCGTATTACTTTACTTCCGGCATGGAAATACACTGGAATATAAAAAAGCAGCGGTGTTGTATGCAAATCTGATTAACTGTGAGGAAGAAAGCAGTGAGCTTTACAGTGCTTACAGAGAGCAGATGGAGCGGTTTGCCTGGATGCAGCTTGAGAATCGAAGGATCAATGATATTCTGCATATTATTTACAAACGCTGCTGTACTGAGCGGGATATGACACCAGAAAGAATTCGGGCAGTTTATGATATCTGCCATGCTTATGAGATTAAGACAACGGTAAAGAACATGGCGTTTGTCATGGTGATCGAGCCTGACGGAACGATCAGTCAGAAGGTACAGTACAGTGCGGATGGAGTGATTGTATATTTATACAATAAAGACGCACGGATTGTCTGGGAATCAAAAGACGGCCGCCATTACATTGATTCCATTCCATATGAGACTATGAGGATGTTCTATGAGAACCGGTATATGGAAATCTGCAAAAAATATCAGGAAGAGCATGAGGAAGAGGAACGGAAGAAAGAGAAAAAAGAACTGACCTGGGATATGCTTAGAGAGCACGGGCTGGAGATGGCAGATGAAAAAGAAGTGTTTAAAATGTGCAGTATGCGCCTGCGTGAAGAAGGTACGGAGGAGGATGATTTTCTTCTGGCATTATGCTTTGAACTGTTTCTGAAAGATCAGTATGATAAGCAGACGCTGTCTTATCTTGCTGAGTATTATTGTGGATCGACCCGTAATATGAAGAAACTCTGGCATGTGGCAAGAGATTATGATATTACAACCTACAAGCTTTCAGAAAGAATCATTACGCAGATGCTTTTCTCGGAAACTATGTTTGGTGAGGAAGAAATTTTTGCGGATTATTATGAAGGAAGAACGTATTTCCGTTTAAAGAGAGCATATCTTGCTTATGTTTCAAGAGAATATGTGGTGAACGGACGTCAGGTAAAAGGATGTATTTTTGTAATCATCGCAAATGAATACCGCAAAGAGGAAGATCTTCCGGATATCTGTAAGATCGCCCTGCTAAAATATTATTCCAGCAGGGAAGTGCATCAGGAACTGGAACCGATGCTACGGGAATTCCTGCGCGAAATGTGTGAAAAACAGCTGTATTTTTCTTTCTATTTGAAATATCCGGAGAACTGGCTCAGAGAAGTGCAGCTTTATGATAAGACGATGATTGAATATCACGCAAAACCTGGAAGCAAAGTGGCAATTTCCTACCAGATACGGAAAGGCGAAAGTGATAATATGAATTATCAGGAAGAAATACTGCTTCCGGCATATGAAGACACTTATATCAAGAGCTTTATTTTGTTTGGTGATGAATCTCTGCGTTATTATTTTACAGAGACGAATAAGGATAAGGTGACGGTTACGGAAAAATGTGACTATAAGCCGCGTGAGGTGAGACCAATCGGAAAATTTGGAAGACTGAATGATATGACATCACTGAAGAATGAAGCACTGGCAATCGCGATGAAGGAATTTGCAACAGAAAAACAGCTTGCTGAGGATATTTTTGTTGCTTACTAAAGGAGGAAATACTTCATGACACATGGAAGTATTATAGGATATGACATCAATGCAAAGATGTGTCAGATCAGTTATTATAATGAAAAAACACAGGAACCGGAGACGGTGGATACCGGAATTGAAAAAGAGAACAATCAGATTCCTCTGGTGATGAACTATTATAAAGAGACCTGGACTTACGGAAGACAGGCAAGAAGGATGTCTACGGTAAGGGACAGTATCAGCGTGGAAGGGATCTGGGAGTGTGCGCTTGGCAATAGGAAAATTGAGGTAGACGGACAGGAATATGAAGGCGTCCAGCTGCTGGCGGATTTTGTAAAGTATACGTTGAATGGATTTGAAGAAATTGAAAGCATCACGTTTACAGTCCCGGAGAAAAACGAAGACATCCGCGTCCTGCTGAAGGGAATCGGACAGAAACTCGGAGTGGCAAAGGAAAATATTTATGTTCAGGACTACAAGGAAAGCTTCTGTCATTATATGTTTAACCAGCCGAAAGAATTATGGCAGTATGAAGCGGCACTTTTTTACTGTGACGAGGATGTGATCCGGGCATATATGTTGCGGGAACTGAAGAACAGTTCGCAGAAAAGCAGAGAAAGCTTTGTGACGGTGGACAAGGTGGCAGATGCACGTATGGAAGAACTGGAAGCAGTTTATCCGGTGCTGCATGTTGAGAAGGCAAAAGCAGCAGATGAGCATTTTAAACGTTTTATCCAGAGTGTATTTAACAAGAAGATGATCTCTTCTGTCTTTTTGACAGGAGATGGATTTGAAAATAACTGGTATCCGAATTCTCTGCGCGTTCTCTGTAACGGACGCCGTGCGTTTATGGGAAATAATCTGTACAGTAAAGGAGCGTGTTATACAGCGCAGCGCAGAAAAGAGGAACAGTCAGATGCACCAGTCTACCTGGATGAGACAAAACTGACCGAGCAGATTTCCGTGCGGATGCGCGTGAATGGAGAAGAAGGCTGGTACCCACTTGTATCCTGGGGCAATCACTGGTACGAATCAGACAGACAGTTCGAGGTACTTCTTGGTGATACAGAGGATATTGAGATCCATGTGGATTCCCTGGTGACCGGCAGACATCTTGTGGAGCCGGTTTCCCTGAAAGGTATGCCGGACCGGAAAAATTATGCGCTTCGTCTGAAGATTAATACATTTTTCTCGGATGAAAAGACCTGTCATATTATTTTTGAAGATATGGGATTTGGCGAATTCTTTGCGCCGTCAGGATTCCGGGTGGAGAAGATCATTGAATTAGGAGGCAGCAATGGGCAGTTTAATTCTTTGTCATAAGAAAAAGGCAAAACATCCCTATGAAATTTCGAGGATCCATACAAGGATCAGTACATTGGAAGAACTGTGTTATTATCTGTGCAACAATCTGTATCTGATTGATTATACGATCATGAATGAGCAACTCTGCAGATGGATCGCAGATGAACTGGAAATGCAGGATCTTGCAGTAAAGCTGGTGGAACTGATCCGGAATCATGGTTCCGTGGAGAAATTTGTGGTTCTTGTGCTACATGAATCCAGAATCTACACACCGGGTGAAATGGCACACATCCAGAATGTTCTGGAGAAACTCAAGAACCAGAAAGAAGTAGAACGTCAGAAATACAAAGCAGATAAGCTGATGGAAAGTGGAGAACTGGAATCGGCAATCCTGGTTTACATGTCGATCGTCAACGGAGAAAAGGATGATTCAGTAGATAAGCGTTTTTATGGTCGCGTGTCTGCGTGCCTTGCCGGAGCATATGGGAGAGCATTTCTGTATGAAGAGTCGGCGAGAATGTATGAGAAGGCGTATAAGATCTGTGAAGATAATAAAATGCTCGAAGGTTACCTGTATGCAAGTTCCAGATACATGCCGCAGGATGAATATCAGAAGATGGTTATGGGCAATGAAATCCTTTTGGAAATTGACAACAAACTTACAGAAAAGATAGAAAAAGTGAGAGAAAATATCAACATCGAACCGTCAAAGGAATTGTTTGAAGAATGGAAAAAAGAGTACAGAAGAGCATAGTGTACGGGAGAAAGTTCAAGGCTGTGTATTGATTTTCGGAAAATCATGTATTATACTCTCTATGTAAAAATTAAGCGGATACAACAAATAGGAGAAGACAAAACGATGAGCGAACTTGAAAGAGTAGAGACTGGTTTAGGTGAAGAATGTGGTGTATTCGGTGCCTATGATATGGATGGTGGCGATGTTGCGCCGTCAGTGTACTATGGTTTGTTTGCCCTTCAGCACAGAGGGCAGGAAAGCTGCGGAATTGCAGTGACAGATACCTATGGCAAGCGGAAAGTTCATTTCAGAAAGGGACTAGGACTTGTCAATGAAGTATTCGATGAGGAAGAACTTGGCAAATTAAAGGGAAACCTTGGTGTCGGACATGTGCGGTATTCGACAGCAGGGGGAACTCGTGCGGAAAATGCACAGCCACTGGTTCTGAATTATGTGAAAGGTACATTGGTGATTGCCCATAATGGTAATCTGACGAATGCAATCGAGCTTCGTCATGAACTGGAATATACCGGAGCAATCTTCCAGACAACGATTGATTCGGAAGTGATTGCCTATCATATTGCAAGAGAGCGTCTGAAGGTTTCAAAGGCAGAAGATGCGGTCAGGAATGCAATGAAGAAAATTGAAGGCGCATATGCACTGGTTGTATCAAGCCCGCGTAAGATGATTGGAGCGAGAGATCCATTTGGTCTCAAACCACTCTGTATCGGCAAGCGAGATAATACCTGGTTCCTGGCATCGGAAAGCTGTGCCCTTGCAGCAGTTGGTGCAGACTTTATCCGTGACGTGGAACCGGGAGAGATTGTCAGCTTTACAAAGCATGGAGTATCTTCGGACAAAAGTATGCAGATTCCACTTGAAAAGCAGGCACGTTGTATTTTTGAGTACATTTATTTTGCACGTATGGACAGCGTGATCGACAACATCAATGTATATCATGCAAGGATTGTTGCAGGAAAGGCTCTTGCACAGTCTTATCCGGTAGAGGCCGATCTGGTTGTCGGTGTGCCGGATTCCGGACTGGTTGCGGCAAAAGGATATTCGGAATATTCCGGAATCCCTTACGGTATGGCATTCCACAAGAACAGTTATGTAGGAAGAACCTTTATCAAGCCGAAGCAGAGCCAGAGAGAGTCCAGTGTGAAGATCAAACTGAATGTTATTGAAGAGGTTGTACGGGGCAAGCGTATTGTTATGGTAGATGATTCCATCGTCCGTGGAACGACCTGTGCAAATATCATCAAGATGCTCAAGAAAGCAGGAGCAAAAGAAGTTCATGTAAGAATCAGTTCGCCGCCGTTTTTACATCCTTGTTATTTTGGTACAGATGTACCGTCGAATGATCAGCTCATTGCTCATTCGCATACAACGGAGCAGATCCGTGAAATGATCGGAGCAGATTCTCTTGGATATATGGAAATAGATAAGCTGAAAGACATGGTTGGAGATCTTGGATACTGCGATGCATGTTTTACAGGAAATTACCCGATGCGCGTTCCGGGAAAAGATATTTCCCACGCGTTTGAGTCAGAAGAATAGGGAGGATAAGACTATGGGATACGACAAGTATGTAAGTCCGCTTTCGGAGCGGTATGCCAGCAAGGAGATGCAGTATATTTTTTCTCCGGACATGAAATTTAAGACATGGAGAAAACTCTGGATCGCACTTGCAGAGACAGAAAAAGAGCTGGGGCTCAATATTACAGATGAACAGATCGCAGAACTGAAAGAGCATGCAGAGGATATCAATTACGATGTCGCAAAAGCACGTGAAAAAGTAGTGCGCCATGATGTGATGTCTCATGTATATGCATATGGACAGCAGTGCCCGAAAGCAAAAGGGATCATTCATCTGGGAGCAACTTCCTGTTATGTAGGTGATAATACCGATATCATTATCATGGCAGAGGCTCTGAAACTTGTTAAGAAAAAGCTGGTTAATGTTCTGGATGAACTTTCAAAGTTTGCAGATCAGTATAAAGATCTTCCGACACTTGCATTTACTCATTTCCAGCCAGCACAGCCGACAACGGTTGGAAAGAGAGCAACTCTGTGGATGCAGGAATTTTCTATGGATCTTGCAGATCTTGATTATGTGCTTGGAAGCTTGAAACTTCTTGGATCAAAAGGAACAACCGGTACACAGGCAAGCTTCCTGGAACTGTTTGAGGGAGATCAGGAGACTATTGATAAGATCGATCCGATGATTGCTAAGAAGATGGGATTTGAAGCATGCTATCCGGTATCCGGACAGACCTATTCCCGTAAAGTGGATACAAGAGTTGTGAATGTTCTTGCCGGAATTGCAGCAAGTGCACACAAATTCTCTAATGACATCCGTCTTCTCCAGCATCTGAAAGAAGTGGAAGAGCCGTTTGAAAAGACACAGATCGGATCTTCTGCAATGGCATATAAGAGAAATCCAATGAGAAGCGAACGAATCGCATCTCTGTCCCGTTACGTGATGATTGATGCACTGAACCCGGCGATCACTTCTGCTACACAGTGGTTTGAACGTACTCTGGATGACTCTGCGAACAAGCGCCTGAGTGTACCGGAAGGTTTTCTTGCGATTGACGGTATTCTGGATCTGTGCCTGAATGTCGTTGACGGACTGGTTGTATATCCGAAAGTAATTGAAAAACGTCTGATGTCTGAACTTCCGTTCATGGCAACAGAGAATATTATGATGGATGCAGTAAAAGCTGGTGGAGACCGTCAGGAACTGCATGAAAGAATCCGTGAACTTTCAATGGAAGCAGGAAAGAATGTTAAAGAAAAAGGTCTGGACAACAACCTTCTTGAACTGATCGCGTCAGATGATGCATTTAATCTGAGTCTGGAAGATCTTCAGAAAACAATGGATCCATCCAAATATGTAGGACGTTCCAAAGAACAGGTCGAAGCATTCCTTAAGAATGTGATCCGGCCGATCCTGGATGAAAATAAAGAGCTGCTTGGTGTAAAAGCAGAGATCAATGTATAGAATAACTGAATAAACAGAATGGAAGAGCAGGAAGCAGATTTCCGGGTAAGACGGAAGATTGTTTCCTGCTTTTTATTTATGTTTCATGGTCTGAAATTAACTTCTTTGAAATATCAATATAGTAAAGAATTAATGCGTTCATCTGAAGGAATCTATAAATCCCATGGAAATGTATAGATATTAAATCGTCATTAATTAGACAATTTGACGAAAAATATGAAAACTGAGTTTTTGACAAACATAGAAAAGCGCGAAAAAAGGCACTTATTTAGAGCAAATTTATTATGTTATCGCAATAACATGGTGATAATACA
The DNA here is from genome assembly GCF_027686195.1 of Coprococcus sp. AF102-57. Lineage (NCBI taxonomy): Bacteria > Bacillati > Bacillota > Clostridia > Lachnospirales > Lachnospiraceae > Coprococcus > Coprococcus sp. AF102-57. Next base: position 60,010 of record NZ_JAQCSY010000001.1, on the reverse strand, counting down.
CAAAAAATAAATAAGTTAACTGAAAATATTGCATAAAAACTATAAATAGGTTATTATAGATTCAACAGATAAAAACTATAAGGGATGTCTATTAAAAAGGAGGGTTAATGTATGAGTATTAACGATTTAGTATTAAAGGTAAATGATGTCCTAACAGGATCGGTGCTGATCATAGCACTTGTAGGTATTGGCTTGCTGTTCACATTTAAGCTTGGATTTATCCAGATCCGTGGTTTTAAAGATGGATGGAACAGAACCTTTGGAGGTCTTTTTAGTAAGAAAGGGGATGCCGGAAAAGACGGAATGTCTTCTTTCCAGGCACTTGCAACGGCGATCGCTGCTCAGGTTGGTACCGGTAATATCGCCGGAGCTGCAACTGCAATTGCAGTCGGTGGTCCGGGAGCAATCTTCTGGATGTGGATCAGCGCATTCCTCGGAATGTCAACGATCTTTGCAGAAGCGGTTATGGCTCAGAAGTTCAAACAGGTCAGTGATGACGGAACCGTAACAGGTGGTCCGGTATATTACATACGAGCGGCATTTAAAGGAACGTTCGGAAAAGTTCTGGCAGCTATTTTTGCAGTCCTGATAATCTTTGCACTTGGGTTCATGGGCAATGCGGTTCAGTCTAACTCGATCGCAGCATCATGGAACACTGCATTCGGAATTCCGAAGATTGCAATGGGTATTTTTGTAGCAGTTGTTTCCCTGTTTGTATTCACAGGTGGTATGAAGCGAATCGCAAAAGTTACTGAACTGATTGTGCCGATCATGGCAGCATTTTATATATTAGGTTCTTTGATCGTAATTTTTGCAAACGTTACAGCAATCCCGGCAGCATTCCATGACATTATTATCGGTGCGTTTAAACCGGCAGCAGTAGCAGGTGGTGCAATGGGCGCAACCTTGAAGCTTGCAGTACAGAAAGGTGTGGCAAGAGGTCTCTTCTCCAATGAAGCTGGTATGGGTTCTACACCACACGCACATGCAGTAGCAAAAGTAAACCATCCGGTTGAACAGGGCTTTGTAGCTATGATCGGTGTGTTCATTGATACATTCGTAATTCTTAACCTGACAGCACTTGTTATTATTACAACAGGATCAAGAACAAGCGGTTTTACAGGCGCAGAACTTAGCCAGTATGCTTTCTCTACTTTATATGGTAAGTTCGGTGAGATCTTTATCGCGATCTGTATGTTATTCTTCGCATTCTCAACGATCATCGGATGGTATTTCTTCGGTGAAGCAAACATCCGTTATCTGTTTGGAGCAAAAGCTGTTAAAATTTACTCAATCATTGTATGTATCTGCGTAGTGCTTGGATCACTTCAGGAAGTAGAACTTGTATGGAATATGGCAGACTGCTTCAACAGTTTAATGGTTATCCCGAATGCGATTGCACTGATAGCACTCAGTGGTCTTGTTAAGAAGACACATGACGATTACTATAATAATTTCCTGCCAAATCGGAAAAAAGGCAAATAGATAATTTGTATAATAGCTGGAAAACAGTTATAGAAAAAAACAATAAGAAATATACAAAAAAATCTATAAAAAGACTAGCATTTTGTATAAAAGTGTGTTATAGTTATCATGTCAGCAAGAAAGATGCTGCAAAATAAATAAAAAGATGCAGTCAATTAGATAGTAGGTTGATATTTCCTGCGAGAGAATCATTTATAAAGATATTTGATAAATGGTCGCCGAAGATGCAAGCCGTAGAGCAGTGAAGCTCGCTGAATGGTGAAACTTTCAGGCAAAAGGATCGGGAAAGGTACTACACTCTGAATCCGGAATTACCGAATTTGCAAGGAAACAGAAAGGGCGTTTAAAACAGAGAAGTTGTTTTGGCGTCCTTTTTTGATACCAGATATATGTTAAAAAATTATCTGGAGTATTTCAGACACAGGGAGTCAAAAAAGACCGCATAAACGGACAGGGGACGAAAGGAAGAAGCGGCTATGAATACTGGATTTATGATTATCACAAATAATCCACTGGTAAAAGAAAAACTTGGGAAAGATTATCATGTGGAATACGAAGAGCTTTCTTATGAGGACACACTTAAAAAAGTTCAGAAGATGATCTTCCAGGGATACAGACTTTTGACACATCCGCTGTCCGGAAGCGTAAAACCGAATGAGACTCCATATAAGTCGGTTATGCTCTCGGAAACGCCGGAAGGTCTGGATGCACAGGCAATGCAGATCATTGCAAGCGCTATTCAGGCGTGCGGCAAATTTCAGTTTAAGTCTGATCTTTATAAACCACAGGTTTATGCAGACTTTCAACTTGTAGATTACACATTGATCTCAAGTGCTCTGCCGTCAGCGGAAAGCTGGCGCTAGAAAAAAGGCTGTAGAAGTACATGCGGTTTGGTGTACTTTTGAGCATACAACAAACACATTCAAAAAAGGAGGGAATTTACAGTGAAATTAGAAGTAGGTCACATTTTTATTAACGACATTCAGTTCGCATCTGAATCAAAGATCGAAAATGGTGTTCTTTATGTTGACGAAGAAGCTGTAAAGGCAATCGTTCTCGAGGACGAAAAAATCAAAAGTGTTAAATTTGATATCGCAAAACCAGGTGAAAGCGTTCGTATCACACCGGTTAAAGATGTTATTGAACCACGTGTTAAAGTTGAAGGAAGAGGGGGAGTCTTCCCGGGCGTTATCGCAAAAGTTGACACTGTAGGAAGTGGTAAGACATATGCATTAAAGGGAATGGCTGTTGTAACAGCTGGTAAGATCGTTGGTTTCCAGGAAGGTATCATCGATATGTCAGGCCCAGGTGCAGAATACACTCCATTTTCAAAGCTGAACAACTTAGTTGTTGTCTGCGAACCGGTTGAAGGAATCAAACAGCATGAATATGAAAAAGCTGTTCGTCTTGCTGGATTCAGAGTAGCAGTTTACCTTGGAGAACTTGCTCGTGAACTTACACCAGATGAAACAAAAGTATATGAAACATACGGAATCATGGAAGGAAAAGAAAAATTCCCGAATCTTCCGAGAGTTGCATATGTACAGATGCTTCAGAGCCAGGGACTTCTTCATGACACATATGTATACGGTGTTGATGCTAAGAGAACACTCTCTACTATCATGAATCCGACAGAAGTTATGGACGGAGCTATTGTATCTGGTAACTGTGTATCAGCATGTGATAAAAACCCAACATACGTTCATGAAAACAACCCGGTTGTACATGACCTGTTCGAAGAACACGGAAAAACAATTAACTTTGTTTGCCAGATTCTTACAAACGAAAACGTATACCTTGCAGATAAGATGCGTTCATCTGACTGGACAGCTAAAATGTGTCGTCTGTTAGACCTTGATGCAGTTATCGTTTCACAGGAAGGATTTGGAAACCCGGATACTGACCTTATCATGAACTGCAAGAAGATCGAAGCTGAAGGTGTTAAGACTGTAATCATTACAGACGAATATGCTGGACGTGACGGAAAATCTCAGTCACTCGCTGACGCTGATCCGGCTGCAGATGCAGTTGTAACTGGTGGAAATGCTAACCAGGTAATCGTACTTCCTAAGATGGATAAAGTAATCGGAACAGAAGATTTCGTTACAATCATTGCTGGTGGTAATGAACATTCTCATCGTGAAGATGGAACAATCGAAGTTGAAATTCAGGCCATTACCGGTGCTACAAATGAAACCGGATTTGGATATCTGAGTGCACGCTAGGAATGGAGGACGTAAAGATAATGAGTAAAATTAAAGTTGTACATTATATCAATCAGTTCTTCGCTCAGATTGGTGGAGAAGAAAAAGCTGATTATCCTGCTGAACTTCGCGTAGGCGAAATCGTTGGACCTGGACAGGCTCTGACACAGCAGTTTGGAGAAGAAGCAGAGATCGTAGCTACAATCGTTTGCGGTGACTCTTACTTCAATGAAAACCTTGACAAAGCAAAAGCTGATATTCTTGAAATGGTTAAGAGCCAGAATCCTGATATCTTCATCGCTGGACCTGCTTTCAATGCTGGACGTTACGGTGTTGCATGCGGAACTATCTGTGATGCAGTACAGGAAGAACTCGGAATCCCGGCAGTAACTGGTATGTACGTTGAAAACCCAGGTGCTGATATGTTCAAGAACAAAGTTTACACAGTATCTACAAAGAACAGCGCAGCTGGTATGAGAGATGCAGTTAAGAAACTTGCTCCTCTTGCTCTTAAGATCGCTAAAGGCGAAAAGATCGGTGCTTCTTGCCAGGAAGGTTATATGCCGAACGGAGTTCGTGTAAACTTCTTCGAAAAAGAACGTGGATCTAAGAGAGCTGTTAAGATGCTCCTTAAGAAACTGGCAGACAAGCCGTTTGAGACAGAGTATCCAATGCCATCATTCGACCGTGTTGATCCACAGCCAGCTGTCAAAGATCTTAGCAAGGCTACAATCGCACTTTGTACTTCAGGTGGAATCGTTCCGAAAGGAAACCCGGACCACATCGAAAGTTCAAATGCTTCACATTACGGAGAATATGACATCACAGGCGTTATGGATCTTACAGAAGATACATACGAAACAGCTCATGGTGGATATGACCCGGTATATGCAAACGAAGATGCAGACCGTGTACTTCCTGTAGACGTTATGCGTGAATTCGAAAAAGAAGGCGTTATCGGAAAACTTCACAACAAATTCTATACAACAGTTGGTAACGGTACAGCCGTAGCTTCTGCGAAAGCTTTCGCTGAGGAATATGCTCAGAAACTTATAGCAGACGGTGTTGACGCAGTTATCATGACCTCTACTTGAGGTACCTGTACACGTTGCGGTGCAACAATGGTAAAAGCAATTGAAGCAGCTGGACTCCCGGTAGTTCATATGTGTACAGTAACTCCGATTTCCATGACAGTTGGTGCGAACAGAATCGTTCCTACGATTGCTATTCCTCATCCACTTGGAAATCCGGCTCTTGAAAAAGATGAAGAGTATGCTCTTCGTAAGGGTCTTGTTGAAAAAGCTCTGAAAGCTCTTACAACAGAAGTAGACGGACAGACAATCTTTGACAACTAAATCTTAGTTAGAAGGTCATGTAATTTTATTAAAAAAGGAGAGAACGTTATGAGCAAAGTTTATGACGTGATCGTCCTGGGTGCGGGACCTGCAGGCTTAGCTGCAGGTCTGTACGCAGGAAGAAGCCGTCTTTCAACACTGGTTATTGAGAAAGGTAAAGATGGCGGACAGATCGCAATCACAGATGACATCGAAAATTATCCTGGACAGATCGTAGAAGGGGAAAGCGGTCCTTCACTTATCGCAAGAATGACACAGCAGTGTGAAAAATTCGGCGTTGAGAGAGCATCAGATGTAATTAACGAAGTACACCTGGACGGCGATATCAAAGTACTGAAGAGTGCGAAGGCTGAATATCAGTCAAAGACGGTTATCATCGCAACCGGAGCTTTTGCAAGACCGATCGGATGCAAAGGCGAAAAAGAGTTCATGGGTAAGGGCGTTTCTTACTGCGCTACCTGTGATGCAAACTTCTTTGAAGATTTTGAAGTATACGTAGTAGGTGGAGGAGACTCTGCTGTAGAAGAAGCTATGTACCTTACAAAATTTGCAAGAAAAGTTACCATTATTCACAGACGTGATGAGCTTCGTGCAGCAAAATCCATCCAGGAAAAAGCTTTCAAGAACGAAAAACTTCACTTTATGTGGGATACGGTTGTAGAAGAAGTTGGCGGTGACGGAATCCTTTCTGAGATGACTGTTAAAAATGTGAAAACAGGTGAACTCACTAAGATCGTAGCTGATGAAGATGACGGAATGTTTGGTGTATTCGGATTTATCGGAACACTTCCAAACTCAAAGATCTATGAAGGAACAGGTCTTGAGATGGATGAAAGAGGATATATTCCGACAGATGCAGATATGCACACTAATATCCCAGGCGTATTCGCAGCAGGCGATATTCGCGTTAAGAGCTTAAGACAGGTTGTTACAGCCGCTGCAGATGGAGCTATTGCAGCTACACAGGCAGAAAAGTACATTAACGAATTATAAGAACACACTTTTTTATAGAGTGAGGAGGACATTTGACATGTTAGAAGTAGATAAGAAAACATTTGAAGACGAAGTCTTAAAAGCAGAAGGTTATGTATTCGTAGATTTCTTTGGTGATGGATGTGTTCCATGCCAGGCTCTGATGCCGTTCGTACATGAAATGGCAGACAAATACGGAGATAAGATCAAATTCACATCTCTGAATACAACAAAAGCTCGTCGTCTTGCTATCGGACAGAAGATCCTTGGTCTTCCGGTTATGGCTATTTACAAAGATGGCGAAAAAGTAGAAGAAGTAGTAAAAGATGATGCTACACAGGAAAGCATCGAAGCAATGATTAAGAAATATATCTAATCATTATTTAATTAGGTGAGCCGCGCACAGCCGGCAGAGATTCGGCTGTGTGCTCACAATATATAATCGCGTAAAGCGTGTAAAACTATTAACAAAACAAAATTTTAAAAGAAAGGAAGGAGGAAAAGACATCATGGCAATTTTAAAAGATAAAAAAGTTGTTATTATCGGTGACCGTGACGGTGTACCGGGACCAGCAATCGCAGAATGCGTAAAGACAGCTGGCGGAGATGTAGTTTTTTCTTCAACAGAATGTTTCGTCTGAACTAGCGCAGGCGCAATGGATCTGGAGAATCAGAAAAGGGTAAAAGAATTTGCTGAGGAGTACGGCCCGGAAAACGTAGTCGTAATCGTAGGCGCAGCTGAAGGAGAAGCAGCAGGACTTGCTGCAGAAACCGTTACAGCAGGAGACCCGACATTCGCAGGTCCGTTGACAGGGGTCCAGCTTGGACTCACAACTTATCACGTATGTGAACCAGAGTTAAAAGAAGAATTTGACCCGGCTGTTTACGATGAACAGGTAGGCATGATGGAAATGGTGCTTGATGTTGATGATATCGTAGACGAAATGTCAGCAATCCGCGACGAATATTGCAAATACCTCTAAGATAAAGAGGGGGATATTTTCAAAGCGGAATATCTGAGATAGAGGTACAGGCGGCAGGATTCTTCCTGTCGCCTGTTTTATTGCCAGGCATAACGGGAACATGCTGGTATTGCATTAGTGAATTGCCTAGCATCTCGGAAGCGTGCCAGTGATGCGCTTCTGATAAAAGCTTGTTTAGCGCATTCTGCCCAAAATCTTTTAAATCAGGACAGGTAGATTATACGCGCATATCACGGAGAAATGAATGATGGTGACATTCGTAAAAAGAGAATGTCAGGAAAGGTGGAAACCAGCGATGAACAGTGTAATTAAAGGAGCAGGATATGTACTCGTACATACCCCGGAAATGGTAGTTTACAACGGAACAACACAGACAACAGAAAGAGTTGTCAATCCGGAATCAGAATATTTAAAAGAACTTAGAGATCATCTTCGGTCATATGAAACATGTGTAAATTATTGGCCGAATCAGGTATATATCGGAAATGCAACACCGGACGATCTTGCCCAGGTTGAATTTCCATACTACGACAAAGTAAAAGAAGGCGCAGAGCGTTACGGAAAATACGGTGAAATCATGCCGGAAGACGAATTCCTTCTTTTAGCTCAGGCTTGCGATATGTTCGAAGTTGTTATGCTTGAGAAAGGATTTGTAGCAGCTACAAAGGAGAAATTTGCAGCAGATCCGATCATCACAGATGATATCGTAGAAAAAGTAATCGAGGGATTTGAAATCTCAGAGATCGAACACTTTGTAAATGAAGAGCATGCTGAAGGTCTGTATCATGAAAACAAACTGGTAGGCTGTGTAAAGAGAGCGCATGACATTGATGCAAACCTTTCAGCTCATGTTATGCATGAAAACATTATGAGTAAGGCATCCAGCGTGCTCGCCCTCCTCTATGGTGTAAGAAACGCAGGAATCGAAAAGACAGACGTTGAGTATGTCATCGACTGTGCAGAAGAAGCTTGTGGTGATATGAACCAGCGTGGTGGCGGTAACTTCGCAAAAGCAGCAGCTGAAGTTGCAGGACTTCTGAACGCAACAGGTTCTGACTCACGTGGATTCTGTGCCGGACCATCTCACGCACTGATCGAAGCAGCAGCTCTCGTAAAATCAGGCGCATACAAATGTGTAGCTGTAACAGCTGGTGGTTGTACAGCAAAACTTGGTATGAACGGTAAAGACCATGTAAAGAAAGGCCTTCCAATCCTGGAAGACTGCCTTGGTGGATTCTGTGTAATCATCGCAGAAAACGATGGCGTAAACCCGGAAATCAACCTGGATATCCTTGGACGCCATACAGTAGGAACAGGAAGTGCTCCGCAGAACGTAATCGGAAGCCTTGTAGCTGATCCACTGGAAAGAGCAGGACTTAAGATCACAGATATCGATAAATTCTCTCCGGAAATGCAGAACCCGGATATCACAAAACCGGCAGGAGCTGGAGATGTACCGCTTGCTAACTACAAGATGATTGCAGCTCTCGCAGTTAAGAGAGGCGAACTTGACAGAAAAGAACTTGCAAGTTTTGCAGGAGAACACGGACTGACAGGATGGGCTCCGACTCAGGGACATATTCCTTCAGGTGTACCGTACATCGGATTTGCAAGAGAAGATATCCTTGCAGGAAAGATCAATAAAGCCATGATCATCGGAAAAGGAAGTCTGTTCCTTGGACGTATGACCAACCTCTTCGACGGTGTATCTTTCGTAATTCAGGCAAATACTGGTGCAGAAGATAACAGCGGCGTATCAGAAGAAGAAGTAAAAGGACTGATCGCAAAAGCAATGAAAGATTTTGCAGCATCATTAATGGCAACAGAAGAATAAGAAAGGTGGACAAACAAAATGGCAAATGGAATTGAAAGAATGATTGCCGACACCTTTATGGAGATGGCGCAGGGACTGGAGACAGGAAGCTTCGGAAAGCGCCCGAAAGTTGCACTGACCGGAATGGGAAGCGAACATGGAGAAGAAAACTCTATGGCAGCGGCAATTGAAGCGGCAAAAGACGGAATTGATGTATATTATATCGGAACATTAGAAGCAGAAGGCGTTACAACTGTTAAAGTGGCTAACGATGAAGAAGGTCATGATAAGATGGAAGAAATGCTGAAGAATGGAGAAGTAGATGCAGCAGTAACCATGCACTTCCCATTCCCGATCGGTGTATCTACAGTAGGACGCTGTGTAACACCGGCAACTGCAAAAGAAATGTTCATCGCTAATACAACAGGAACATCCAGCACAGACCGTATTGAAGGAATGATCAAAAATGCGATCTACGGAATCATCGCTGCAAAAGCTTGTGGTAAGAAGAATCCGACCGTTGGTATCCTGAATGTAGACGGTGCACGTCAGACAGAGAAAGCTCTGAAGAAACTGCAGGAGAACGGATATCCGATCGAATTTGCAGAATCAGGAAGAGCAGATGGTGGATGCGTTATGAGAGGAAATGACGTCCTTCAGGCATCCCCGGACATCATGGTAACAGATTCCCTTACCGGAAATATCATGGTGAAAATGCTTTCTTCTTTCACAACAGGCGGAAGCTTTGAAGCTACAGGATTTGGATATGGACCAGGAATCGGAGAAGGATATGAACAGCTTGTCATGATCGTATCCAGAGCATCCGGAGCACCGGTTATCGCAAATGCAATCCGTTACGCAGCACAGCTGGTAAGAGGAAAAGTATTTGAAGTAGCGAAAGAAGAATTTGCAGCTGTTAAGAAAGCTGGATTAAAAGAAATCCTTGATGAGCACAAAGCTTCTCAGAAACCGGCAGCGGCTGAAGAAGAAGTAAAAGAGCCACCGAAGGAAATCGTTACAGCACAGATTCCAGGTATTGAAGTAATGGATCTGGAAGACGCAGTTAAAGTACTGTGGAAACTCGGCATTTACGCAGAAAGCGGAATGGGATGCACAGGACCAATCATCCGTGTATCAGACGCAAATCTCGCAAAAGCTGAGGAAGAACTGAAAAAGAGCGGATATATTAACTAATAAAATCTGCCTTTTTATAAACACTCTCACTCTAATTCAGGAAGATAGGCTTTCCGGTCATAAGACCGGGAAGCCTTTTTCCTTGCGAAAAACTGTTTTTGCAGAAAGATTGTACGTTGTTTGTCACAGATACTGTGAACAGTAATGATTGTACTGCTTTGTGTACGAAAAAATTTTTGGTTGATTTTTAGAATAGGAAATAGTATCATGACAGTTATAAATCCAAAAAAGTGAGAGGGAGAAAGTCATGGATACGCAATTATTACTAAAAACGGCGATGCTTGCCGGTGAAATAATGCTGCGAAGCGGAGCGGAAACGTATCGTGTGGAAGATACCATGCATCATATACTGAAGACGGCGGATCACATCGAGATGGCAGAAGTTCTGGTGATCATGACCGGAATTTCCGCGACGATCAAACTGGAGAACGAAAAGGCAGTTACTGTTACAAAGAGAGTAGAAGAACGGGATACCAATCTAAAGCTCGTCGTAAATGTTAATGAGATTTCCAGGCAGTATTGTGGAGATGATCTGACACTAGAGCAGGCATATGAGAAGCTTTCGACGTTAAAACAGTTCGAGTTCAGCCGCAAGACAACTAACCTGGCAATGATGGGGGTTGGTGTGGGATTTACAATTTTTTTTGGTGGATCCATTGCAGATACCGGGGCAGCCATCGTTGTAGGACTTTTTCTTGTTGCCTTTGTATCAGCGGGACAGGATCTGAAATTTCACCCATTTATTCAGGATATTTTCGCAGGATTTGGTGTTGCGTTTGCCTGCTGCCTTCTAAAAGAAGGTCTGGGTGATCAGATGAATATGGATACTGTTATGATAGGAAGTTTCATGCCTCTTGTACCGGGAATGGCAATCACCAATGCTGTCAGGGATACCTTGCGGGGGGATTATCTTTCCGGTGGTGCAAGAGTGATGGAAGCTTTCTTAAAAGCACTTGGGATTGCAATTGGAATTGGTATTGGGCTGGCGCTTTGCGCAAAGATTTTTTAGCAGGAAGGAGAGCAAAAAATGAACAGTACTGTTTTTGAAATGATCATCCGGGTATTTGGAGCGTTTTTATCTATTTACAGTTTTGCGGTTCTCCTTCAGGTTCCGCGTCGCTTTGTTCTTCAGGCTGGTATTGTAGGAGCAATTGGTGGATTTGTTTATCTGCTTGCAATACATTTTGGCAGAGGAGATTTGATGGCATCTTTATATTCAGCAGTTGCAGCTGCAGTTGTTTCGCATATTTTTGCGAGAGTTTATAAGACACCGGTTACGTTGTTTCTGATTGCCGGGGTTCTTCCGACTGTTCCCGGAAACGGGATGTACCAGACGGTTCATTATCTGATCGACGGGAACGAGGCGATGTCCGAATTTTATCTGATCCAGACATTAGAGATCGCAGGCGTGATCTCTCTTGCAATTTTTGTCGTGGATACCTTTTTCCAGGCTTTTCAGAAGAGTGAGTGGAAGCAGAATTCCATGAAGTATGTCCGAAAGATCGTTCCTGGAGCTGAGGAACCGCAAAATACAGAAAAACGGGGAAAATAGTGGCTTCGGAATGCTTGAAGTAAAAAAGGGAATGTGTTAGTATAATAAAGATGAACATATATTTGAATGTCATAGAGAACTGTGAATAGTTTATTTTCACAGTGAAAATAAAACAGAAGTTAAAGAGAGGAACACTAAAATGAAAAAAGTCAGAACAAGATTTGCACCGAGTCCGACAGGTAGAATGCATGTCGGTAATTTGCGTACTGCATTATATGCATACCTGATCGCAAAACATGAAGGCGGAGATTTTATGCTCCGTATTGAAGATACAGATCAGGAAAGATATGTAGAAGGTGCATTGGATATTATTTACAGAACACTGGAGAAGACAGGCCTTGTTCATGATGAAGGCCCAGATAAAGATGGCGGTGTCGGACCATACGTTCAGAGTGAAAGACAGGCTTCAGGAATTTACATGAAGTATGCTAAGCAGTTAATTGAACAGGGAGATGCATACTACTGTTTCTGTGATAAAGAACGTCTGGAATCTTTGAAAACTTCTGTATCAGAGGATGGAACACAGATTGTGAATTATGACAAGCATTGTCTGCATCTGAGTAAAGAAGAGATAGAAGCAAACCTTGCAGCCGGAAAGCCATATGTTGTCCGCATCAATATGCCGACAGAGGGAACCACAACTTTCCATGATGAAATTTATGGAGATATTACCGTTCCGAATGCGGAACTGGATGATATGATCCTGATCAAATCAGACGGATATCCGACCTATAATTTTGCGAACGTTATTGATGATCATTTGATGAATATTACACACGTTGTCCGAGGAAATGAATATCTTTCTTCAGCACCGAAGTACAACCGTCTTTACGAAGCATTTGGATGGGAAGTACCGGTCTATGTACATTGCCCGCTGATTACAGATGAGAACCACAAAAAGCTCAGCAAGAGATGTGGACATTCTTCTTACGAAGATCTTCTGGATCAGGGATTTGTAAGTGAAGCAATTGTAAATTATGTGGCACTTCTTGGATGGTGTCCGCAGGATAACAGAGAGATCTTCTCACTGCCGGAACTTGTTGAAGCATTTGACTATCATCATATGAGCAAATCACCGGCTGTATTTGATATCAATAAGCTGAAGTGGATGAACGGGGAATATCTGAAGGCTATGGATTTTGATAAATTCTATGAACTTGCAGAGCCGTATATCAAGAAAGTGATCACAAAGGATTATGATCTGAAAAAGATTGCGTCTCTGATCAAGAGCCGTATCGAAATCCTTCCTGATATCAAAGACCAGATTGATTTCTTTGAAGCTGTTCCGGAATATGATACTGCAATGTATTGCCATAAGAAGATGAAGACTAACGAAGAGACTTCTCTGGAAGTATTAAAAGAAATTCTTCCAAGACTGGAAGCATGGGATGATTACAGTAATGACGCATTATTCGGGCTGCTGAAGGGATTTGCAGAAGAAAAAGGTTATAAGAACGGATATGTGATGTGGCCGGTAAGAACTGCAGTTTCAGGAAAGCAGAATACTCCGGGTGGAGCGACTGAGATCATGGAAGTTCTTGGTAAGGCAGAATCTGTAGAAAGAATCAAGAATGCAATAGAATTATTAAGCAGATAATATACAGATATAAAAGTATGCATGGGGGACGGATTTCTTTTTTCGCGTAATGCGGAAGAGGAATCCGTTCTGTTGTATTACATATGAGAAGGGGAGTTCATGAAACTAAACAGAGGACAGGATGAAGCGATAAAGCACGGGAATGGACCGTGTATGGTGCTGGCACCTCCGGGTTCGGGAAAGACGCTTATTGTCACAGAACGTACCCGTTATCTGATTGAGGAGAGCGGAGTACGCCCGGATCAGATTCTTGTAATTACTTTTACAAGATATGCAGCACGTGAAATGAAAGAACGTTTTGAAAGGCTGACTGCCGGAAAAAATTATCCGGTAACGTTTGGGACCTTTCACAGTATTTTTTATGGGATTCTAAAATGTGCCTATGGGATTGGTGCGAATAATCTGATGTCTGAAAAAGAGTCCTCTGTACTTTTACAGGAGGTCTTAGACCAGACCGATATCGAATCAACACCTGAGGTAGAAGATGAAGAGGAACTGGTGAGAGAACTTCTGCGGGAAGTCGGCATGGTAAAGAACGGACTTTGTCATCTGAAAGATTTTCACAGTAAGTATCTTACACAAGATGAGTTTGCAGAAGTGTTCCGCAGCTATGAGCATCAGAAAAAAGAACTGAAAAAATTTGATTTTGATGATATGTTGGTACAGTGTTATGCACTTTTCCGGAAAAAGCCGGAGATTCTGCAAGGATGGCAGAAGCGTTTCCAGTATATCCTGATCGATGAATTCCAGGATATCAACCGTGTGCAGTATGAAGTGATCCGGATGCTTGCAGCACCGAGGTACAATTTGTTTGTAGTCGGGGATGATGATCAGTCCATTTATGGATTTCGTGGAGCAAAGCCGGAGCTGATGCTTTATATGAAGCAGGAATTCCCGTCACTTCGGACCATTTCGCTGACGGTGAATTATCGTTCTACCGAATTTATTACCGGAGCAGCGGCAAGAGTGATTTTGCATAATGATACCCGTTTTTATAAGCGTGTACAGTCATTTCGGGGAAGAGGACAGAATGTTCATGTGCAGGAAGTCCTGGATGAACAGGAAGAGGCGCAGTATGTAACGGAAGAGATCCAGAAAAAACTGGACCAGGGAATAAAGCCGGGAGAAATTGCTGTACTTTTCCGGGCAGCAGTCCAGGCGCGAATGATTTCGGAAATATTAAGCGAACACCGTATCCCGTTTGAAATGCGAGATTATGTGACCAATTTTTACAGGCATTTTATTGTAAAAGATATGATGGCATATCTGCAGTTGGCAGCAGGAAAGCGGGACAGGTCGCTTTTCCTGACAATCTGTAACCGACCACTCAGGTATCTGGCACGGAACAGTATGGAGAACCGGCAGGTAAATTTTGAGGATCTGCGTAAATTTTATTGCGATAAGGACTGGATGCTGGATATTATTGACCAGTTTGATGTGGATGTCCGTATGATGAAGAATATGGCACCTTATGCGGCAATCCAGTATATCCGGAAAAAGATCGGATATGATGATTTTCTGAAGGAATATGCCGAAAAACATCAGATTTCGTGGAAGCAGCTGATGGATGTGATGGCAGAGCTTGAGGAGAGGAGTAAAAACTTCAAATCCTATGATGAATGGGAAATCCATATTGCAAAATATACGCAGGAGCTGGAAGAACAGCAGGCAAAGGCAAGGAAGATCAAAGGAGAGCGGGAGAATAAGGTACAGCTGATGACGATCCATTCAGCGAAAGGACTGGAATTTGAGGATGTATTTGTGATCCATGCCAATGAGGGTGAGATTCCGCATCAGAAGGCAGAAAAGAAAGACGAGATTGAAGAAGAGAGAAGACTTTTTTATGTAGCATTAACCCGTGCGAAGAATAATCTCTGCATTTCCTATATTACACAAAAAAACAGGAACAGTATCAAACCGTCCCGTTTTGTGGAAGAACTTTTAGGTCAGAGAATAAAATAATTATTCTTCAATATCAAAGCCTTCAAATTCCTGTGTATCAAGCCATTCATCAAACTTATCCGCAGCGCGGTCATACTCATCATCATCTTCGATATTCTGAAGATCATGATCGGAGCCGCCTGTGGTATCACGGATAAAGCGATAGATCCATACGTCTCCGTCCTCATTTCCACCGTCTTCATCAAGCGGAAGAAGTGCAATGTATTCGGTAGAATCCATATTAAAAGTTGTGATAATGGCGCATTCGATTTCCACATCGTCATCAAGTGTCAGTGTGACAACATCGGATTCAAGCAGATTATGTTCCTTTTCCATTGTTCAGTTCTCCTTTCAATCTGATACTATCACTCTAACAGAGTATGGGGATATTTGCAAGGGGAAAAGTATTGACATTAGCGGTAAAAAAGATACAATAAAAGAAAGGTTTCAGGGAGGTTTATCTATATGAAGAAAAAGATTTTTTCTATCTTTCTTGTGATGGTTCTCTGTATTGGCATGACTGCAGGCTGTAAGAAGAATGTTGGGACAAGCCAGGACAATGCAATAGCAGAAGAGGACGATGACAGCAAGGAAGAGGCAAAAAGCTATCGTTTTGGATTTAGTTGTATTACCATGGAAAATCCATACTATATTACACTTGAGCAGGCACTGAGAGAAGCAGTCGAAGCACAGGGAAGTACGCTGGTGACAAAAGATCCGGCACTGAATGTAGACACCCAGATCGAGCAGATCCATCAGATGATCAAAGACGGACTGGATGCCATTTTTCTGTGTCCGGTATCAAGAGATGCGATCACACCTGCTCTGGAAGAGCTTAAGGAAGCCGATGTTAAGATCATCAATATTGATACGGAAGTTAAGGATACGGATTATATTGAAGCTTTTATTGGTTCGGATAATAAAGCTGCCGGACAGCTTTGTGGAGAAGATCTGATACAGCAGAGTCCGGATGGTGGAAAGATTGTAATTCTTGAAGGTCTTACACAGAATTCTATTGTAGAGAGGATTACAGGCTTTGAGGAAGCAATTGCCGGAAAGGGATTTGAGATTGTAGGAAGAGCAGATGTCAGTGGAGATTTGAACGAGGCAAGAGAAGCAGCTAACAAGATTTTTGCAGAGAATAAGGATGTTACGGCAGTAATGTGCGGGAACGACCAGATTGCGCTTGGGGCACTGGTTGCAGCAAGAACAGCCGGTCTTACTGATGTAAAGATTTACGGGGTAGATGGTTCTCCAGATCTGAAAAAAGAACTTCAGAAGACGGATTCCCTGATTCGCGGAACAAGTGCGCAATCACCGATCAAACTCGGAAAAGAATCGGCCAAAATCGGTTTTGCTATTTTAAACGGGGATGATTATGAAAAGACAACGTATCTGGATGTATTTTTTATTGATGCCTCGAATGTAGATATGTATGGAGTTGACGGATGGCAGTAACAGGGGGAACAGTGGATATGAAGACAGCAGTGGGATTTCCGTTTCCACAGGGATGTACTGTGGAAGGACAGACAGCGAATTTTTCGGTAGCAGTTCCGGAAGGACAGACATGTGAACTGATTATTTATAAAAAAGGTGCCAGGGCTTCAGCATTTTCACAGGAGATGCCATACTCTGATGTGGCAGGAAATCTGCACTTTCTCTCCGTGGTGCTGGAACAACCGGAAGATTATGAATATTGTTATAAAATCGGTGGAAAGATAGTTCCGGATCCATATGGAAAAGCATTTTCAGGCAGAGAACACTGGTCTGTGTCAAAGGGAAAGGAAAAGAGAAAACTGCGTACCCGGATCGTAACAGATACATTTGACTGGGGAAAGTCGCAATTTCCGCATCTGAAAAAGGAAGATGTGATCGCCTACAGTCTTCATGTCCGTGGATTTACAAAACACAGTTCGTCCGGAGTCGCACACAAAGGAACGTTTGACGGAGTTACGGAGAAACTGCCCTATCTTCAAAAATTGGGGATTAACCAGATCCATCTGATGCCGGTTTATGAATTTGATGAGAATCAGAGGCATGTGAATTACTGGGGATATGGAAAAGCATATTTCTTTGCACCAAAAGCATCATATGCAGCAGGAGATCCGGTGAATGAGATGAAGTCACTTGTTCGTCAGATGCATCTTGCAGGGATTGAAGTTATTCTTGAGATGCCTTTCACAGAGGGAACTACGTTTTCTCTGATTTTAGATTGCCTGCGTTACTGGGTGATGCAGTATCATGTGGATGGATTTATTGTGAATCCATATATCTGCAATCCGGATGAACTTGCAAAGGATCCTGTGCTTGCGAAAAGTAAGATCCTCAAAAAAGAAGACGGATTCCAGAATGTGATGCGCCGTTTCTTAAAGGGAGATGAGGGCATGATCCGGGATGTGATCTGCCAGCTGAAGAATCAGGATACACAGCTGTATAATTATATTGCAAGCCACAACGGATTTACGCTCTGTGATGTAGTTTCCTATGACGGAAAGCACAACGAAGCAAATGGTGAGAATAATCTGGATGGTCCGGATTATAATTACAGCTGGAACTGTGGGGCAGAAGGGAACAGCCGGAAAAAGGCGGTTAACGAGTTGCGGAAGAATCAGATATTTAATGCGTTCTTTTTACTTTTATTTGCACAGGGAATGCCGTGTATCCTTTCCGGGGATGAATTTATGAATACCCAGAAAGGAAATAATAATGCATACTGCCAGGATAATCTGATATCATGGCTTGACTGGAACCAGCTTTCCAGACAGGAGGAATTATATACATTTGTATGTCGATTGATTGCACTTCGCAAAGCCTGTATGAAGCAGATAGCGAAAAAATCAGAAGACACGATGGGCAGAAGCGGAATCCCTCAGATTTCCTATCATGGGGAGGATGCGTGGCAGATGCCGGCAGGGCGTGCAAGCAGACAGCTTGGTGTATTCTATCATGAAGAAAGTACAGAGAAGGACTTTTATATTGCATATAATATGCACTGGCTTTCGCATTCATTTGCACTTCCTTCCCTTCCAAAAGGAATGGAATGGGTGTGCATAGCAGGGACAAAAGAAGGAGTCCTGGATGAAAAAGAAGCAGTTCCGGTAAAAGATAAGAAGGTTCAGCTGGAGGAGCGAACGATCAAAGTTTTTGTTGGAAGGCAGGCTAAAGAATGAAAATCTGGAAACATTTTTGCACCATAACACATCACAAATATCTGGTTATGAAGAACTGCTTTAAGGTAGGACTTTACAGACAGGGACTTTTGCATGATATGTCGAAGTACTCTCCGGCGGAGTTCTGGGTTGGGTGCAGGTATTTCCAGGGAAACCGGAGCCCGAATAACGCAGAAAGAGAAGAAAAGGGCTATTCTTCGGCATGGCTGCACCATAAAGGGCGCAATAAACATCATTATGAATACTGGATTGACTACGGACTGGAAGGGGAACCAATGCTTACCGGGATGAAGATGCCCAAAAAGTATGTGGTCGAGATGTTAATGGACCGGATCGCAGCATCCAAGATTTATATGAAAGATAAATATACGGATACGTCACCGCTTGAATATTATCTTCACGGTATTGCAGGGGACTGGATGCATAAGGATACCAGGGCACTTCTGGAAGAACTTCTCTATATGCTTGCGGCAGACGGGGAAGAGAAAACTTTTGATTATATCCGGAATACCGTGTTGAAAACGAGAGATTATTAGAAAAAGAGGATAAAAACATGGCAGATTTACCAAAGGATCCAATGATTCTTCTGAGTGTGGTCAATACAAAATTACGGGATTTTTATGCAGATCTGGATACTCTTTGCCAGGAGATGCAGATTGAGAAAAAAGAACTGACAGAGAAACTGGCATCCATTGATTATGAATATGATGCAGGGCTGAACCAGTTTGTATAGAGAGGTTAATAACATATGAATAATATTGATTTTGATGCAATAGATCTTACCAAAGAAGCTCCGGTCACTGAGCCGGAGAGACAGTACTATTACATTGCCAAAGCGCGGAAGTATGTAAGCGAAAAAGCACAGGAGATCGGAAGAGATCTGACTTTTTGCGTGACGACTTTCGGTTGTCAGATGAACGCTCGTGACTCCGAAAAGCTGGTCGGTGTTCTGGAACTGATCGGATACAAGGAAGAGCCGGATGAAGAGAAAGCAGACTTCGTTATCTACAACACCTGTACCGTCCGTGAAAATGCGAATCTGCGTGTTTACGGACGTCTGGGACAGCTTGGTGCAAAGAAGAAAAAGAATCCGCATATGTTCATCGGACTCTGCGGATGTATGATGCAGGAACCGACTGTTGTAGAGAAGATCAAGAAGAGCTATCGGTTTGTTGACCTGATCTTTGGAACTCACAATATTTATAAATTTGCAGAACTGATCGTGACAAGATTTGAATCTGAGAGAATGGTGATCGATATCTGGAAGGATACCGATAAGATTGTGGAGGATCTTCCAAGCGAACGTAAATTTTCCTTCAAATCCGGTGTTAACATCATGTTCGGATGTAACAATTTCTGCAGCTACTGTATCGTACCGTATGTGCGTGGACGTGAGAGAAGCCGTAATCCAAAAGATATCATTCGCGAGATTGAAGGACTTGTGGCAGATGGTGTGGTAGAAGTTATGCTCCTTGGTCAGAATGTAAACTCTTATGGAAAGAATCTGGAAGAGCCGATGACATTTGCACAGCTTCTTCAGGAGATTGAGAAGATTGAAGGACTGGAGAGAATCCGCTTTATGACTTCCCATCCAAAGGATTTGTCAGATGAACTGATTGATGTAATGGCACATTCCAAGAAAATCTGCAAGCATCTGCATCTTCCGGTCCAGTCAGGAAGCAGCAGGATCCTGCAGAAGATGAACCGCCATTACACCAAGGAGCATTATCTTGAGGTGGTAAGAAAGATCCGCGAAGCAGTGCCGGATATTTCCCTTACAACGGATATTATCGTCGGATTCCCTGGGGAGACAGAGGAAGATTTCCAGGATACTCTGGATATTGTAAGACAGGTGCGTTATGACAGTGCCTTTACTTTTATCTATTCCAAGAGAACAGGAACCCCTGCGGCAGCAATGGAAGATCAAGTTCCTGACGACGTGGTAAAAGACCGTTTTGATCGCCTTTTAAAAGAGGTGCAGCAGATTTCAGCGGAAGTATGCTCTGTACATCAGGGAACCACACAGGATGTGCTGGTAGAAAGTGTCAACGATCATGATCCGTCATTGATGACAGGACGAATGAGCAACAACCTCCTGGTACATTTCCCGGGAGATGAAAGCATGATCGGTAAGATCGTGACAGTTTACTTAAAAGAGGCAAAAGGTTTCTATTATATGGGAGAACTCTGTAAATAAATCCAATGATTTGTGATAAAATCCAAAAGAAACGCTCATGCTATGTAAGAGATTTGCATAGTGAGGGCGTTTTTTATGGTGAAAAGAGTGAGTAAAAGGGTAAGTGAGATAGTCTTTCTGATAGCAGCAGGGGGAAGCATCTATTATCTGATCGAGATCTGGTTTCGTGGATTTTCTCATTGGACCATGTTTGTGCTTGGGGGAGTTACATTGACATTTTGTAGTTTTCAGGGCGAGGTAATGCACTGGTCTGAGCCGATGTGGATTCAAATTATCCGGGCAGTGCTTTTCCTGACATCCCTGGAATTTGTGACGGGGATTATCTGTAATAAATGGCTGAAGATCGGGATCTGGGATTACCGGGATCAGCCGTTCCAACTGTGTGGTCAGATCTGTCTGCCATTTATGGTGATGTTTTCAGGACTTTTGTGCCTGGCGATCGTGCTTGGAGGAGTGGTGCTCTGGGGTGTATATGGGGAGGAAAAGCCGGAGTTTCATGTATTGTAAAAGGGACTTAAGCATTTTTTGATATGTGAAAAATGACGAAATTAAGATGAAAAGAGTCGTGGGAAACCAAACTCTTTTCATCTTTTTTGTGGATGTTTACAAAAATGAGCATAAATGCATTTTGTTAAATGTAAAATGTTGACAATTTTCGAAGAATTCAGTAAGATACAAGAAAGGTTCAAGATAAAAAACAAGTGAATATAATCATGGAAAAAGGAGGGAAGCAGGAAAAATCGGGGAAAATATAAACTGTTTTTATTGAATGAGAAGTATATGTTATTTGGAGGAAAAATAAAAATGAATCAATATGATGAAGCCTTAAAAAAGGAGACCGCGTTTTTAGGTCAGCCTAGGGGAGTGGGGACTCTCAGTTTTGTACAGCTTTGTTCATCTTTTTCAAGTTACGCAATGAGTGCTATAATGATCTATTACCTGTATGCAAATGCACCTGCAGGTCTTGGATTCGATAAAGCGGATGCAGCACAGTTGATTTCTTTATACGCAACTGTAGTCGGAATGACAACCATCATCGGAAGCTATGTCTGCGATCGTATCCTTGGATGTCGTAGGTCACTGCTTGTAGCCAGAGTTACCGGATTTATCGGTTATACTTTACTTGCATTTCCACTTGGGGTAGTAGGATATGCAGCAGCTATGGGATGTATGGTATTCGGTTCGCTCTTCGCAGGAAGATGTATCGAAACTCTGATCGGTAAATTCTATGATGAGAACGATGGAAGACGTGACAGTGCCTTCACAATTTCTTACGTAATTTCCAACATCGGTGCAGCAGCTCCGGCTCTTGCGGGTGTAATTGCAGCGAAATGCGGATACCACGCAGCATTCGCATTAGCAGCAGTTCTCTCATTCTTAGGTACTGTTGCTTATATTGCTACTTACAAAAAATTCTTCGGAAATATCGGTTTGGAACCGGATGATCCGCTTCCGGCAGATAAGAAACGTTCTTTCGTTGTAAAAATGCTTATTGTTGTTGCTATCGTAGGAACAGCTTTAGCAGTTTCATTTGCAACAGGAAAGCTGAAAATATCTTCCTTTGCAAACGTAGTAAGTACTATTTCTATCTTTATCCCGCTTGCTTATCTTGTCTTCATCTACTCAAGCAAGAAGACAGAAAAGCATGAGAAAAAGAAAGTGCTTTGTCTGCTTCCGCCATTTATTTGTAATGCCGTTACACTTTTGATCTGGACACAGACAATTTCAATCCTTGCTATCTTCTATGAAGAAAAAGTAAACCGTGTGATCTTCGGAGTAGAAATTCCGGCAGCTTCCTTCCAGACAATCCCGGCAATCTTTGCGGTTTGCTTTGGTAGCTTCCTTACTATGCTTTGGACAAAACTTGGCAAGAAACAGCCATTCGGAACAACAAAGATGGGATTCGGAACGATTTTGTGGGGACTTGGCGCAATGATCATTGCACTCCTTTATATCATCTACCCAGGCGATGCAAAAGTAAATGCATGGTGGATCGTATTGTTCTATGCAGTACTGATGTTTGCTGAAGGATTTACATGCCCGATCGGATATTCGATCACAGCAGTAGCAGCGCCAAAAGCCTTTGTAACACAGATGATGACTGTATGGTCAATGTCTCAGTCAGTAGGAGCTGCTCTTAACATGATCCTCGTTAACTTCTATAAAGAAGGAAGCGAAGTGCCGTTCTTCATCGGAATCGGCGCGGTGGTAGCGATTCTGGGTGCAGTTGTACTTGTATTCAGCAAGAAGCTTGCAGAAGGAATGGGAATGGAAAGAGAAGCGTAGGAAGTTTCTCGAGAATAAATCAAATAAATGTCCTCTTAAAGAAGAAATAATAAAAAGTATCAAAAAAAGATCCTTGGCAGGCAGAGATGTCCGGCAAGGATTTTATAATTCTATAACATTTTGCAATAAAGGAGTGTCCTAAGTGCAAAAAGAGCAAGCCTGTGAGGCATAGTGGCTTTTCTTGGGTTTATGTGGAGAACGGGGAAGGAAATGTAATCGAAAAAGAGGAAATAAAAGTAAAGCTCTCTTCTATAATGACGGGAAAAGACAGTTATGTTATACTAAAAAACAAATGATTCAAGATTACTCTTTATCCACTAGAGATGAGGTGAAAGATGGCTAAAGTAAAAGAAAGCGGAATAGGAAGAATGATTTTTGATTTGCGAGTAAAATCAGAATACACATTAAACCAACTCGCTAAAGGTGTATGTTCTGTTTCAGAATTGTCGAAATTTGAATCGGATGAGATTATGTTAAACTTTTTTCAAATAGATAGATTATTTTCCAGACTTGGAAAAACACCTACAAAGCTTGAATACGTGCTTTCAAAAGAAGCTTATGAGATTTATAAACTCAGATATTACATAGAGAAAAATGTTGCAACTAGATCACTTAATAAGGCAAAGTATTATTTAAATGAATATGAAAGTTTGAAACAATCAAAAGAACCTCTGCACAGACAATTTATCGAGATGCAAAAGGCTCAAATTGCATGGATGGAAGAAAAAGATTTTAATGAAATAATAGATTTGTGTGAGCAGGCTATTCATAGAACAATATTTGATACAGATATACCAAAAAATCGTTCTCTGCTAAGTTCGGATGAACTTAATTTAATCTTGTTTTATTGGGAGATAAGTTACGAAGGAGGGAAAGGAAAAGCAACTAAAGAAATAAAAGATGTTTTAACATATTCGGAATATCATTTTGTAGATCATGAAGAATTAGCTCGAGTATATCCTTATGCTGCTTTGTTGGCAGCAAAATATCCTTCTTCTATTTTTAGCAATGATGAGATAGTACTTATTCTTAGAAAGGCAATAGAATTATTAAGAGATGAAGGAAAGCTATTTTTGTTGCCAGAGATTATTAAAGAATATGAAAAGTATAATAACATTATTACAGAAAAAAGTGATTTAACTCGATTCATAAATGCTAGAAAATCTTTGATTGAAATTGGGAAAATATACCAAATCAATTATAATAAATTGCGTTTATTTGAACAAATAAGCCGAGATTTTAAATTGGATTATGAAATAATACGTAAGAATAGAATTGCAGAAAAAATGTCACAAGAAAAAATGAGTGAAGAAGTTTGTACGAGAGAAACATTATCACGAATTGAGAGGGGCGTAACCTGTCCAACACAAAAAAATTTAGAAAAATTGTTATTGAAATTAAATCGCGAAGGAAGGAGAGTAGACACTGAGATTATAACTGATTTTAACGTGTTAGAAAAAAAGAAAAAATATTCAACATATGTTTATCGTTTAGAATATGATAAAGCGGATTTGATTTTAGAAGAATTAAAAGAAGATTTAGATCAAACAATTCTAAAAAATAAACAATACATTCTAGGTGAAGTACTCCGGAGAAAATTACGTGATGGAATTCTTTCATATGAAGAAGCTGTAATTCTTTTATATGAAATTTTAAATTTAACAGTAAATGTGGAAAATATTTTTGAGTATACACTTACCTCATATGAGATCAATTTATTAAATCAGATAGCCATCATATATTCAAAGAACGGAAATATCGATTTGGGAATTGGAATATATGAAGAAATATTGCGTAATCTTGATGAAAGTGAGTTAGAAGTGGTTTTTCGTATGCAGGATTGGGATTTGGTTATGTCTAATCAGGCTTCTTTTTTAGAAATAAATAATCAGCCTCAAAACGCAATAAAATTAACAAAAAATCGTATTAAAACATCCCTTGAAATAGGTAGAGGAATCGATCTTGGAAGGGCATTATCCACTATGGCGTGTGCCTTAGAGCAAGAGAATAAGGCAGAGTGTAAGTACTATTTTAATTTATCTGCTGATATTTTATTCTTAATGAAAAATTATAAAAGATATGAACTGATAATGAAATACTTAGATAGATAAACTTATAAGTTAATAAAAGTCTATGACATTTGTTGAAATAAATATTTTATCAGATATCGTAGAAAAATACATTATATAATGATAATTTAATTCTAACAAACAAAGGAGGAGGTGTATAAATATGGAAATTCTCAAGCAAAAGAATGATAATTTGATTGAAAGAATTAAACATGTTAACATGGCTACAAATGGAAATTGTGGACCAGGTGCTTGTGGTAATCAATGCAGAAACTAATAAGTAATAGAATGTGTGAGTTGGTTATTACTATATAATATGACTAAACTCACACATTTTATTAAAGCATATAGGAAAGCTACTATTTTGAAAATACAAAAATGAGGAATAAAAATGTACTATATAGTTGGATGTCTTGAAGAAAGAGAACAGAATGATATTATATTAAAATCAACATTATATGATAGCGAAATTAAACTATCAGATGAAATATTTAAAAAAGAGTATTATAGTTTAAAAAAGAACGGCTGCAAGAGTTTACATTCTTTTTTAGAAAAAGAGTTAAATATGCAAGGAATGCTATTGAATGAATATGAAATCAAACAAATAACTTCAACATTAACAAAGCATTACAATGAAATATTGTTATTAACTATAATGCCGACAGAATCTTGTAACTTTAGGTGTGCATATTGCTATGAGAATCATGATGATATTGTTATGAATGAAGACATTATACAAGGGTTGGAAAAATATATAGAAAATAGCTATCATCAATATAATCATATAAGCATTAGTTGGTTTGGAGGAGAACCGACATTGTGCAAAAAAACAATTTTAAGAATCAATCAAAAAGTCAAAAAATTGCTTAATTGTGAAAAAAAGTATTCATTTTCCATGACAACAAATTAATTTAGATGCCATACATAGATTGCCTAGTGATATATATAAATTTAATATAATGATTAGAAACAATATTTATGCAGATAATTCCGATTTTACATGGTATAAATTTTTAGATGAAAAATATGGAGATGACGAACGTTTCGGAATTCTTGTGCGACAAGTAGGAAATTTAGGTGGAGATATTGATACGAAAAATATCTTGTCCGAAAAAGAAGGAAAGTTGCTTATACAAAAACATGTTGAATATATAGATAAACTTAGAATTAGATGTGATAACAATGGAATTGAAAAAAATCTTGATATAGGTAGAGGAATGTGTTATGCATCATATAAAAATGGATATACAATTCGAGCAAACGGAAAGGTGCAAAAATGTACAGTTGCGTTTGATTTAGATGCGAATGAAGTAGGATATTTAGATTCGCATGGATACTTACACATAAACGAAGAGAAAAATAAAATATGGTCTGATAATAATATTGCAAAAGATTGTTATTCTTGTAATAAAATCTTTACTTGTTTAAATAAAATGTGCCCACTAAAAAAAGTAACTGACAAAACGTATAAATGTAATGAATACCAAAGTTTTTTTACACAAACTACATTAAACGATTTTTAAGGGAGAGAATAATTGCAAACATATCTAAAAAAATATAAATTCCAGAATCTGCTCATTATTTTAGAGCTGATTTGCACAAACCTGCTGTTGCTTGCAAGTACACTTATCACTATGCGGATGGCAAGGCTGGTTATGGATGGCGATTTTAAGGGAATAGTTATCTGTTCTTTGCTGATAATCGTTATTTATCTGATTCTGCATTTCATGTTTTGGAAAAATGATGTGCATACGACGAAAGTGATTGCCCGCATGAATCAGGATATGAGAAGGGATCTTAACCGTAGGATTCTGGCAGCAGGAACACAGGAATTGGGAGAGAATGACACCGGAGAATATATTTCCTGGTATACGAACAATTTGAAAGAGGCGGAAAATCAGGGATTTTTAAATTTTTATAATGCTGTTGATGCAATCATCAAACTGATTATAGGAACGGTAACACTTGCCATGATTCAGTGGAAGCTGCTTCTGTGCACTGTTTTGACAACAGGAATGGTATATTTATATACTCATTTTTTTCCTGGAGATGTGAGTGAAGAATCAAAGAAAGTATCCGATGAATGGGAATCATTTACACAGATTGTAAAAGAACAGCTGCAGGGGGTAACTGTTCTAAAATACTTCGGACATCAAAAGGATTTCAAAAACAGGATTGGCCAGGCATCAGAGCAACTGGAAAATCAAAGATACCGCTATGTAAAATGTAAGGGTAAAGCATCGCTAAAAATGAAAGCGGTAAACGCACTGGCGGGATTGATTAATAATCTTGTCCTTTTTGGAATGTGTGCCTTTAGGATCATACCGGCTGAAATTTTTTTCGGTGGAGGTAACCTGACATATCAGGTAAAAGATGCAATACTCTCTCTTTCAGAACTTAAGATTGCTTTTGCAGGAGCAAAACCATATTTCGATAAAATCATTTATCAGGAAAAGAACGACAAGAAAAAAGAACCATTACCGCCGGTAAAGGAAAAAATCGAAATCAAAAACCTTGGGTTTTCTTATCCAGGTCATGTAGTCTTTGAGCATTTGAATATGGATTTCAAGATTGGTGGAAAATATGCCCTTGTCGGAGAGAGTGGAAGTGGAAAAACAACGCTTCTCAGATTATTATTGGGACAATTACAGGTAAATAAAGGCGCAGTTTTATTCGATCAGACGGATGCGTGTGCTTATGACCCGAAATCATTCAGTGACCAGATGGCATACATTGAACAAAATGTATTTCTTTTTCACACAACTATTCGAGAAAACATAACTCTGGGAGGGGATTTCACAGAGGAACAGATTGAAGAGGCTTTAAGAAATAGTGCGCTTTATAAAGACCTTAGGCTTTTTGAGAATGGTTTGGATACAGATGTTGGAGAAAACGGAAGAAAGCTCTCAGGTGGACAACGGCAGCGGATTGCTGTTGCCAGGGCACTTATCCATAACCGTAAGATTTTGATCATGGATGAGGGAACTTCCGCTCTGGATAAGGAGAATGCAAAAATAATTGAGGAATCTCTGCTGGAAGAACCGGATATTACGCTGATTTTGGTAAGTCATCATCTAGATAAAAATGAAATAGAAAAATACACAAAGGTATATCATCTTGGAGAGAAGGTGAGCGCATGAAAAAATATCTGATCAAATATAAATGGCAAAACTTCCTTCTTTTTCTGCTTTTAGTTCTTACAAGTGGAGTGTCGACCGGATACGCTTTCTTGCAGATGTATATCGGTAAACAGGTCATGGAAGGGAATTTCCGGATGGTCCTGATCACGGTGGTGTGCAATACCGTTTTGATTTTTGGCAACAGTATTTTGTTCTATATTCAAAATAAATATCAAACCTATCTCATCGCGAAAATGAATCAGGATTTTCGAAACGATATCAGTAATCGGATCATGAGAACTTCCTTTGAAAAGCTTTCCGCTACGGATACCGGAGAGTATTTATCGTGGTACACAAATGATGTTCGCGAAGCGGAAAACCAGGGATTCCAGATTTTTTACAGCTGTATGGAAGAGGCGTTACAGCTGAGCCTCGGAGCAATTTCCCTTTTGTTTATCCGATGGGAAATATTGCTGCTGACAATTGTCGTTTCCGTGATTTCACTTTATACAAGCCGGATATTTGGCGATAAGGTAGAGGAGTATTCAAAAAAAGTATCAGCGGCAACGGAAAAATATACTGACAGAATCAAAGAACAGATTGCCGGATTACCTGTGACACAGGCTTTTGGACTTGCCAAGCGTTTCGAAAGCAAAATTAACGCTTCTGGTGATGAACTGGAAAAGGAAAGATGCAATTTCGCTGAAAAACAAGGAAAAGAAGGCTATAAGGCAATGGTAATCAGCATTTTCGGAATCAATGCGATCAACATGCTGACATTTGTTCTTTGTGTATTACGTATCATTGCACCGGAGGTTATTTTTGGAAGTATCAATCTGACAAACCAGGTCGGAAATTCTTTTGGACAACTTATTTCTTACCGTTTGAAAATGGCTGGAGCACGCCCGTATTTTGCCAAAGCCGAAATGCAATCAGCTGACGAAGAACCGAAGGCAGAAGCAGCACTTCCTTCCTTACAAAAGGAAATCAAAGTTGAGAATCTGTCCTTTTCTTATGGCGAGCAGGAAGTCCTGAAAGGACAAAACCTTATCTTTCAAAAAGGTGGAAAATATGCGATTGTTGGAAAGAGTGGCTGTGGTAAAACAACTCTTTTGAAATTGCTGCTTGGTCAGCTGAAAGGATATAACGGAAAGATCTTATATGACGGAAAAGAACTTTCCTCATATGATGTAAATTCTTTTTACGAGCAGATGGCTTATATAGAGCAGAGTATATTCCTTTTTGACACATCCATTCATGATAATATTACTCTGGGTGATGGCGTCAGTGCAGAAAAATTGGAAGAGATTCTGGCAATGAGTGCTTTAAAAGAAGAAGTCAAAAAGTTCCCGGATGGACTTGAAACAAAAGCAGGGGAAAATGGGAAAAATCTTTCCGGAGGACAAAAGCAGCGGATTGCCATAGCCCGAGCACTTGCCCATGACAGACAGATTTTATTTGTCGATGAAGGCACATCTGCGCTTGATGCTGAAAATGCAATGGTAATCGAGCAGGCACTTTTGGCATGCAAAAATCTGACATTGATCCTGATTACACATCATATGAAAGAAGAAAATCTTCCGCTATTTGATAAGGTATATCATTTGGGAGAATAGAAATTTAAAATATGAAGGGAGGCCGCCCCATGAATCAAAAAGCAGGTGAGATATTTTTTCCAATATAAGATTAACGTATCTTTTGGCACCCTAATCTTATATTGGAAAAAAATGAGTGATAAAAAGGATTATT
The DNA here is from genome assembly GCF_027686195.1 of Coprococcus sp. AF102-57. Taxonomy (NCBI): domain Bacteria; kingdom Bacillati; phylum Bacillota; class Clostridia; order Lachnospirales; family Lachnospiraceae; genus Coprococcus; species Coprococcus sp. AF102-57. The sequence continues at coordinate 30,324 of NZ_JAQCSY010000001.1, read as the reverse complement.
TTGTTGGAAACGGGGTTTCTTTAATTTTGACCGCTAACATTATTGTATCCTATCCTTCTGATGCAAAATCAATTATCCGTTGCGAGCTTAATTGGAAAACAGGATCTACCATTTATCAAAGTGATCAATACAGCCAGTTTAACAGCAAAGAGCCAGTTTATACCGCAGGAGCCCTCATTTATCTGTTACTTATCATAGTATATTCTTACTTTTATACAGGGATTATCTTTAATGCAATTGAGGTTGCCCACGATCGGTGTATTTATTCATCCAACACTAAAGAACACGTTTATAAATACCCTTGCTGTTCTGATGATCGCCATTGTCGGGGCAGCAGTATACAGGGGAATTGATTATGGAATGACAAAAATTATTTCCCTATTATTCTAAGGACCGGAATACGGTCCTTTTTATATGAATCTTCCATACTGTTTGTGGTTTTTTCAGAACACTAGGAGGTGATTATTTGGTCGATACGAATGTACCTAATAACGGAAAGCTTCTATATGTCCGTAAAGGAAGCAAGCCGATTAATTGGCATATCAGAAAAGACCATGAGAAATCTTGCTTATGAATTAAATATTCAAGTCCGTATTGGGAAAAGAGTCTTGATCCATAGAAAAAAACTTGAGAAATGGATCGATGCACAAACTCGACTTCACTAGGATTTTGTCGTAATCATTGAAAGTAGGATTTCCGGTGCTGGATGAAAGCAAATTCTCGGTTCATATCTTGAAAAGCAATTTAAAATTTGTTAAGATGATACGGTCAATATCTATCCTGGTGAGTTAGAAAGAAAGGATAGGTGATTGCCATGGGAAAGGACTTAAAAGGAAAAGAAATAGGTAAGGGTATTATCCAACGTAAAGATGGCTATTATCAAGCCTGTATTTATCAAAGAGGATATGGAAAACCTATTTACCTATATTCAAAAAATTTAAAAGAAATAAAAAAGAAGAAACAATACAAAAAAGAAATTTGGGATTAAAAATAGAAACTGAAAAGATTACACTAAATCAATGGTTTGAACAGTGGATGAGTCTTTACATGATCACCCGTTTAAAAAAGACAACAATCTCCAATTATTTAAATTCTTACAGGCGTTGTGAAGAATACATAGGTTACATGAAGTTAAAGGATATACAAATGACAAATATCCAATACATGATAAATGACCTTTACAAAAAAGGTTATACGATATCAACAATCAAAAGTTCTGTTTCTGTAATCTATTCCTGTTTAGAAAAAGCAGTTACACTGAGAATTCTCTTCAATTTTGAAAAAGGCTATATAGACGTCTATAAAACATTAAATCGAACACCTATATACTATGATGAGCATGGTAATAAATTGGAAGAACATTATTACACAGTGCAAATTACAACCCCTAAAAAAGCAGCTAGTGTACGGAAAGTTCCTTTGCTGAAAGTTGTAGCGGACGCATTAGAAAGCTGGCGAGAAAAACAGAACGCAGATAAACGGAAATTGAAGAAAAAATGGGGTGTAAATAATTCGCTGCTGAAAGATTATCCCGAACTAATATTTACTACACAATATGGTAACTATTATTTATCGACACAAGCTGAACGGGAATGCAAGCGAATTACATCAATAATGAACAGACGGGAAGAAAAAATGCATTGAATGTATGCATAATTATACATTTCCTGATAATGATACAATCACAATAAGTTCGAAAACAATGTAAACATCGGTGTACAAGGGGTACAAACAAGATAAAATAGAAATGAGGGGCGATAGAGCGGAAATGTCAGATTTTCCACTCTATCTGAACACGGTCGCTGGTGGCCTTGATCGTAGAGATCAAACCATCGGCGGCTTTTCTTTTGTCGTCAAAATCTATGCTGTCCCAGTTATCGAGATAATAGGATAACTTCTTTATCTGCTGGGGAGATATGGTTTCAACGCTCAATTCAGCGATTGCCTTTGAAATGGTCTGGCGTCGGGTGTCCAGTTCTTCAATTTTTTTGTTAGCGTAGGCAAGCAAGGTCGCATTGGCTCCGGTTAGCGTATCCAGCAGCTTTTCAATTTCTGCCTCCACCTGTGCCAGCTCCACTTGATAGGCGGTCAGTTTCGGATTGACTTTTTCCTCTCTGCTGTGGAGTATCTGAAAGTCTTTGAACTTTTCCTGCATGGCCGAGAAAATGAATTGCTCAAATTCTTCTTTGCGGATTTTCCCGCAGCCCGGACAGCCTTTGTTTTCCGTCCGTTTGGTACAGCGGAAATATCCGGTGCTGTTTGGTACATGGGTGGCTTTCAGAGCATACCCACAATGCCCGCATTTGATTTTTCCGGCCAGCCAAGTGTTCTTCGGTTTCCGTCCCTGCTGGAAGGTGGTATTTGCCATAAGTTTTTTCCGGCATTTCAGCCATGTGTCAGAGGAAATGAGTGCTTCATGGGGAGCGATAACAAGTATCTGGTCTTTTAAGCACCTGTCCTTGTCCTCTTTCACATCCCGCCCCTGATAGAGATAGCAGCCGTTTGTTCCGGCAAAGTCAGAAGCGTCATTGACAATCGCTGCACCCTGACTCTTGAAAAATTCGTACAGCTCCAAATCGGCCTGTGCGTAAACGGGGTTTCTTAAAAGCTGGGAAAGAAATGTACGGAACATGGATTTTCCATAAATTTTTATGTCATGTTCCTCGAAGTATCGGGTAATATCTCCGAAGGAGGTTTCCGGTTCAGCGTACATTTCAAACATCAGCCGAACATGGTCGGCGGCTACGGGGTCGGCAACCATTTTCTTTGTGCGGATACCCTCTACCACAGTAGGCTCTAACTGATAACCGTATGGCGCCTGCCCGCTCATGTGGAAGCCTTTCAGGCACCGTGAATAGTAGGCGTCTGTGACACGCTTCTGAATTGTCTCACGTTCAAGCTGGGCGAATACAATGCAGATATTCAGCATGGCCCGGCCCATCGGGGTCGAAGTATCAAACTTTTCCGTGGAGGATACAAACTCCACATCGTACTCTTGAAACAGCTCCATCATCGTTGCAAAGTCCAGAATAGAGCGGCTTATACGGTCCAGCTTGTACACGATGACCCGCCGGACCTTTCCTTTGCGGATCTCGCCCAGCAACTTTTGAAACTCCGGTCTGTCCGTATTCTTACCGGAATAGCCTTTGTCCTTAAATACCCGGCAGCTCCCGCCTTTCAATTCATACTTGCAAAAGTCGATCTGACTTTCAATGCTGATACTGTCCTTGCGGTCTACTGACTGTCTTGCGTAAATACAATCTTCTCTGATAAATTCCATATTGGGCTCCTTTCCTTGTTGGAATGGAGCTACCAACCTTACAACTATATTATACCATCAGCAGCCCCGGACAACAATGTTGCGAATGATTAGGGAAATCTGTCCCCATATTTGCTGAACACCTCAAAAAGACAGCGCTCAATTTCTTTTTTGCGCTGTTCTTTCTCCTTCGGGGGAAGTACCGGCGTGAGGCTTTCCAGCACAATGATCTTCCCTTGAAATGCGACAGACTTTGTTTCTCGTTCATAAGTGACAGCTTGCGTCATTGAAAACCTCCTTTGCGAAAGTGCGTGTATATGCCAGCCTTTCCCACTTGTCCCGTGGGGAAATGTCAAAAGACGGCGCTCCGCAGGTGCCGCCCTTTGAGCTTTCTCCACTTCGGGTCGATATGGCCCGAGCTCAGTAAGGACTGGAATGGTACTTTTCTTTGGCGTCCTCCACGCTGTTGAGGTCAAATACTTCATAAAGCTGCCCCACAACACGCCGTATATCCTTCTTTGAAAATCCGCAGTCCTCCATTGCCATAATGACATAACCGCGGCAGGCGTCATTGCTCCATTCGTCCGTTTCCAAGCCGGGGATCATTCCAAACGCATTTCCCATAAAGTGCTCCTTTTTTGAAAAGATGGGGAGCCACGCCGGATCGGTTGGCCTATCATCAGACAGCATTGCCGGGGGCTCCCCATAGGTTTTCACTTCATTTCAGACACACCGGACGGGCATAGGCTTCATGCCCCATAGTATTTCAACTCTCCCCATTCTGATGGCAAGGCGTTCTCATTGCCTGCGACGGCTCACGGCTTGCAAGACCGCTTCAACGCTCGGACTGTGACTAAACGCAAGTATCCGGGTTCTGCGCCTGTTCCGGTGGAGCCAGCCTTGCCCCACCTATGGCATGGACCTGTTCGCTCGCTCAGTTTTACAAAGACTGTATTCTCTGAAATCCGAGGTCATGGCGGGTCTGTCACACAGCGCGTTTCCCTTCGTATCCGGGTGTCTTTTTATTCAATTTTCAATCTGCATGAGGCTTGTCTGAACCTCGGGCCATTGTGACCCGAAGTGTTTTGCCTCTCATAAGCCATTTCATTTTCCGGCCTAAATCGGTACGCCTTACAAAGAATTTTTCAAAATTTTTTCTAAGCGTCGCAGACCTCGCTCGATTGCGACACGAACCACTTTTTCATGGACGCCCTCTGCCCGGGCAATATCCTGTTTGGTCATGCCGAGAATGAAATGAGCGTAAATCCGTTTTGCCTGTTTGTTCGGCAGACTGGCAATCGCCGCATGAAGCTCCTGCATGGTCACTTTCCGCTCATACAGTTCATGGGGAGATAAGGCGACAAAGACAGCCTCATGCTCAATGCCGTCATTCCGGTCAAGGGAGTAGTACGCCTTGTGCCGGTATGTACGCAGACGGTAAGCAGCCTCCTTGCGGTCAAATTCTTTGAACATTTCAGCAACTTCGTCCGATACTTCCATGAAGCAATCCGATGTATAGAATGGGTAATAGTCCCGCAAATTGATAATAGCCATATTGACCTCCGTTTCGGTTGTTGGTTGACGAGTGACCGAAACGAAGGTGGCGGGGAGCGGCACCGGGGAATGGCTTCGGGCCAACATGACCCGAAGCCGCCCCATAAGAACGTAAAAGCGCCCGGGCGGCATGAATCCACACGGACGCATGAAATGACATAATAGTTAAGGTTCCAACAAATTTCGCATACATAGCCGGAATAACCCGGAGGGGGAGCTACGCTTTTTTTAGCTGGTGCAGATCATGGGTACTGTGAAAAAAGACAAAAATAGACACGGCGGCAATCCTCCTATATGCCGCCGTGGATTTACACGGTGTTAGGTCGTCGTTGGTTTAGGATAGACGAAAAGAAACGGCGGCTCTGAAAATCAAAGCCGCCGCTTCATAGGCGCGTGAAAATGTGTCTGCTTTACGACGGCTTTTTTTCTTTTGCCGTCGTCCGGCAGATCATTAGATATATTGCATTTATTTAGTCTTGCGGTTCAATCCTTTCAAAATTAACAATGACAAAATCACACAAACCATCAGAATTACAACGCCGATTAAAACCTGAAACATATTTGCATTATAATAACCAGAGATATTGAAAACGGCTGTCATGGGATATACCGTCTTTAACTGCTGGGACATACTCGCAAATAATCCAGCAAACGAATAAATTTCTGCAAATACCAGAGCCAGCCAATACCCCTTTTTCATCCGCGCTACCAGAGCGATAATAGGCGAAATTGCAAAGAATACGCCTACCCCATCCAGAAAATATATTTTCAGATTTTCTAACACAAGGCCAACGGAAAGTGCTTCTAAATGCAAAACTGCCTCGACAAGAAAGGTAATTGCAAAAAGTAAAAGGTAAATCAGAACGCTGAACACAAAGGCAAGTATCATTTTGGCAAGTGTCAGTTTCACTTCATCTACGGGAATGAGCCGCAGAGATTTTAAGGTATCCTCCTGTTCCTCCCGGCAAATCATATAACTTCCCAATAGGGCAATTACAGCAGGCAGAACATAAAAGGTAGCAAGGGATTGGGCCGCTGTCATAAACCATCCAGCCCCGTCAATATATCGGCGGTCATAGAATGTAAACTGTCCCTGTGCAAAGACGATTAACCCTACCATGACTGTTGCAAACCCAGCAATCCAGAGTATTTTGGAACGGTGGAGTTTCTGGCTCTCCGCCCAAAGCAAATCTTTCATCATTTTTTGCACCTCACTTTCTCCGAACCAATGCCACATTCGCCAATACAGCCGAAGCAGCAGCCCATACACCAATACACAGAAATGCGGCTGGAATATTTAATGGCTGATCGAATACAACACCCGGAATATCATACATAACAATAGCGGTCATACTGGACAGCGGATGTAGGTACATATTCACCATCAAGAGGATAAAGCCGAGGAATGTATAAATCAGCGTCAGGCAAACAGGGAGAATATAGCCCTTTTGCGCTGCGGCAACCGCCAGTACTGGTAACACCGCAAAGGCGGTCAACAGAGAAATTTCCATACACTTCCGCAAAAGATAAAGGACACTTTCACTGTCAAAGGGAATATAACCGGATAGTACGCCGGTCAGAATGGACGCCGTTGCGGTGACTAGCATAAAGCAAATGGAATACACCAGCACCACAGCAAACTTGCTGAAAAAGTATGCCATTCTATTGACCGGTACAATCCAAAGCTGTTTGAGCATATCATACTGGTTTTCGTTATACATCAGCATGGTACACAACATCCCCAGCACTACCGGTAGGATGATCCACGGGGTATAGCTGAACGCTGTCCATTTGTAAAACATAATGGGGTCCACACCGGTTCCTTTGACACTTGAAAAGTAAAATACGGCAGCCAGTGGCATAAAGAGCGCCGCCAGCAGCATGAGCCAGATAAACTTTCTCCGGCGCAGTTTTAGAAATTCAACTTGTATCAGTTTAAGCAATTCCCTCTCCCCCTGTGATCTGTTTGAAATAATCCTCAAGGGTATCATTGCAGATTTGGGAGCTGATAACAGCTACATCCTGCACCACAAGGGCCTTGTTGATTGCCGCCATATCCAGTGCGGTGTCATAAAGCCGCAGGTTGTGTTCGTCCTGCACCGCATAATCGGTCACATGGAATTGCCTTTCCAAAATTAAAGAGGCTTTTGGAATATCCGACACTTGAAGCTGGATGTATTTCCGATTTTTCTTTTCTAATTCATCCATGCTGCTTTCTTCCAGCAGAACCCCGTGGTCGATAATGCCTATATCATCTGCCAACAGTGAAATTTCGGAAAGTATATGGCTGGAAATTAGGATGGTTTTGCCACGCTCCACACTTAAATTCTTAATAAAGTTCCTCACTTCGGCTATACCGATAGGGTCAAGTCCATTGGTCGGCTCGTCCAAAATCAAAAGCTCCGGGTCATGCAGAATAGCGTTGGCAATACCGAGGCGCTGCTTCATGCCGAGGGAATACTTACTGAACAGCTTTTTGTCCTTGTAGGGCAATCCCACAACTTCCAGCGCGTTCTTGACGGCATTGGGCTGGGGTGCCCCTCGCAACTTCGCAAAAATTTCAAGGTTTTCTGTGCCGGTCAGATTCGGATAAAAACCGGGAGTTTCGATGATGGCCCCAATACGGGGATAAATGCGTTTCTCATGGCCTTTGATGTTCTGTCCGAACACATCCACTTCGCCGGAAGTGATTGGTGTAAGGCCCAAAATCATTTTCATAATTGTGGTTTTACCAGCTCCGTTGCGTCCTAAAAGTCCATAAATCCGACCCGGTTTCACATGAAGATTCACAGAATTAACGGCAGTTTGTTCCCCGTAAATCTTTGTCAGCTTTTTGGTTTCAATCACAAGATCACTCATAAAAATACCTCGCTTTCTCATTTTGTTTCGTTCTTCCAGATAACATAGTTGTAAAGGCTGCCATCCGGGAAATAGTTGATGAATACTTTGAAATTGCCTTTGTCACAAGGAATGACAAATTCAACACGGATTTGGTCAGAGTGTTCCGGCACATAGCAGGACACATCCGGGGAAGTGTTCTCCGGCAGCCCGCCCAGCTTATCGACTTCTTCTTCCCATGTTTCCTGTATCGTTTCCGCAGAAATATTGTCCTGTACGCCCTGCGGCAACGCATTGAAGAAAGTTTCAAAATCTCCATCCATCATTTGGTTAAAGTATTCGGTTGCTTCTTCCGTAATGGCCTGTTGGTCAGGAGCCTCGCCGGAAGATGGAGCGGCCTGCTGGCAGGCACAAAGAGAAAAAGCAAGCAGAATACCGAGTAATAAACAACTCAATCGTTTCATAGGTCTTTCCTTTCAGTAAGATTGCTTTTTTAGAGCCACTACGGATGCGGCGGCAAATGTAGCACCGATCAAGAGCAGCGAACCGACACAAACAAGCGGCGAAGTATTGAATAAAACGCCTTGCATCAGGCTTTCTACCATAGCTGCGGCCGCTTCGGAAATATGGGGATAAATCCCCATCACGCTTGCCAGCGGGTGTATTCCCGTAAGATAAGCCGGGGCAATGACTACGGGAATCAGATAAAGCAGCGTTGCGCCAATGGGCAGGATATATCCCTTTGACAGCGCGGAAAGAAACACAATCGGAAGCATGGCTATGGGAATCAGAATACCACCTGCCAGATACAAAAGACCAGCGTCCATCAGTGTTTGGGCGTTCAGATCGGGAAAGCCTCCGGCAATCAGCCCACCGACAACACACAAAAGAAAAGTAATCAGGCACAGTCCTACGGACATCAGAATAACCACAGCGACTTTTGAAAAGTATAGCTGTGCTTTTGTAATAGGGATGATAAGCAGTTCTTTCATCGTGTCATTTTTGTGTTCATCGAAAAACAGTGTCGTTGCAAACATTCCCAGCACAATCGGCAGAAACAGGCTGGACAGATTCTTAAAGGCCAGTGTATAAAGGTCGCCAAAACTATCCATAAAGGGACTGCTCCTTGAAATGCTGCAAGCCCTTTCAATCGCAAACGCTCCAAGCAGAAGTGTTAGAGCCAAAATGCACCAGACAATTTTATTCCGTTTCCATTTCTGGATTTCAGTTGTAATAATCGTCATACGGTTTCCTCCTTTCATGGTTCCAATTATAAAACGCAAACCTTGCCATAACCTTGCCGAGATAAAATTTTTTCAAAAAAAGCTCTGTGGGATCACAGAGCTTTCGGAAGTATGATGATAAAGGTTGTTCCGTTTCCGGGAACACTAGCGGCTGTAATCGTTCCTTTATGAATACTGACTAACTCTTTGGCAATCGAAAGGCCCAGCCCGTTCCCTTTGGCAGAACGGGAGTGATCGCATTGATACATCCGTTCAAAGATATGCGGGAGATCAGAGGCGGCAATCCCGTTGCCGTTATCAGCAACAACGATTTTTGCCTGTTGCTCAGTTTCAGTCACGGTCAGGAAAACTTTGCTTGCATCACTGTGCGTCAGGATATTTTGCAGTAAATTATTGAGAATACGAGTGTAGGCGGTAGAGTCAACACGTGTCATGTATTCTGTTTCAGGTATCTCAATTTCATAGCTAAGATCGTGGTTTTCCAGCAGCGGCACCCAATCAGCCATGATGTCACGGGAAAGCTCATTCAGGTCGCAGACCTCAAAATGAAAAATCTGTTCCCCGGCATCCAGCTTCACCCATTCAAACAGGGCGGTCACAAAATCTTTCAGGTGGTGGGCTTTTTCCATAGCCACCTGAATGTATTCTTCCTTCTCAGCTCCTGTTACCATCTTGCTTTCCACAGCCTCCAAATATCCAACCAGAGAAGCTAGAGGGGTTTTTACATCATGGGAAAGGCTTGTCATAAGCCGTTTATAAGCCTGTTCGGATTGCTTTTGCTGTATAAGCCGAGATTGGCTGCTCATGGCAATCTCGTTAATATCATAACAGATTTGTTTTGTCAGGTCGCTTTCCCGCGCCAATACACGGCGGTTCAAATTCCCGGCTTTTATATCGTTTAGGGCATCCCTAATAAGAAAAAGCTGACCACGGACGCGGTGAAGTTTTCCCAAAAGATAGCTGATTACCAGCAAAGCAATCAATAAGGACAACAATAGATAAAGGTTAATTTCCATGCTCATGCCTCCTTGTTAAAGCGATACCCTACACCGCGGACAGTCTGAATATAAAAAGGTTGTTCTGGATTTGGCTCGATTTTTTTTCGCAGTTTACTGATAAATGCCATGAGGTTATTGTCGTCAAAATCATATTCTTCTGTCCACACCTGCGTATAAAGTTGTTTTTTAGTAAAGACCCGACCCTTGTTGGACGCCAAAAATAGAAGCAAATCAAACTCTTTGCCGGTCAAGTCTACCGGGAGATTTTGAACCGTTACGGTTCGGTTGATTTTATCAATTACCATATCTTTCAGAAGCATGGTGGCGGCTTCGTTTCCGGTCACAGGGTTTAAGGTGGTATAGCGCCGGATTAGAGAATTGACACGAGCCATCAGTTCGTTAATTCCAAACGGCTTTGTCAGATAATCGTCTGCTCCCAGCCGCAGACCAGAAACCTTATCTTCTTCGTCGCTTTTGGCGGTCAGCATCAGCACCGGCACATTGTTTTTCTCTCGGATTTTCTGCAATACTTGAAACCCGTTCATATCTGGCATCATCACATCCAGAATAATTAGTGAACAGGTATCCTTGTTTTTTTCCAGTAGCCTCAGACCCTCTAAGCCGCCATGTGCTACTACCGCAGATAAATTTTCTTGTTCCACACATTTTTTCATCAAGGCACAAAGTTTCTTGTCATCGTCTATAATCAAAACACTATTCATGTTTCAGCAACCTCCCTTGTTTTGTCCGGCCATCAATCGGCTTTTCCGCAGCTTTAGGGATCAGCCAAACACCAGCCATTTTCACAGCGCCGGGGATACGCCCACCGGCGCAATAATAATTTACCCTACGAGCTGTCACGCCCCACTTTTCGGCGGCCTCTTTCAATGTCATATAGTCCATTTCGCACCTCCACAGGATATATTATAGTTCTCTACCTCGAATAATACAAGTTAGAGCCCACATGGATGCGAAATAAAATACTACTTAATGTAAAATCTCATTACATTCTCATAATTTAACCCGAAATGTAGAATGATATAGGGTGATATGAGAATGAACCAAGATGAAAGAGGGTTTGACTTTCACGGCCTCGGGGCAGCTCTCAAACGAGCCAGAGAAGAAAAGGGCTGGACACAAGCCTATGTTGCGGAATTAGTAGACCGTGACTCCCGTACCATTATGAATATTGAGAACAAAGGTCAGTATCCCAGCTTCGACCTTTTTGTTAAACTTATTACTATGTTTGACGTTTCAGTTGACCAGTTTATTCATGCGGACGGAGGGGCAAGGTCAAGTTCTTGCAGAAAGCACATTGATGTGCTCCTAAATTCTATGAATGAAAAAGAGCTTGTTGTAATAGAAGCCACAGCCGAGGGCATTAAGAAAGCCAGAGAAACGGAGGTTCCAGAATATGATATGTACCCCCTTTACTGGACACCCAGTAGAGGGGGTATTATTATGCGGTACACATATGAGTACAAAAGGAAATGTGTAGAACTGTATCGAGAAGGAAAATGGCCAGAAACGCCGGAAGGTGTTAGCGATAAATCCTTTCGGGATAAAGTGAGACTATGGGTAAGAGCAGAGGATAGCCGCGGTCCAGAAGCACTGAAACACAAAAATTTCAACAGGAACTGGACACCAGAAGAACGGCTGGAACTAGTATCCCAAGTAATGTCCGGAAAATCCTGTGTGTCAGTGGCAATCGAGGCCGGTATTCAAGATAGACTATTGTATCAATGGGTTCAAAACTATAAAACAAAGGGGTATAATGGCCTGGTAGAAATGAAAAAAGGACGTCCAAGTAAAGGGGTACCCCAAATGAAAAAGGAAGAAGCAAGGCCACTGAATGAATCCGAACGAGAAGAATTGATCCGGCTTCGGGCAGAAAACGAGTATATAAAGGCGGAGAATGAAGTTATAAAAAAAGAGATCGCCTTGAGAGAAGAGAGGCACGCAGCGCAACTCAAGGCGAGAAAGCAGCGATCATCAAAGAGCTGCGTGAAAAAGGATACCAATTGAAATATCTGTTGAAATCTATGCAGATGGCACGGTCTACCTATTATTTTGAGTTGAGCAAGGCCGATCAAGTTGCTGTTCGAAACCATTGCTTGGCAGATGAAATCAAAGACATTTTCTCACAGCATAAAGGCCGCTACGGTGTGCGAAGAGTATATCAGGAACTGATAAAGCGCGGCCACAAGGTCAATCATAAGCGGGTACAACGGCTTATGCACACTATGGGGTTGGCAGGAAAGCGCCCAAAGGAAAAGTATCATTCCTACAGGGGCGAGGTCGGCAAGGTTGCTGAGAATATCCTTGACCGGGATTTCAGCACGACAGCTCCTATGCAAAAATGGACTACCGATGTATCTCAGTTCGGTTTTTCGTGGGGGAAGTGTTATCTCTCTCCCATACTCGACATGAACACAAACGAAATCATTTCTTATGATTTATCTCAAAGTGCCAATATGGAACAGATCCAGAGAATGTTGGCCGGCGCCTTTACGAAGTTTCCCTCTGTAGATGGCCTGATCTTTCACTCTGATCAAGGGTGGCAGTACCAGCACGTGTACTTCAGGCAGGCACTTAAAGATCACAAAATCATTCAATCCATGTCAAGGAAGGGCAACTGTTACGACAATTGCATCATGGAGACCTTCTTTGGACGGATGAAAAACGAGATGTTCTACGGGCATGAAAAAGAGTATTCCTCTTTTGAAACATTTGCCAAGGCTGTTGACGGCTACATAAATTACTACAACAACGAAAGAATCCAAGAGAAAACAAAATGGATGCCTCCTACAAAATTCAGAGAGGCATCCATGTGCACCTAATTCAATTTTTCATGTGTCCAGAATTCTGGGTACATATCAATAAGGGCCTCTGTTTTTTTGCGCCATTTTAGGGGCTGCCGCTAAGTGGCAAGCAATGCCTCTGTGGCCACAAGTGGCACAAAGGCGGCTTGTTGGGGCTCGCCCCAAACCCGTATCTTCGGGCCAACATGGCCCGAAGTGTCAGCGTCGCTATGCTCCTTATTTTCATAACCTTAACGCTCCTTTTCCTGCTTTCTTCCCGGCTCGGTGTAGCCCATCAGAGTGTCAATGTTCGCCTTGATTGTGACGATCTCCTGCATATCCCGTCGTGCCTTCTGGTATTCTCCATAGAGCTGTTTTTTCTTTGCTGTGAGCTTACAGCCTTCTTCCTTCAGCACATCCATTTTGGGGAGCTTTGCCCCGCCCAGCAGAGAGCGCATTTCCGCTTGTGCAGCCCGGTACAGTTCAAGGTCGGCCTCATGCTCCGCAAGAAATTTCCGGCTGTACTTCGTCGCCTTATACTGCTCAAAGACCGGACGGGTTTTGGCATACTGAACCGTTGCGGCCTTTAGCCCGGCATTGGTTTTCATGGTCTGTTCTGTCTGCTTGATCTGCTCGGAAATGGCATGGAAACGGTCTGCCGCCTCGGTGGCCTTCTGCGCCAACTGCTCATAATCGGTCAGGCCATTGTCCTGTATATAGGCAAGAGCGGCGGCCATCTGCTTAATGTTAAATACCTTCGCCCAGCGTTCATATCCCGGCCCTTTACCGGCAGCCAGCTTCGCTTGAATATCCACCGCCAGACTGATTTTCCGCCCCGAGCGCCCGGAGCGTTTTTCTTTGCCCTCAATGGCGGACAGAACATCTTGCAAGTCGTAGCCGTCCCCCAGCGTGGAGGCACGCAGACGGGTGAAGCGTTCCTGTCCCTGCCCGGTCAGCCGGAAGCTGATACCGCCGCCCCGAACCGTCTTGACCTCATACCCGGCCCCCTTCATCAAATTGAGAAATTCGTCCAGATCAGCGGGGCGTTCCGCCAGCGCAGTATCAATAGCAAGGCGCAGTCGGTCCTGATAGGAAAGCGGCCCTTTCCGGTCTTTCTGCCACTCCCCATAGTTCCGATACTTGCTCTTGCTCCGGGGCTTCGGGTTCTCCACGATGGACAGCCCGTTTTCAAGGCACAGCCTGTCAGAGAGCCGCCGAAGGGCGAAGCTGGAGCCCCAAAAATTTCGGAATTTCCGGGTGCAGTCAAGGGTGGTGGAGTTGTAATAAATGTGACAATGGATGTGCTGCTTATCGGTGTGCGTGGTAACGATAAAAGCGTGCCGCCCCTTTGTCCAGCGCATAGCCAGCTCATAGCCGATACGGTTCGCCTCCTTCGGGGTGATCTCGCCCGGATAGAAGGATTGTCGTATCTGATAGCACAGCACATTATTTTCTTTCTTCTGTTCCCGGCCCGTCATAGCGGCATAGCTGGCCTTTGCCAAAAGGAACTCGTCCGCCACGGTGGCCGGATCACATTCATAAGCGGAGATGTACTTTCCACTTTCTGTTTTTTCCGGGTTCTTGCCATAGTCCAGACAATCCCGGATAGCCTCAGCAATCGTTTCGCCTTCGGCCGCATGGCGCTGCAACAAAGTTGTAGTAGCCAAAAATCATCCCTCCTTTCCATAAGAAAGAGGCGGCCCATTCAGACCGCCCCGACTTCGGGCCAACATGGCCCGAACATAAGATATTTGCCAAAAACACGATAGACTCCAACTTGATTTTGATGTAAAATATATATAATAAAGGATTGTTAAACGGGGGTTATACATATGGGGACGATATTTGTTGCCGGGACTTACGGTGTAGGGAAAAGCACATTATGTAATAAATTGTCAACCGCATTAAAAATCCCAGATTTTTCTGCCGGTGATCTCATTAGTGCAGTCAACGGTGAAACTTATGGAGCAAATAAAGTGGTTAGAGACAAAGATGCTAATCAGAATATTTTGGCCTCACAAGTCAAGCAACTTCTGAAATCGACCCCTAGTATTATTCTTGCCGGACATTTTTGCATATTTGATATAAATGGTAATGTTGATACTTTGCCGAGTAGGGTGTTCTATGATCTGGAAATAGAAACCATACTTTTGCTAGAGGCCTCGTCCTTACAAATTATAAAAAATTTGTCCATGCGAGACAAAAAAGAGTATTCCGAAAGTCAAATTTTACTTTTACAAAAAGCAGAACACGAAAAGGCACATGAGATTGCTACAAGCATAAATTGTAATCTGTATGTTCATCATATGCTTTTTGATGAAACTGATATTACGAGTTGCTTATCTTATATAGAAAGGGGCCCCAAATCATGAGAGCTTTGCTTGACACAAATATAATCATCCATAGAGAAAACAAGCGTGTTTCCAATTATAGTATTGGACACCTTTTTCGATGGTTGGATAAGTTAAAATATGATAAAGTAATCCATCCATACTCTATATCCGAAATAAAAAAATATCGAGATCCAGAAACGCAAGAGGCTATTTCGGTAAAGCTGGAATCATATGAGGTAATCAAAACCATTAAGGAACCAGACGATTCTTTTTTAGAATTGATCGGAATTCCGGAAAAATCGCAAAATGACATGATTGATGATTGCCTATTGTTTGAAGTATATTCAAACAGAGTTGACATACTAATCACGGAGGATCGGAGACTAAGAAATAAAGCTATAAAGCTAGGTTTAAGTGATAGAGTTTTTTCAATAAATGCATTTATCAGTGCAGCGACGGCTGAAAACCCAAGTCTCATTGAATATAAAATGCTTGCCGTTGAAAAAACCTATTTCGGAAATGTTGATTTAACCGATTCTTTCTTTGACAGTTTCCGTATCGCTTATCCAGGATTTGATAAGTGGTTTGCTCGCAAGTGCGATGAAGAAGCTTACATATGTAATACGGATGCTGGAAAAGTACTGGGATTCCTCTACTTAAAAACAGAAGGTGTCGATGAGAATTACTCAGATATTGTTCCGCCCTTTAAACCGATGCGTAGATTAAAAGTAGGAACATTTAAAGTTGAATCTACCGGATTTAGGTTGGGTGAGCGTTTTGTTAAAATTATTTTTGACAATGCCTTACAACGCAATGTTGACGAAATTTATGTAACACTCTATACAGATAGAGAAGAACTGTCCGCTTTGGCTGCATTACTGAAAAGGTGGGGCTTCACTGAATATGGAGTAAAAATTGGAAATGGGAAAGAAGAACAAGTTTTAGTAAAAAGGATGAAAGATTTTGATCATAATATTTCTTTTCGCAAAAACTTTCCCAACATTCAGTATGATTGCAATAAGTATATTTTGCCGATTTTCCCACAATATCACACCACACTACTCCCGGATTCCAAACTGAACAACGAGAATAAAATTGATTTTCTCGGAAGAGAACCTCATAGGTATGCATTACAAAAGGTCTATATCTCGTGGGCTCCCGGAAATGGTGTAAAGCCCGGTGATCTAATTCTGTTTTATCGAACAGGCCCCGAAGGTTCAAATAAAAAATATACTTCGGTTGTTACAACAGTCGCTATGGTGGATGAAATTATTAGCAATATTCATTCTCAGGAGGAACTGCTTAGTATCTGTCAGAATCGAAGTGTCTTTTCTACCGAAGAATTGAAAGGCTTTTGGCGTGATCATAGGCGTAATTTAAAAGTTTTAAAATTTATATTTGTCAAAAGCCTGAGCAAAAGATTAACATTGGGCTACCTTTGGGACCATGACATTGTGTGTGCTCCAAGGGGGCCTAGATCGTTTATGAAATTGAGTGATGAACAGTATAATCAGATTATGCACGATTCTGAGACGGAAATTAAGTATGTAGAATGATGAGGATTTAATTTTGAAGGCGATTCTATTATCAATAAAACCAGAATATGTTGATAGGATATTGGCTGGTACAAAAAAATATGAATATCGTAAACGGCTAGCACGAAGTAACAGTTCTGTTCTACTTGTATATAGCACATCTCCGGTAATGAAAGTAGTGGCAAAAGTTGAAATACTGGGGACTATTTGTGCAGCTCCCTCCACCTTATGGGAACAGACTAAAAGTAACGCGGGCATTAGCAGAAAAAAATATCGGGAATATTTTCATGGGTGCAAAACAGCATACGCCTATAAATTAGGAAAAGTGGAAATATTTGATCCTCCACGAGATTTATTAGATTACAATATCACACTTGCCCCGCAATCTTTTTCGTATGTAGATATAGAATAAAGCAGGAAAGGGTGGCCTCAAGTCACCCTTTCCTGCTTCGGGCCATGCTGACCCGAAGTTAACTTGTCAGAAACCGGTACAGAGCGGATTTGCCTCCGTCCAGCGCCCAGAGAAGGGAGCCCGCCGCCGCTTGCAGTCCATACGGCGAAAGAAGGAAGGCAAGAAACAGAAATACAATCCCGCCTATGGGCGTCGGCGTGAAAAAGAGAGCGATACCCAGCACCACCAGGATCACAGAGGCAATCGTCAGCAGGACGGCACAAATATCAAACAGGAACACCAGCAGAGCCGCCAGAAGGGACAACGCCAGAGCGAAGGGCGCAACCAATATTTTCAGCAGTATCTTCATCTTCAAAACCTCCTTTATCTATCCTTCCTACCTCTATTTTATCATGCCTGCCCGGGGACATAAATGTTGCGAAAGATTAGTAAATCCTGTCCCAAAACTTCGGGTCATGCTGGCCCGAAGGGAAATAAACAAGGGAGTACCTACTGGCACTCCCTTGTTTATGCGTATTCAAAATCATTATTGCATTAGTATCGAAACGAACACAATATCCAAGAAATTCTCTGTGTTTACAACACCATTGGTTGCTAACATGCGACCTCCTTTTGATATAGTTAGCGCATTTTGATTTGCATATATAATTTCTTTGTATCCAAATTCATCCCTTAGTGTCTTGTAATACGGGTCGTTCTGTTCATTGAGGGTTTCAGCCCCTCTATCGACAATATGAACAGCTACTTGCTTTGCCTTAGCTAATCTGCACGTTTCCCATAAAATCAACTCTGAATATGACGATTCAGGGTTTTGCACTATCTGAAATCTATTCAAACCATATTCAAGCATATATGGAAGATAGTATTCGATCATTTCTTTGCTCCAATAAGAGCCAACATTCCAGCAGAGTACAACATCAAATTCAAATGTAGAAGTAATCCTACTTCTAAAAGAATCTTCCGCAATATCTCCCTCTATAAATATTACGCTATCTTCTGCAATACCTCTATTCAAAAGTAATTGCTTTGCTTTTGCAATACAATCACGATTTTTATCAATCGCAATTACTTTGTGTCCGTTTTCGACTAATGCCAGTGTACTGTATCCAGTACCACATCCAACTTCGACAACGGTTTGGAATTTATTTATTCTCTGTGCCATCCAAGAGTAATAACCCTTTTCATAAAAGAATTGAGCGCTTATATCCCATTGATTTGCATAATTTTTTGTATTGTTCATTTTTGTTCCCCTATCCATCTTGAGGTTTTTTATTTTAGTCTACACCTGAACTCTATCTCCGTCAATCCTCGGGCCAGCATATCCCGAAGTGGTAAAAAAAGAGCAGAGCGGCAAGCCCCGCAACGGAAGCCTGCCGCCCTCGTCTTACTTTACCACCAGCTCGGAGAGCTCCCGCAGCACCTTTGACACCTCGCCCCACAGCTTTTCATAGTCCCGCTTCAATCCGTCGATTTCCTCCGGGTACACGCCATAGGTGTGTGCGTGTACGGCGACCTGATTGAGATTGTTGGAACAGCGCCGTTGCAGAGAGATCAGTTCTTTTACGGGCGCAAGGTCGATGTGCAGGATATACCCGTTCAGAGCCATTTTCCGTACATAAGCCCCGGCGTTGGAAATGCCCGCCTCGGCCATCCGCTTATGGATGGCTGCCAGCTCGTCCGGTGTTACCATGACGTGCAGATGGACATTCCGCTTGCGGTTCTCCATCAGCGTTCCAGCTCCCGGCCTTTCCGGCGCTCTTTGGGCTCCTTTACCTTGTCCAGCGGCTTTGCGTCCAGCTCCGGGGGCGTGGGTGGGATGGGCGTGTTGTTGGGTACGCCGTCGATCATGTTGCAGTTCTGCTCCGTGGAGAGCTCGGCGGTTTTCAGATAGTTGTCTTTTTCGTGCATGGCGTTCCTCCTTTATCGTTCCTCATGGTTTTTATGGCTCCGCTTCTGGCCGGGCTCCTTCGGGGGTTTCTGCCCTCTGGTTCCTTCTTTAAGCCGGGAGGTAATGGATGGGCGCACCAGGTCAGGATTGCCCGGTGCTGGTTTCAGTTCATAATCCTCCATCTGCTTTTCGGTCAGCGGCTTTGCGTAGGTCAGTTCGCCCCATGCCATCAGACTGCCGTCTGCCACAGGACGCCGCCTGTCATCGTCGTAGTTGACGATGGAAAGAGGCTGGTTATCCGGCAGCTTCGGGTAAGTTCCTATGTCCACGGGCCGCTGGGTGGAATAATAGCGGTAAACGCCCTCCGGTCCCAGCTCGGTATGCTTGACCGCCGCATGGTAAAGCTGCTGATAGTCGTCCACCCGGCGGTCAAAGTCCCTCTGCACCCACGCCTGACTGGTTCCATAGCGGCCCCAGTAGTAATCCCGATGGCCGTTTTCCCCCTCGGTAAACTGCCAGGTCACAAAGGGGCTCGGCGCTCCCGGATTATGCCCCAGCGCAAAGCCGTGTCCGGTTTCAAAGGTGGCAGCTTTCAAAATCACATATCCTTGTACTGTCTCCAAGAGATCCCTCCTTTCTGTGCCTCGGGTCAACATGACCCGAAGTGCTGGATGTTACGAAATAAGAGGGCAGACCGGGGAGAAATGTAATAAGATATTCCCACCCCGGAAACACCCTCAAAAAAGCCCGGAATGTCAAGCCTTTGGAGGCGGCAAATCGTAACAGCCGCCCGGCCTTTTCTCCCGCATTTTCCTCATGCGTTCCCGGCTTTTCCGGCGGTTCCCTTCGGCCTTGCAGGCGTCGGAACAGTAGGCTTGACGCCCCTCGGGCAAAAACGCCTTTCCGCAGGCCGCACAGGCCCGCAGCTCCGGGGAAATGCCTTCCGTTGTCAGCGCCGCTTGAAGCTCCGGGTTAAGGGGCAGGACAGACTCACGAAAATAACGGCAGTACGCCCCTGTCCAGCACTTGTGCAGCATATAGCAGGCACAGTCAAGAGGAAGGCACAGGCCGCTTTCCCGGTCATAGTTGGCGCACATCCCCGTGACCAGAGTGCGGATTTTCTTCTTCTCGTCACGGGTCAGCTCCCGGGCGTCCATTTAAGACTTCGGGCCACGATGGCCCGAAGGGCGGGGCTCCACGATCAGCGCCCGGAACTTCTTCCGGCACTGTTTTTTCTTTCCTTTGCACTCCTTGTAGTAACGGCATCCCTTACAAGGGTCGTCATTGTCCCAGCCGGGGTGCGGTACTTCCTTCATCATTCGTTCAAAAGGGCTGCTTGTAAAATTCATTCTCATTCCTCCGTATCTTCCTCCCACGGCGGGGTATCTTCGTCCTCGGGTTCCTCTGCGATCTCCTCCAGCTCCCCGTCCTCATATTCGCAGTAATCATCTTCCAAATCCGGGGCTTCATGCTTCGGCTTGTAAATCTTGAAATAGTAACCAATTCCACCGCCGGCCAGCACCACCGCACCGATCAGGAGCAGAGAGAGAAGGGGGCTGTCCTTTTTCTCCGGCTCGGGTTCCGGTACTTCCTCCACCGGTTCGGTGGGCTTTGGCTCTGGCTCCGGGGTCACTTCTTTGGGCGGTTCCTTACCCTGTTCGGCAAGAGGCAGAAGGTCGTCTGTGGTAACGGTATTGAGGAAATAGACGTTCTCGCTGGTTTTCTGTTTGTCGATCACCAGATAAAACACGCTCTCGTCTGCGGTCGTGATGGTGTAGAACTCCTTTCCATCCTCGTCGGTGGCGTTGTCCACCACGGTTCCCGTCCCGTCCGTGGTAAAGGGGTTCTGGGTTTCCGGCTCTGCTTCGGTTTCTGCCGGGGAGGGAGCTGTCTCCGGCTGCGGCTCGCTGCTCTGTGCATAAGCCGGGACTGTAAAGATCAGGCAACACAAAAGGCTGGCAGCCATCGCCGCCAGCCTGCGGTATTTAATTTTCTTCATGGGCTGTGTCCTCCTTTTCGGGCGCCTCCGGCTTCGGGTCAGTATGGCCCGAAGCTGTAAGGCTGTTTTTGGGGTCGTTCAGAAAGGCCATCAGCTCGGCGGGGGTCAGTTTGAGAGAACGCACCGCCTGTACGATCTGGCTGTTTTCTTCCTCCTGTTTCTGCTTTTCCAGCTCCCGGATTTTGGCCTGCCATTCGGCAGCCTTCTCCCGGGCTTTTTCCAGTTCCTTATCGAGCTTGTCGATCTTGTTCATGCAAGGACTCCTTTCCTCTGGCTCACAAACGCCCGAAGGCATAGAAATGTGTCTGCCAGTAGCTTGAATTGATATTTGCGTATTGGATGGGCGAACCACAATGAAGCATCATCCCGTCGCCCACATAAATCCCCACATGGGACACAGGGCCGGGGCTGTCATAGGTTCCCGTGAAAAAGATAATGTCGCCGGGCTTTGCCTCGGAGGGGGAAATGATAGCACACTGGTTGTAAATGCCCTGCGCCGTGGTACGGGGCAGGTTGTGGACGCCGCTGGCCGTGTACACCCAGCAGACAAAGCCCGAACAGTCAAAGGAGGTGGACGGGCTGGAGCCGCCCCACACATAGGGCCAGCCGATGTACTTTGTGGCTTCTTCCATGAGCGCCGCAAAAGCCGGGTCATCCAGCGCCTCGCCGGGTATCTCATAGCTGGGGCCGGTATCTTCGCCGCCGTTGTAAATTCCTTCCCACAGATAGGGCTTGTTGCCTTTGAGCTGCTGCATAACGGTGTAGATTTCCCGCTGCTGTTCGTTAAGCCTCGGCAGGATCACGGCAGGCAGTGTCTTGTTTGTGAGGGTCACATTTAAGATGTAATACTCATAGGGGACTTCCTCGGTGGTGGTTTCCCCGGTCTCCGGGTCGGTGCTGGTTTCGGTGCGGTAGCGTATCTCGACTTCCTCCGTCAAGGTCAGCTCATACTGTGCCTCGAAGATTTCCCGCAGTTCGTCCTGCACCTGTTCCCGGAAATACACATGGTACTTTGCCGAGAGATAGGACGCCAGCTCATAGGGGTTATGGCCGATCTCGTCCACGGAATAGCGGTACTCGTCATAGCCGGGATGGGTGCTTTCAATGTTCGCTACCGTCTGCGCCAGCTCGTTTTCCAGCGCCGCGTAGTCCTCGTCCACCCCCAGCAGATCCGTATCCTCCGAGGCATAGGAGGTGCCGGATAACGCATTGGCAAGGCCGCTGCCAAGCGTGGGGAAGATGGAGCTTACCGCCGACACAAGAAAACAGAGCAGCAACAGCAGGAGCAGGACCAGCACCGCCACAGGATGACGGGTCACAAACTGCGCCGCCCGACGGGTCACATTCCCCGAAGCGGCAGCGGCTTTCTTTGCGGCCTTTGCGCTCTGCTTTGCCGCCGCCTTTGCCTCTTTGGAATACCGGCGTTTCAGTTTCCACTTCTGCTGCACACGGGAAAGCGGATTGCTGGCAAGCTCCGGGTGCTCGGCGGCCATCTTCTGGAAATCCACATTGGCCCGGGCTTTTATGTCCTTCCGTTCCCACTTTGCCACCTTCCGGGCCGGGTGCTCCCGGTATCTCCGTTTGGCATACCGGGTCAGTTTCCGGGCTCCGGCCTCGGCCACAAGTTCCGACTTATGGGCTCCTTCCACACCCACATTTTCCTGCTCAACTTCGTGGATTTTGTTGTGGAGATAAAACCATGCTTCGGTGCGGGCTCCCCGGACAGCTTTCTTCGCAAGCCCCGGCGGTTTCTTCGCTGCCCGTTTTGCCTCGGTCTTGTCCAGTTTCTCCCGAGCCTTTCCCAGCTTTTTCCCGGCGTGTTCCGCTTTTGCCTGTGCTTTCTGGTACTTGTCCTTTTTGCTCCCGGCCTTCTCGGCGGGGCCCTCCGGCTCCTGTGCCTTGCCGGTATCCTGCGGCCCGCCCGCTTCATCTTCCTGCCTCATGCGGTCAGAGAGACGGCTTTTCCGGCTGTCCTCTTGAAACTTGCCGCTTTTGGACTTCGGGCCATCGTGGCCCGAAGGGCTGTCCTGTCCGGCATCCTCGTCCTCAAACCGCAGGCGTCGGGACGGTGCGGGGGAAGGCCCTTCCCGTTCAGCCGGTCCGAGGCGATTGCCCCCGGTATCCTCCGTCGGCCCCGGCCTTTGAAAATTCCGTTTGTCCGGTTTCTTTCCGATGATGTATCCCTCCTTTCCAAACCTCGGGCCATCATGGCCCGAAGTGCGTTATGCCCGGTTCATTTCCTGTTTTTTGTCCTCCGGGCGGGTGGTCATAATGGCGTACAGCTCGGTATTCTGCGGGAAGCGGTCAACAAACGGGATGGTGGTGTTCCCGAAGAACAGCAGCCCTTCGCCGGAATTGGTATGGGTCACATAGGAAAGCTGGTGGGGGCTGATCCCAAGCTGTTTGGCTAAAATCTGCCGGTCCCCCTGTGCCTGCGAGAGCAGCACAAGGAAGTCCGAGTTTTCAAAGATATTCTCGATCTCCGGGCTTGCCAGAAAATCCTTCACGTTCTGCGTTAAAGCACTGGGAACGCACCCTTTTTTTCGCAGCATTTTCCAGATCGCCACACAGTAGCTTGCCGTCAGCCGGTCACGGAGCAGCACATGGAACTCGTCGAAGTAGCACCATGTAGCGATACCGCGCAGGAAATTCATAGACACCTGCGAGTTTACCAAGTCCTGCATAATGAGCATGGCAATCGTCCGAAGCCCGGCCCCCAGCTTTTTCAAGTCAAGGCATACCAGACGGCGGTTCAGGTCCACATTGGTTTCATGGTTGAACACGTTAAGGGAACCCGACACATAGATTTCAAGGGCAGTTGCCAGCCGTACCGCCTCGCCCTCCGGCTGGGAACAGAGCAGGTCATACAGGGTTTGGAGGGTCGGCATTTTGCTTGTTTCCGGGTCCTGCAAGTGTTCCCGGTACATCTGGCGTACACAGCGGTCAATGACGGTCCGCTCCACCGGCTGCAAGCCATCCTTGCCGCCAACGATCAGCTCCATCAGTGACAGGATAAAGTCGGCTTTCAGCGCCATCGGGTTTTCCTCGTCAAAGCTCAGGTCAATGTCCATCGGATTGATGTGGTGGGGGCTGTCCGGGGCGATCTCGATGACCTGACCGCCCAGCCGCTTGATAAGGGGCGAGTATTCGCCCATCGGGTCCACCACAATGATCCGGTCACGGGTGGCAAGGAACACGTTCACAAGCTCCCGCTTTGCGGCAAAGGATTTGCCGGAGCCCGGCACGCCGAGGAACAGGCCGTTGGGGTTTTTGAGCTTTTTCCGGTTTGCCATGATGACGTTATGGGAAAGTGCGTTGAGCCCGTAATAGACGGCTTCGCCATCCATGCGGAGCTCCTGCGTCATAAAGGGAACGAAAATGGCCGTGGAACTGGTCGTCATGCCGCGCTTGATCTCAATGCCGTTATGGCCCAGCGGAAGGCTGGAAAGAAAACCGTCCTCCTGCTGGAAGTCCAGCCGCTTCAAGGTGCAGTTGTATTTCTGGACGATACCGGACACCGTGAACAGGTCGTTGTCCAGCTCCCGGCGGGTCGGGGCCATGTTTACCACAAGGAAGGTCAGAAGGAACATTCTTTCATTCCGGCTCTGTAAATCTTCCAGAAGGGTCTTTGCGTCGTTGCTGTACGTTACAAGGTCGGGGGGAAGTATGTCCATGTCGTACCCGGATCGGGCTGCCTTCTTTTGTTCCTCCACCTTCATCTTGTCAATGTCGGAGACTTTGGCCTTGATAGATTTTACGGCGGCGGCCTGATCGACGGTTTGGATATGGAGAGTGATGGTCATTTCCGCATCCATTTCCAAAAGCTCCGCCAGCAGCTTGTCCGAGAGCTCCGAGGCCAAAATCTGCAAGTAGGAGGCAGCGCCCCAAGTCGTCCCCACCCGGAACAGACGGCTGAAACGGAAGTCGAAACTGTCCGGGGCGATAAAGTCTTTGGTGGAAAGTCCGGTTTTGGGGATCATATCCCATGAAAACCGGAAGGGGGAGCCGCTGCCGGGGTGAAGCTGCCCGTGAAGAAGCTCCAGCCGTTCCAGCCCCGAAAGGGAGCGGCACTTGACGCCCAGCTTTTTGAAGTTCCCGCAAATGTCCGCCTCTACACGTTCCAGCCTTGCCCTGGCGGTGGAAAGGTCGTCCACGTTCACGCCGAAGGTCAGGAGCTTTGTGCGAACAATGCCGTTGTTGCTTTTGGCGATCTGGTTTTCCAGCATTTCCACATACTCACACCGGACGCTGTTGTAATCGTCATCCTGCATGGGGATGTTCACGCTGTACCGGCTGCCCGGGTGGCTTCGGTGGTTGAGGAAGGAAAGCTGGAACGGAAGGCTGCTGTCAAAGTAGTTGAGGCAGGCGCTCCACCCATCAAAGATGGCTGCCTGATCTTCGGACTGTGCGAGCTGGTAGTTGATGTCCTCGTATTCAATGGTTTTGGTGTAATAGCGGTCCGCTACCCGGCACACCCCGTCCCGGTACATTTCCCGGTAAGGGAGGGTCTGCTGGGCGGTGGTGGGAATGTTCTTTCCTTTTGTGAACAGGCCGGTAAGGCCCTGCTTTTCAGGCTTTCTGCCTGCGGGCTTTCCGGCCCTTCTGCTGTTTCGCAATCGGCTGCGCCTCCTTTCTGGCGCTAAGCAGCGCATAGAAGTTTTCGGTTTTGTAAGGCCGCACACGGGGATAGAGGAACCGGGTGCGGATGATATTTTTCAGCACTTTTTCCAACGGCAGGCCGTCCCGCTCATACATAGCCAGAAAGAAGAACGGGAGCATGAGGCCGATCATCAGGAACATGGCGGCACTGTTCCCGATACTGCCACGGGAAAACAGGTAAGCCGGGAGGCCCACCGCCGCCGCGCTGGAAAAACAAACAAGCTGGCGCTTCGTTAGGTTGAAGGCCAGCTTTGTCTTGATTTTGGAAAGGTCTTTTGGTACTGGCACATAGGCCATTTTGGTACACCTCCTTTATTGCTTCGGGCCAGCATGGCCCGAGGTTATCTTGCGGCCTCTTTGGCCGGGGCTGTGCTGCGGGCAGCTTCGGCGGCCTCTCGTCCGCTCTGCCTTGCCCGCCAGTATTCGGGGTGATACTGCCGGATGGACTGATTGAGTTTTTCTTCAAACTGTCCTTTGTCCTTAATGCGGTCAGGGATTTTCCACAGCTTTTTGTCCAGCAGCTCCCGGAGCACTACGCTTTCCTGTGCGTCCTCCTCATAGCAAATATAGCCCTTGTCCTTGAAGCCGCACTTTTTCGCTGCTGGGGAGAGGACGGCGGCTACCTCATTTGCCACCATCGTTCCGCCGTGGCTGGCGGTAGATACCAGAAACACCCCCGGACAGAGGGTTTCACAGCTCTGCACCTCGCCCCACGGGGAGCTTTTCGGCGCATGGAACATTCCGCCCGTCCGGCTCCGGTCCGCCTGCATGAGCGCCGCCTTTTCCAAGATGGCGCGAAGTTCCGGGGAAAAATAGGCATATTCCCGAAGGACACGGGCGGCGTCCCCGCCGCAGGCGTTCATCAACAGGGTATAGGCATCGCTGTCCGCTTTGGTACAGCGGCCCAGCAGTTTTCCGTCGTAATAGCAGGCCGCGTCATAGCCCGTCCGTTTGCGTGGCATGGTTCCCGCCTCCTTTCTGCTTCGGGCCAACATGGCCCGAAATCAACGCTCCGCACCACGGCTGGTCTTTTCCTTTGGGGACCGTTCTGTCTTTGCCTGCTCAGCAGCCGCTTTCCCGGCTTTGAGCTGGTCGCTGATGGACGCACGCCCCACAGAGCCGCGCTCCGCCATCTGTTCCAGCTTTGCCTCATAGGCTTGCAGAACAGCGGTGTTGAGCTGTTCTCGGAACTCCTTTGTGACAGGGTAGGCCATATCCCGGTAGCCGCCTTTGCCGTCCGGCTGGCTGGGCATCCCAAGAAAGAGGCCCTTGCTGCCCTGTACGATTTTCAGATTTTCCACCACAAAGCAGTCATTGAATTTCACGCTGGCAAAGCCCATCAGATTTTTCACAGGTTCGATGACCCGCACGCTTACATCCAGCTTCAACGGTGCGGCCGGGGTGGTGTTTGCAACCTTTTCCTGCATGGTTTCCTCCTTTCCGGCGGGAACAAGGTTCCCGTCCTTGTAGTCATAGCCTTCCGCCCGGAGTGCCGCCAGCGTGTCCGCCGATACGCACCCGGACAGTTTCAGATCGGTTTCCACCATAAAGCGCATGGTGTCTGCTTTAGAAAATTCTTCGGGGAGCTTTCCGTAGAAAGCCGGGTGCGGCTGTCCGTCCGCACCCTGTTTGTAACGCCGAGGCATACCGCCTCCTTTCCGCTTCGGGTCAGCATGGCCCGAAGTCTCTTAATGGCAGCCGAAGATGGATTTTGCAAGACTGCCTGTTTTGAATAAGGTAAAACACAGCAGCACCGTATATCCCACACAGCCCCAGATTGCCCCGATGGGGTCGCCGTCGGTGGCGATACTCTGGATCAGCACCGCATAGATGGCGACACAGACTAAAATCAATAGGCCTTGAAAGCCTACTGCAAAGAGGGAGCGGAAATAGTTCTGCCCCATGTGTCCGGTTTCCCTGTTGGGGACTGTGGCAAACGGGATAGGCGCTAAACTTGTGAGTAAATAAATTTCAATCATACGGCCATATACGATGACGAAGATCACGATGTTTAAGGCAATCATGGTAAGCTGGATCAGGAAGGATTGTAGCCAGAGTCCGAACAGAGGACCTAACTCCATCGCCTCAAGCTCTGTCCGCAAACTGTCCAGCACATCCGGCGTGATCTCTGTCCCGTTCTGGATAATGCCCGCTGACTGCTGTATCACATGCTGGCTCACATCAAAGACCGCCAGCACGATATTGAAGGTGTTCGTCAGGATCATCACAGCCACAAAGGTTTTGAACACCCACTTAAAAAACATCCATGTGTCAACTTCATGGAGGTTGTTGCGTTCTATGAGCATCTGTATCAGCTCATAAGTCATTACAAAAGTGAGGATGACCCCGGCGATTGGCAGGATGGCAGTTTCAGAGATCTGTCGTATCATGGAAAAGACCCCGGCGTTCCAGTCCGCCGGGGTCGTGCCTACCTGTGTGGCGATCTCGCCAACGCTCTGATTGACGTTATCGAAAAGGCCATCCAGATTTCCCATGATACCATCGACGAGCAGACCTTTCAGCCATTCAACGATTGCGTCGATGATAAAGTCCATACATCAGCTCCTTTTCTGGAAAAGGGACAACGGGTGACACTTAGCTGAACAGGCCGGACAGCAGAGGGATAAGCTGAAGACCGATCAGAACGACACCGCCGCCAGCCATGAGCTGTTTTATCCCCAATTAGGTGTAAAACTCTGCTCGATGGCGGGCGGCGGCGTACAAAAAATCTATATGGTGTTTTTTAGAGAACCGTCCCGGCGGGACAGGTCAGGCAGTGACCTGTTCCACCTCCGGGATGGGTTTGAGATTAAAATGAATTTCGATAGAAATGTGTCTTGTTTTATCTTCGTCAATGCGTTCATGCACGACGATTTCTTTGATTAAGCGGTTAAGGGTGGCTGCGTCCAGCTCTGTGATGTTGGCATATTCCTGAATGGCTTCCACCCATTGTTTTGCGTCATTGGCAAGCTGGACTTCATCAGACAGCCGCTTTCTGCCCTCGGACACTTTTGCTTTAAGCTCCGTCTGCTCGGTCTGTGTCTTTTCCAGCATGGTGTTGAAATTCTGCTCACTGATACGCCCTGCAATCATATCCTCATAAAGCCGCATGACCATTTTGTCCAGAACCTCAATCCGTTCCTCGTCCCTTGTAAGGGAGCGTTCCATTGCTTCCCGCTGTTCCCGCTGCTCTGCTTCACAGGTATTGGTCAGGCGGTCGGCAACCGCTTCCCCGTCCATCAGGGCAGCTCTGGCACATTCCCGGATTTTCCGCAGCACATGGCTGTAAAGGGTGTCATAGTCAATCCGGTGCTGGGTGCAGTGGTTCTTTCCAAAGGCGTTGTAGGTCTTGCAGGAATAAATCCGCTGGGGATGTTTTGCGTTTGTGTAGCGTACCGTCAGCGACTTCCCACACTCGCCGCATTTTAACAATCCGGCAAACAGGCTGATTTCATCGGTCTGCCCCGGACGCTGGCGGGATTTCAGCTTGTTCTGCACAATGTCAAAGCTCATGCGGTCAATCAGCGGTTCATGCTGTCCCTCCACCACAATCCAGTCCTCCGGCTTCTTTTCCCCAATTGTGCCGATTTTGAAACGGTAGTCTTTTTTCTGGGAAGCAATCGCACCGGTGTAGACGGGATTCATCAAAAGGTCTTTGATAACGGAGAAGTCCCACATATACCGCCCGTTTTCCGGGTCTTTCTTTTCCCATTTGGTTCGGGTGTTGCGAAGCCCCCGTTCCCGGTTCCACCATGTGGGGCAGGGGATTTTTTCTTCCTCCAGCCGTCTGCGGATATAGTTCGGACCATGACCGTTCAGGGCATATCCGAAAATCAGCCGCACAATCGGGGCGGTTTCCTCGTCAATGAGCAGATGGTTTTTGTCCTCCGGGTCTTTCCGATACCCAAACGGGGCAAGACACCCGGTAAACTGTCCTTTCTGCGCTTTCAGAAGATAAGAGGAATGGACTTTCTTGGAAATATCCTTGCTGTACATCTCATTCAGGATATTCTTGAACGGGGCGATATCGTTGTTATCCCGCAGGGTGTCGATACCGTCATTCATGGCAATATAGCGGACACCGTTTCTTGGGAAAAAGTCCTCAATCAAATGCCCGGTTTGCAGATAGTTACGCCCCAGTCGGCTGAGGTCTTTCGTGATGACAAGGTTGATTTGCCTGCGCTCAATAGCTCTCAACATCCTCTGTAAATCAGGACGCTCCATATTAAGACCTGTGAAGCCATCGTCCTGATAGACTGCCACAACCTCCCATCCCTGCTTTTCGCAGTATTTTTCCAGCATATCCCGCTGGTTGGCGATACTGGCACTTTCGCCTTGCAGGTCATCGTCCTTTGACAGCCTGCAATAGACCGCCGCACGATAGCCCCCGGCAAGTGCCGAACCGATTGTTCTGTATTCCATTTCGTTCATCATAGCCATTTACCCACACAATCCAGACGGTATCTGGCTCTTTTGAACCTCATCTTCATTATAGCCTATATCTTTCTTTTTAGCAAGATATTCTTTTGTATTTATTTTACCGTATTTCTGGGAAATCAGGCTGACGAACACATCGGTTGCGTCCAGTTCCCCGTCAAATACAGTGGTCACATGAATCTCTGTTTTGTTTTTTGCCATAGGCAGTTATCCTCCATACATGAAAATAGCCAGACAGAGGGTGTCGGCAACGAAGTCCGGCAACGGGCTTCAAAAGACCTTGCAAACAATCTCAATCTGGCGATGGTTACTATTTATACTTTTCTTTTATTTTTCTGTTGTTTTGGTTGTTATAAGGGAGAAAAGC